>JBKHXE010000131.1:0-12277 GCA_046566185.1 Actinomycetes bacterium | reverse complement strand
CGATCGAGGAGCTGAAGGCGCGCCGTACCGACAAGAACTCGGGGAAGGTCGACGAGGACGAGGCCGAGGCGGCCGAGGGCTTCGAGCTGCCCGGCGCCGACCTGTCCAACGAGGAGCTGTCGGTCCGTGTGCTGCCGCGCCAGGCCGACGAGTTCACGTGCTCGCGCTGCTTCCTGGTCCACCACCGCAGCCAGCTGGCGAGCGACGCCGGCGGTCAGCTCGTGTGCAAGGAGTGTGCCGCCTGACGTCCTAGCCCGGCTGCCGCGCCGCCCGCACCGCGTCGACCAGCGCGGCGGGACGGCGCGTCGACAGCAGCCAGTAGGGGGTGGGGTCGGCCGGGTCGCGGAGCGGGACGCGCACCACGGGTCGCACCCAGCCCCGGATGCACAGGTAGGCCCGGGCGTCCAGGCGCGGCCCCCGCTCCAGCCGGGCCTCCTCGCCGTCCGCAGCCACCGGCTCGCCGAGCAGGCCGACCGGCACGTGCGCCCGGCCGGCCCACAGCTCGCCGTCCGCGACCCGGACCACCGGGCTGGCGGCGACCAGGCCGGCGACCACGGCGGCCGTCACGACCGCCGCCGCCACGAGCGACGGCGTGACACCCACCGGCAGCACGGACAGCGCCGTGCCCAGACCGAGACCCGGCGCGATCAGCCACGTCGGCCACGAGGGCCACAGCCGTTCCGAGTAGCCGGGGGAGGTCGTCACCGGGTGCTGCACGGGGCCAGCGTGGCACGCGCCGGGTCGGGCGCCGGCCACGGGTAGGGTCACCCGTCGTGACCTCGACCGGCGTCGAGGTGCTCCTGCACCTCCTCGACCCTGACCTGCCGCCCCCGGCCTACGCACACCCCGGTGACGCGGGCGCCGACCTGGTGGCTCGCGTCGACGTGGTGCTCGCGCCAGGGCACCGGGCCAGCGTCCCGACGGGCGTCGCGATCGCGCTGCCGGACGGGTACGCCGCCTTCGTCCACCCGCGGTCGGGCCTCGCCGCCCGCCACGGCGTGACGACGCTCAACGGTCCGGGCACCGTCGATGCGGGGTACCGTGGCGAGATCCTCGTGACGCTGGTGAACACCGACCCCGAGCAGGCGGTGACCCTGCGCCGCGGCGACCGGATAGCGCAGCTCGTCGTGCAGCGCGTCGAGCGGGCCCGCTTCGTGCCGGTCGCCTCGCTGCCCGGTTCGGCGCGCGGCGCGGGTGGTCACGGCTCGACCGGCGGCCTCACCGGTTCGCCACCGACGAACACCGACCCCCGAGAAGGTGAGCAGCAGTGAGCCTCTTCCGCAGGCGCCGGACCGCGCCGGAGGAGACCGAGCCGCGGCCGGACGCCGCGACCGAGCCCGTCGGTGACCCCGACGTCGTCGCTGCGGACGTCTCCGGACCGTCCGGTCAGCCGACGCGGCCGGGGCCGTACGACGAGGCCGAGGTGACCGACGGCATGACCCGTGTCGACCTCGGCGCCCTGCGGGTGCCGCCCCGACCCGGCATGCAGCTGCGTCCCGAGCTCGAGGAGAAGACCCAGCGGGTCATCGCGGCGACCATCGGGCTCGCCGGCTCGACGGTGCAGCTCCAGGCGTTCGCCGCGCCCCGCAGCGAGGGCATCTGGGACGAGATCCGCTCCGAGATCGCGACGCAGGTGACGTCGTCCGGCGGCACCGCCGACGAGATCGACGGCAGCTTCGGCCAGGAGCTGCTCGCGCGGCTGCCCGTCCGCACGAGCGACGGCCGGACCGGGCACCGCCCCGCCCGGTTCATCGGCGTCGACGGCCCCCGGTGGTTCCTGCGCGGCGTCTTCAGCGGCCCCGCCGCGGCCGACGAGGCCGCCGCCGGGCCACTGGAGGAGGTGGTGCGGCAGACCGTGGTCGTGCGGGGGACCGAGGCGATGGCGCCGCGGGACCTGCTGCCGTTGACGATGCCGGCGACCCCGTCCGCTGGCCCCGCCGGGCAGGACGAGCCGCAGGTCGCCACCGGCGGCGCCGGCGACACCGGTGAGACACCCTGACGACCCCGCGGCGAACCGCTGCACCTCCGCCCTACCCTGGTGACATGACCACGTCGGTGCGGCCCCCGGGCAAGGGTCGTCTTCGGTCGGTGCTGTCACGGCTGACCGCGGAGCGCGAGGAGCTCGTGGCGGTCGAGGAGGCCGAGCGGTCGGCCGCCATGGGCGGCACGCCCTGCGCGCTGCTGCGTGACCGAAACCGCACCACCGTGTGCGGCGTGCTGCGCACGGTGACGCTGCGCCCGCGCGGCGGCGTCCCCGCGCTGGAGGCCGAGCTCTTCGACGGCTCGGGCACCCTGTCGGTCATCTGGCTGGGACGGCGCGAGATCGCGGGCATCGAGCCCGGCCGCCGCGTCTGGGTCGAGGGCCTCGTGTCGTGCGGCCACGGGCGCAGCGTGATGTACAACCCCCGGTACCGGCTGCACTGCGGCACCTCGCCGTGACGTCCGAGCCCCCGGTGACCCGCCGGGCCCTGCGGGACGCCACGCGTGCCCGCACCGGCGGCATCGCGCAGGCGGCGGGCGAGGACTTCTCCCTCGCCGAGGCGGTCGGCGGCCCGCGAGGGGTCGTCGAGGCGGTCCTGCCGGGACTGCTGTTCGTCAGCTGGTTCACCGTGACGCGCGAGCTCGGCTCGGCGCTGACGGCGTCCCTGCTCGCCGCGGGCCTGCTCGTGGTCGCGCGGGTCGTGACCCGCAGCAACCCGACCCAGGCCCTCGGGGGGCTCATCGGTGTCGGCATCTGCGCCTGGGCGGCGTCCCGTACCGGGGACGCCGTCGACTTCTACGCCCCCGGCTTCCTGCTCAACATCGGCTACGCCGTCGTCTACGCCGCGTCCACCGTGCGCTACCCGCGAGTCGGCCCGGTCCCGGCGTGGGGACCCTTCCCGGTCATCGGCCTGCTCATCGGCCCCCTCGTCGGCGAGGGCCTGGCGTGGCGGCACGACCCGCGCCGGCTGCGGGCCTACCGGCAGGTGACGTGGCTGTGGGTCGGCATGTTCGCGCTGCGTCTCGTGGTGCAGCTGCCCCTGTACTTCGCGGGGGCCGTGGGGGCGCTCGGTGTGGCCCGCCTCGTCATGGGGGTGCCGCTGTTCGCGCTGACGGCCTGGCTCACCTGGCTGGTGCTGCGGCGGGTGCCCGCCGCGACGCCCCGCTGACCGCGCGTCTCAGCTCGTCGGCGCCAGCAGCTTCTGCAGGGCGTCCTCCTGGCCCGGCACGGTGATGAGCAGCAGCTGGTCCAGGCCTTCCAGAGCGTCGTCCGGGGTGGGTGCGATCGGCCGCTCCTCACGGATGATGCAGACCAGCACCGTGTCCGGCGGCCACGCGACGTCCCCGACCGGCGTCCCGGCGAGCGAGGAGTCCTCCGGCAGGGTGAGCTCCACCATCGACGCGTGGCCCTGCTGGAAGGTGAAGATGCGCACGAGGTCGCCGATGGCGACGGCCTCCTCGACGAGGGCGGTCATGAGGCGCGGCGTCGAGACCGCGACGTCGACGCCCCATGCCTCGTCGAACATCCACTCGTTCTTGGGGTTGTTGACGCGCGCGACGGTGCGCGGCACGCCGTACTCCGTCTTGGCCAGCAGGGAGACGACGAGGTTGGCCTTGTCGTCACCGGTCGCCGCGACCACGACGTCGGCCGCGTCGAGCCCGGCCTCGCTGAGCGCGGAGATCTCGCAGGCGTCGGCGAGCAGCCAGTCGGCGTCCGGCACCGACTGCATCTTGATGGCGCGGGGCTCCTTGTCGACGAGGAGCACCTGGTGGCCGTTGTCGAGCAGCTCGCGCGCGATCGACCTCCCCACGCTGCCCGCGCCCGCGATGACGACCTTCATCGAGAGGCCTCCTCGGGCGGCTTGCCGAGCACCCGCTCGATCCGCGGCGCGTCACCGGTCTGCATGACGACGTGCACGAGGTCGCCCTCCTGGAAGACCGTGCCCGGGGTCGGCACCAGGCCGTCACCGAGCCGGGTGAGGAAGGCGACGCGCCCGCCGGACGCGTGCTCGAGGTCGGTCAGCGGTCGGCCCACCCAGTCGCGGTGCACGCTCACCTCGGCCAGGGCGACCGAGCCGCTGGCGTCGCGGAACTCGAGCGCCGCGCCGCGGGGCAGCAGCCGGCGGAGCATCTGGTCCGACGTCCAGCGGACCGTCGCGACCGTCGGGATGCCGAGCCGCTCGTAGACCTCCGCCCGCCGCGGGTCGTAGATGCGGGCCACGACGTTCGCGACGCCGAAGGTCTCCCGCGCCACCCGGGCGGCGAGGATGTTCGAGTTGTCACCGCTGCTCACGGCGGCGAAGGCGTAGGCGTCCTCGACGCGGGCGTCGCGCAGGGTGTCGCGGTCGAAGCCCACACCGGTGACCGTCGTACCGCCGAAGTGGCTGCCCAGGCGCCGGAACGCCTCGGGGTTCTGGTCCACGACCGCCACGCTGTGCCCGTGCTCCTCGAGGCTGTGGGCCAGCGTCGCGCCCACCCGACCGCACCCCATGATCACGAAGTGCACCGGTCCTCCCTCGGCGACGCGCCCGGCGGTGGGGCACCGCCGGTTCCCGTCGCACGCTACACGCCCGTCAGGGTGCACGGACGACGGCTCGGGCGCGCCTAGCATGGTCGCCCGTGCCGGACATCGTGGACGCCGCCAAGCGCGTGCTCGTGGGACGCCCCTTCCGCAGCGAACGGCTGTCCCACACCCTGCTGCCGAAGCGGCTCGCCCTGCCGGTGTTCGCCTCCGACGCCCTGTCGTCCGTGGCGTACGCGCCCGACGAGATCATGCTCACGCTGGCGTTCGCCGGCGTCGCCGCGTACGCCGTCTCGCCGTGGGTGGCGCTGGCGGTCGTCGTCGTGCTGCTCGTCGTGGTGACGTCCTACCGGCAGAACGTGCACGCCTACCCCTCGGGCGGCGGCGACTACGAGGTCGTCACGACCAACCTCGGGCGCTCGGCCGGACTCACCGTCGGCAGCGCCCTGCTCGTCGACTACGTGCTCACCGTCGCGGTGTCGGTCTCGTCGGGGGCCCAGTACGCGGCCGCGGCGATCCCCTGGCTGCGCGGCCACGAGGCGCTGACCGCCTCCCTGCTCGTCGTCCTGCTGATGACGATCAACCTGCGCGGGGTCAAGGAGTCGGGGAGGGCCTTCGCGTTCCCCACCTACGCCTTCATGGTCGCCATCCTCGGGACGTCGGCGTTCGGCTTCGCCCGGTGGCTGGCCGGCGACCTGCCGGAGGCGGAGAGCGCGTCGCTCGACCTCGTGCCCGCGGACGGCTTCGAGCAGGGGCTCGTCGGCCTGGCCGGCGCCTTCCTCGTGCTGCGGGCCTTCTCGTCGGGGGCCGCCGCGCTCACCGGGGTCGAGGCCATCAGCAACGGCGTCCCCGCGTTCAAGGAGCCCAAGAGCCGCAACGCGGCGACGACGCTGCTCCTGCTCGGCCTGACGTCGTCCACGATGATGCTGTCGATCGTGGCGCTCGCCAACCTCATGGACCTGCACTTCGTGGAGTTCCCCTCCGAGCAGCTGCTCCGCGACGGGCAGCCCGTCGGCGAGGACTTCCAGCAGGACCCGGTGATCGGGCAGATCGCCCGCGGCGTGTTCGACTCGTTCCCGCCGGCCTTCTTCGTCGTCGCGTTCGTGACGGGCCTGATCCTCGTGCTCGCGGCGAACACCGCGTTCAACGGCTTCCCCGTCCTCGGCTCGATCCTGGCGCGCGACGGCCTGCTGCCGCGTCAGCTGCACACCCGGGGCGACCGCCTGGCCTTCAGCAACGGCATCATCGCCCTCGCCGGCGCCGCGATCGTGCTGATCATCGCCTTCGACGCGCAGGTCACCCGGCTGATCCAGCTCTACATCGTCGGTGTCTTCATCTCGTTCACCATGAGCCAAACGGGGATGGTGCGGCACTGGACGCGCCACCTGAGGACCACGGTGGACCCAGCCGCCCGGCGGCGGATGCTGCGCTCGCGGGTGATCAACACCGTCGGTCTCGTCATGACCGGGTCGGTGCTCGTCATCGTGCTGGTCACGAAGTTCACCCGCGGCGCCTGGATCACCCTGGTGGCCATGGCGCTGCTCGTCCTGCTGATGCAGGCGATCCGGCGGCACTACGACCAGGTGGCGCACGAGCTGGAGGTGCCGGAGGGGCCGTCGTCGCGCGTCCTGCCGTCGCGCGTGCACGGCCTCGTCCTGGTGTCGAAGATCCACCAGCCGGCGCTGCGGGCCCTGGCGTACGCGCGTGCCTCGCGCCCGTCGGTGCTGGAGGCCGTCACGGTCGGCGTGGACCCGGAGGAGACCCGGCAGCTGATGCGGGAGTGGGAGCGCCGCGGGATCCCGGTGCCGCTCAAGGTGCTGGACTCCCCGTTCCGGGACGTGACCCGCCCGGTCATCGAGTACGTGCGGAGCCTGCGGCGCGAGAGCCCGCGCGACCTGGTCGTGGTCTACGTGCCCGAGTACGTCGTCGGGCACTGGTGGGAGCGGTTGCTGCACAACCAGAGCGTGCTGAGCCTGAAGTCGCGCCTGCACTTCCTGCCCGGGGTGGTGGTCGCGAGCGTGCCGTGGCAGCTGCGGTCCTCCGCCCGCATCGACCCGGTCCAGGGCACCCCGGGCGGCGCGGCGGACCGGCCGGGGTCGTGATCGAGCTCGAGGTCGGCGCGGTCGCGCACGGCGGGCACTGCGTCGCGCGGCACGAGGGCCGCGTGGTCTTCGTCCGGCACGCGCTGCCCGGCGAGCGGGTGCGTGCCGTCGTCACCGAGGGGCAGGAGTCCGACCGGTTCTGGCGTGCGGACGCCGTCGAGGTGATCGAGGCGTCGCCCGACCGCGTGGCCGCGCCGTGCCCCTTCGCCGGCCCGGGCCGGTGTGGCGGGTGCGACTGGCAGCACGCGACGCCCGCGGCGCAGCGGCGGCTCAAGACGGACGTCGTCCGCGAGCAGCTGCAGCGCCTCGCCGGTCTCGACGTGGACGTCGAGGTCGAGGAGGTGCCCGGCCCGGGCGTGGACGACGCCGGGCTGGGCTGGCGCACGCGCGTCCAGCTCACGGCGACGCCCGACGGGCGCCTGGGTCTGCGCCGGCACCGGTCGCACGACGTCCAGGTCGTCGACGACTGCCTCATCGCCTCGCCGCGGGTCCGCGAGCTGGGGCTGCCCTCGCTGCGCTGGCCGGGCGCGGCCGCCGTGGAGGCCGTGGCACCCGCCGCGACCGACGACCGGCTGGTGCTCGTGCGGCCCGCGCGGCCGGGACGCCGCCCGCGCCTCCCGCGCCTGGACGCCGGCACGTCGGTCGGGCTCGACGCCGACGGGCACGTGGACAGGGTGCGCGGGCGCACGTGGGTGCGCGAGCTGGTCGACCTGCCGGGCGGCGCGCGCGAGTTCCGGGTCACCGGGTCGGGTTTCTGGCAGGTGCACGCCGGTGCGGCGGCGACGCTGGCGGGCGCGGTGGTGGCCGGCCTGTCGCCGCGACCCGGGGAGAGGTGCCTGGACCTCTACGCCGGCGCCGGGCTCTTCGCGGCGGCGCTGGCGCAGGCCGTCGGCGCCACGGGCGAGGTGCTCGCCGTCGAGGGCGACGCGCGCGCGGCCGCGGACGCGCGCCGCAACCTCCACGACCTGCCCGGCGTGACCGTGCGCCACGGCCGCGTCGACGCGCGGCTGGGCGGAGCGACCTGTGCCGACGTCGTCGTGCTCGACCCGCCGCGCACGGGCGCCCGGCGGGCGGTGGTCGAGGCCGTCACCGCCCTGCGGCCGCGGGCCGTCGCCTACGTCGCCTGCGACCCGGCCGCGTTGGCGCGCGACGTGGCGACGTTCGCGACGGCCGGGTACGCGATCGCCGGGCTGCGGGCGTTCGACCTCTTCCCGCACACCCACCACGTCGAGTGCGTGGCGCTCCTGGCACCGGCCCCCTGAGCTCGCCCGGGGGCTGGCGGGGCGGCCGTCCCTCTGGTTAGATATCTTGACGTCGAGATACTTAGTCGGTTCGAACGAGCCGCCCGCGTGGGCCAGGATGGGTCCGCGACCGCGTCGGACGGAAGGAGCCAGCGTGAGCACCGCCGCGAGCAAGGACAGCTTCGGAGCCAGGGGAACCCTCGAGGTCGGCGGCTCCAGCTACCAGATCTACCGCCTCGGCGCCGTCGACGGCGCGCAGGCCCTGCCGTTCAGCCTCAAGGTGCTGCTCGAGAACCTCCTGCGCACCGAGGACGGCGCCAACATCACCGCCGACCACGTCCGCGCGCTGGCCTCCTGGGACCCGGACGCCGAGCCCGACACCGAGATCCAGTTCACGCCCGCCCGCGTGATCATGCAGGACTTCACCGGGGTCCCCTGCGTCGTCGACCTCGCCACGATGCGCGAGGCGGTGGCCGAGCTCGGCGGCGACCCGACGCGGATCAACCCCCTCGCGCCGGCCGAGCTGGTCATCGACCACTCGGTGATCATCGACGTCTTCGGGAGCCAGGACGCGTTCGAGCGCAACGTGGAGATCGAGTACCAGCGCAACGGCGAGCGCTACCAGTTCCTGCGGTGGGGCCAGGGCGCCTTCGACGACTTCAAGGTCGTGCCGCCGGGCACCGGCATCGTCCACCAGGTCAACATCGAGCACCTGGCGCGGGTGGTGTTCGACCGCGACGGTGTCGCGTACCCCGACACGTGCGTGGGCACCGACTCCCACACGACGATGGTCAACGGCCTCGGCGTGCTGGGCTGGGGCGTCGGCGGCATCGAGGCGGAGGCCGCGATGCTCGGCCAGCCGGTGAGCATGCTCATCCCGCGCGTCGTCGGCTTCAAGCTGACCGGCGAGATCCCAGCCGGCGCGACGGCGACGGACGTCGTCCTCACCATCACCGAGATGCTCCGCCGGCACGGCGTGGTCGGGAAGTTCGTCGAGTTCTACGGCGACGGCGTCGCCGCGGTGCCGCTCGCCAACCGCGCCACGATCGGCAACATGAGCCCGGAGTTCGGCTCCACCTGCGCCATCTTCCCGATCGACGACGTGACGCTGGACTACCTGCGGCTCACCGGGCGCAGCGACCAGCAGGTCGCGCTCGTCGAGGCCTACGCCAAGGAGCAGGGGCTCTGGCACGACACGTCGCGCGAGCCGCGGTTCTCCGAGTACCTCGAGCTCGACCTGTCGACCGTCGTGCCGAGCATCGCGGGGCCGAAGCGCCCGCAGGACCGGGTGGCGCTGAGCGACGCCAAGCAGGCCTTCCGCGGCGCTCTCGTCGACTACGCGCCGGACGACGACGTCGACGAGGCGGTCGTCGGCAGCTTCCCGGCGAGCGACGCGCCGACCCCGGACTCGCCGGTGCGCGAGACCGACCGGCCGCACGTCGTCCACGCCGAGGCCGACCGGCCGACCCGCACGGTGCCGGTCACGATGGACGACGGCACCGAGGTCGTGCTCGACCACGGCCACGTCGCCATCGCCTCGATCACCTCGTGCACCAACACCTCCAACCCGTCGGTGATGGTCGCCGCCGGTCTGCTGGCGAAGAAGGCGGTCGAGAAGGGCCTGACGAGCAAGCCGTGGGTGAAGACGTCCCTCGCGCCGGGCTCCAAGGTCGTCATGGACTACTACGAGAAGGCCGGGCTCGTCCCGTACCTGGAGAAGCTCGGCTTCCACCTCGTCGGCTACGGCTGCACGACGTGCATCGGCAACTCCGGCCCACTGCCCGAGGTTGTCTCGAACGCGGTGCAGGAGAACGACCTCGCGGTCGTCAGCGTCCTGTCCGGCAACCGCAACTTCGAGGGCCGGATCAACCCGGACGTCAAGATGAACTACCTGGCGTCGCCGCCGCTGTGCATCGCCTACGCCCTGTCCGGCACGATGGACTGGGACGTCGAGAACGAGCCGATCGGCACCGACGGCGACGGCAACGACGTCTTCCTGCGGGACATCTGGCCGACCCCGGCCGAGGTGCAGCGGGTCATCGACGAGGCGATCAGCAAGGACATGTTCACCACCGACTACGCCGACGTGTTCGCCGGCGACGAGCGCTGGCGCTCCCTGCCGACCCCCGAGGGCGAGACGTTCGCCTGGGACCCCGAGTCGACCTACGTGCGCAAGCCCCCGTACTTCGACGGAATGGGGCGCGAGGCGGAGCCGGTGACCGACGTCAGCGGCGCCCGCGTGCTGGCCCTGCTCGGTGACTCGGTGACGACCGACCACATCAGCCCGGCGGGCTCGATCAAGGCCGACAGCCCGGCGGGGACGTACCTGTCGGAGCACGGCGTGGACCGCAAGGACTTCAACTCCTACGGCTCCCGGCGCGGCAACCACGAGGTGATGATCCGCGGCACGTTCGCCAACATCCGGCTGAAGAACCTCCTGCTGGACGGCGTCGAGGGCGGCTTCACCCGCGACTTCACCGCGGGTGGCGAGCAGACCACGATCTACGACGCGGCCCAGCACTACGCCGAGCAGGGGACGCCGCTGGTCGTGCTGGCCGGCAAGGAGTACGGCTCCGGCTCCAGCCGCGACTGGGCCGCCAAGGGCACCCGCCTGCTCGGCGTCCGCGTCGTCATCGCCGAGAGCTACGAGCGGATCCACCGTTCCAACCTCATCGGGATGGGCGTGCTGCCGCTGCAGTTCCCGGACGGCGAGTCCGCCGCGTCGCTGGGGCTCGACGGCACGGAGACGTTCGACGTCAGCGGGGTCACCGCCCTCAACGAGGGCCGGACGCCGCGGACCGTGAAGGTGACCGCCACCAAGGAGTCGGGCGAGACGGTCGAGTTCGACGCGCGCGTGCGCATCGACACCCCGGGCGAGGCCGACTACTACCGCAACGGCGGCATCCTGCAGTACGTGCTGCGGTCGCTCATCGCCTGAGCGCGAAAGGAAGTCCGGCCTTGACGGGCGCGCAGTGCCCGCGGACCAGCCGCTACGGTCAGTGGGCGGGTACAGCGGTCCCCTGTCCACCGTGCGGGGAACCTCTCCATGGGGAACGGTATGAGTTCAGCCGTGCAGCACGAGCCTGGAGGCAAGTGGCCCCGCCTCCCCAGCCTGGAGCTGCTGGTGCTCGTCGCCGAGCTCGGAAGTATCGGCAAGGCCGCGGAGCGCCAGGGAGTCAGTCAGGCTTCCGCAAGCCGAGCGCTCGACACCCTCGAGCGTGAGTTGCGCCTGCAGTTACTGGTACGCACGCGCACCGGGTCCCGCCTCACCCCGCACGGCCAGCTGGTCGTCGACTGGGCGCGGGCTTGCCTCACCGCTGTGACCGACCTGCTCGGCGGCACCGAGGCGCTGCGCCAAGAGGCTCGGGCGACACTCCGAGTGGCGGCGAGCATGACCGTCGCGGAGTATCTGGTGCCCGGCTGGCTGGTGGCGCTGCGGCATGTCGAGCCCGAGGTCCGTGTCGGGCTGGAGGTGGCCAACTCCGAGGGTGTCGCAGACTTGGTGCGCCGGGACACCGTCGACATCGGGTTCATCGAATCCGTGTCGATGCCCCGTGACGTCTCGGGTCGGCGGTTCGCCACCGACCGCCTGACCGTGGTCGTTGGCCCCTTGCATCCCTGGGCGCGTCGTCGGCGTCCACTGCTCGCCGCCGAGCTTGCCGCGACCCGGCTCGTCGTGCGTGAGCCGGGATCCGGCACCCGCACCTCGCTCGAGCAGCTGCTCGGACGTCGGCATGCTTTGCAGGAGCCGTTGCTCGAACTGTCTTCCAACACTGCCGTCAAGGTCGCGGTGGAGAGCGGGGAGGCCCCCGCCGTCCTGAGCCGGCTTGCGGTCGCACAGGACGTCGAGGCCGGCCGACTGGTAGAGGTGCCGATAGCGGACGTGAGGCTCGACCGGCCCCTGAGAGCGGTCTGGCAGTGGCGACGACGGCTGCGCGGCCCGGCTGAGGCACTGGCCCACATCGCGGTGTCCCCCCGGTCGTCCGTCCCGTCTCCTCCCCGCTGAGGGCTGGCTGGACGGGGGACCGCTCGCAGACGCGAGTCCGCCCCCGGGTCACAGGGCCTCGAACGTGGAGAGCGCGCCGCTGATGGCGATCACGGTCAGCGTAAGGCGGCGAAACAGCAGCTGGGGCAAGGAGGGACCGAGTGAGACACCGAGGTGGTTGCCGAGCAGGCCGACCGGGATCCAGACGGCCAGCATCGGCCAGATCGCTGTGGAGGCCCCGTGTCAGTTGAGGAACAGAGCTGCCAGCGTCAGGATGTTCCCGACGACGAAGAAGGCCGCCAGGTCGGCGACGAGCGTGCGTGCAGTCGCCCTCGACCCGGTCAGCAACAGAGCAGGCGCCACCCCGTTCAGGCTCGTGGTGGTGCCGAGGAACCCGCCGATGGCGCCGACGCTGAACGTCAACGAGCCGTGGCTCTCGATGGCCGGC
>JBKHXE010000130.1:0-9954 GCA_046566185.1 Actinomycetes bacterium | reverse complement strand
CCCCAGTCGGCGGCTCCGACGCCCGCGAGCGTCCCCCCTCCCGCCAAGGACCCACCCGCGAGAGACAACAACCTCGGCCCACCGTGGAAATCCACCGCAGAACTCCAAGCAACAGGCTCGATCACGGAGGGAGGGTGGGTGGCCGGCCGGCGAGCCTCGCCAGGTCGGCGCGGCACCGGGCCTCGAGGTCGTCGAGCTCGGCCAGGGTCTGCTCGATGTCAGCGCGCCGCTGCTCGAGCTCGGCGCGGCGCTCGGCCACCTCGGCCAGCAGGTAGTGCAGCTGGCCCACCTCGCCCGGCGACTCGTCGTACATGTCCACGATCCGGCGGATCTTCTCCAGGTCGAACCCGATCCGCTTGCCGCGCAGCACCAGGGCGAGCCGCACGCGGTCGCGCGGGTGGAACACCCGCTGCGTCCCGCGCCGTTCGGGCGAGATGAGCCCCTGGTCCTCGTAGTACCGGATCGCGCGGTGCGTGACGCCGAACTCGTCGGCGAGCTGCGCGATCGTCCACTCGCGCTCCGCCGTGGACCTTGCCATGCGGCAGAGCGTGCTTTACGTTGACGTCAACGTCAAGCGCTGTGTCGAGGAGTGGTCCATGGCCTTCGAGCTGTCCGAGGAGCACGAGGACTTCCGTCGGGTCGTCCGCGAGTTCGCCGAGGCCGAGGTCGCGCCGCACATCGAGCGGTGGGACCGCGACCACCACTTCCCTGTCCACCTCGTGCCGATGATGGGCGACCTCGGGCTGTTCGGTCTCGTGGTGCCCGAGGAGTACGGCGGCGCGGGCCTCGAGGAGGGCGCCTTCACGTCGCTGTGCGTCGCGATCGAGGAGCTCGGCCGCGTCGACCAGTCGGTGGGCATCACGCTGTCCGCCGGTGTCGGCCTGGGCATCAACCCGATCCTCACCTTCGGGGACGACGAGCAGCGGCAGCGCTGGCTGCCCGACCTCGTCGCCGGGCGAGCCCTCGCCGGGTTCGGCCTCACCGAGCCGGACGCCGGGTCGGACGCCGGCGCCACCCGCACCAGGGCCCGCCTCGACGGTGACGAGTGGGTGGTCGACGGCGCGAAGGCCTTCATCACCAACTCGGGGACCGAGATCACGTCCGTCGTGACCGTCACGGCGCGCACCGGCCAACGCGAGGACGGTCGCCCGGAGCTCAGCGCGATCATGGTGCCGTCCGGCACGCCGGGGTTCACCGTCGAGCCCGCCTACCGCAAGCTCGGCTGGCACGCCTCCGACACCCACGGACTCACCTTCTCCGGCTGCCGGGTGCCGGCGTCCAACCTGCTGGGGGAACGCGGTAAGGGCTTCCAGCAGTTCCTCGCCACGCTGGACGACGGCCGCATCGCGATCTCGGCTCTCGCCGTGGGGCTCGCGCAGGCCTGCCTCGAGGCCTCCCAGCGCTACGCCAAGGAGCGCGTCGCCTTCGGCCGGCCCATCGGCGCCAACCAGGGTGTCGCGTTCGCCGTCGCGGACCTCGCCGTCGCGGTCGAGGCGGCGCGGCTGCTGACCTACAAGGCGGCCTGGCTCAAGGACGAGCACACCGCCGGGCGCCGCCCGCTCGCCGAGGTGAAGCAGGCGGCGTCCATCGCCAAGCTCTTCTCGTCCGAGGCCGCCGTGTCGGCCACCCGCACCGCCACGCAGGTCTTCGGCGGCAACGGCTTCATGGAGGAGTACCCGGTCGCCCGGTTCTACCGGGACGCGAAGATCCTCGAGATCGGCGAGGGGACGTCGGAGGTCCAGCGACTGGTCATCTCCCGCGGCCTCGGCCTCCCCGTGGACTGAGCACGACGGCCGTGTCTCCAGGACGACGCAGATGTCGCGTGATCACACGACGTCCCCTGGGAGAGTGACGCCATGAGCCACCCCACCGACCCGCGGGTGCAGGACGTCCGCAAGCGGCTGCACGAGGCGCTCCAGCGCTCCGCGGCGCCGACCGACAAGGCGGCGGAGAAGCTCGTGAGCCAGCGCAAGCTGTACGTGCGCGACCGCATCGCCCTGTTGTTCGACGAGGGCAGCTTCGTCGAGGACGGCCGGTACGCCAATGCGACCGCCGAGGGCCTGCCCGCGGACGGCGTGGTGACCGGCCGCGGGACCGTCGACGGGCGACCCGCGATCGTCGTCGCGAACGACCCGACCGTGAAGGCCGGCTCGTGGGGGGCCCGCACCGTCGAGAAGATCGTGCGCGCGACCGAGGCGGCACTGCGCGAGGAGCTGCCGGTCTTCTGGTTCGTCGACTCGGCGGGGGCCCGCATCACCGACCAGGTGGAGCTCTTCCCCGGACGCCGAGGGGCCGGCCGCATCTTCCACAACCAGGTGGCGCTGTCGGGAAAGGTGCCGCAGATCTGCTGCCTGTTCGGCCCGTCGGCGGCGGGCGGCGCGTACATCCCGTCCTTCTGCGACGTCGTCATCATGGTCGAGGGCAACGCGTCGATGTACCTCGGCAGCCCCCGGATGGCCGAGATGGTCGTCGGCGAGAAGGTCACCCTGGAGGAGATGGGCGGCGCCCGCATGCACTGTACCGTCTCCGGCGTGGGAGACCTGCTCGCGACGGACGACGAGGACGCGATCGAGCAGGCGCGGCTCCTGTTCTCCTACCTGCCGTCGAGCTGGCGTGAGAAGCCGCCGACGTACCACGCCGAGCCGCCCGCCTCCCCGCTCGACGACACGGTGGTGCCCGAGGTCGAGAGCCAGCCCTTCGACGTCCACGACGTCATCGACGGCATCGTCGACGACGACTCCTTCTTCGAGGTCAAGCCGCTGTTCGCCGCCGAGCTCGTCACCGGCCTCGGCAGGCTGGACGGCGAGACGGTCGGCATCGTCGCCAACAACTCGATGGTGAAGGGCGGGGTGCTGTTCAGCGACAGCGCCGACAAGGCCGCCCGGTTCATCTGGTGGTGCGACGCGTTCAACGTGCCGTTGCTCTACCTGGCCGACGTCCCAGGGTTCATGATCGGCAGCGAGGTCGAGCGCGGCGGCATCATCCGCCATGGCGCGAAGATGGTGACGGCGGTCTCCGAGGCGACCGTGCCGCAGATCAGCGTCGTCGTCCGAAAGGCATACGGCGCAGGGCTGTACGCGATGGCCGGCCCGGGCTTCGCGCCGGACGCCGCGCTCGCCCTGCCGACCGCGCGCATCGCGGTGATGGGACCGGAGGCGGCAGTGAACGCCGTGTACGCCAACAAGATCAAGGCCATCGAGGACGACGCCGAGCGCGCCGCGTTCGTCGCGCGGAAGCGGGCCGAGTACGAGCAGGACGTCGACCTCGAGCGCCTCGTCTCCGACCTGGTGCTCGACGGGGTCGTCGAGCCGGCCGACCTGCGCGCGGAGCTGATCCGGCGCTTCCGCTACGCCGCGCGCCGCGACCGGCACTTCGCCGACAAGAGGCGCGGCGTCCCGCCGGTCTGAGACCCGCTCAGGGCGCCGGGGGTCGGTCGTCCCAGAGCGTGGTCCAGGCGACGCCGATCTGCCCGAGCAGGTCGCGCAGCATGGGCAGGCTCAGCCCGACGACGGTGTGGTGGTCGCCCTCGACGCCCCGCACGAAGGCGCCGCCGAGGCCGTCGACCGTGAAGGCGCCGGCGACGCGCAGCGGCTCGCCGGTGGCCACGTAGGCGGCGATCTCGTCGTCCGTCACCGACGCGAAGTGCACCGTCGTCGAGGCGACGGCGCCGAGCGTGGCGCCCGTGCCGCCGTCACCCGTGTCGCGGGTGTCGACCACCCAGTGGCCGGTGTGCAGCACGCCCGCGCGGCCGCGCATCCGCCGCCACCGGGCCGCCGCCTCCGCGGCGTCCGCCGGCTTGCCGTGCACCTCGCCGTCCAGCTCGAGCACCGAGTCGCAGCCCAGGACGACGCTCGCGTCGGGGACCTCGGCTCGCCCCGCGACGTCCTCGGCCTTGGCCTTGGCGAGCACGAGGGCGACGTCCTCGGCGTCCGTCACGCCGTACCGGCGCACGACGTCGTCCTCGTCGACGGCGGACACGACGACCACCGGCTCGACGCCTGCCGACCGCAGGGTCGACAGGCGCGCGGGGGAGGCGGAGGCGAGGACGAGCGTCGGCACTACCGGAGGCTAACCAGCAGCGACCTCTGGAGGGTTGTGGGGGTCTCACGGCACCACGAGACCCCGCAAACCCTCCAGAGGTCGCAAGGGGGGTCAGGCGGCGGCCGGGACGGGCTCCGGCCGGACGCCGACGCGCGGCTCGTCGTCCGCGAACGGGTCGCCGGCGCTGGTCGAGTCGTACCGGTCGACGTCGAGGATGCCCTCGCGCTTGGCCACGATCGTCGGCACGAGCACCTGGCCCGCCACGTTCACCGCGGTGCGGCCCATGTCGAGGATGGGGTCGACGGCCAGCAAGAGGCCGACGCCCTCGAGCGGCAGGCCGAGCGTCGACAGCGTGAGCGTGAGCATCACCGTCGCGCCGGTGACCCCGGCGGTGGCGGCCGAGCCGACGACCGAGACGAACGCGATGAGCAGGTAGTCGAGGACGCCGAGCTCGACGCCGAAGAACTGCGCGACGAAGATCGCCGCCAGGGCGGGGTAGATCGCGGCACAGCCGTCCATCTTCGTGGTGGCGCCGAGCGGGACGGCGAACGAGGCGTAGCCGCCCGAGACGCCGAGGTTGCGCTCGGTGACCCGCTCGGTCACCGGAAGGGTGCCGATCGACGAGCGCGACACGAACGCCAGCTGGATCGCCGGCCAGGCGCCGGCGAAGAACCGCAGCGGGCTGAGTCCGTTGAGCCGCAGGACCATCGGGTACAGCACCAGCAGCACGATCGCGAGGCCGGCGTACACGTCGGCGACGAAGACGCCCAGCGGGGCGAGGGCGTCCCAGCCGTACTGGGCGACGGCGCGGCCGAGCAGGCCGACGGTGCCGATCGGCGCGAGGCGGATGATCCACCACAGCACCTTCTGGACGACGGCGAGCGCCGAGCGGTTGAACGCCAGGAACGGCTCGGCGACGTCACCGGCCTTGAGCGCGGCGACGCCGACGGCGATGGCGACGACGATGATCTGCAGCACGTTGAACGACAGGCTCGTCGTCAGCGAGCCGTCCTCGGCGGCGGACGTCGAGGCCTGCAGGCCCAGGACGTTGCCGGGGATGATGCCGGTGAGAAAGTCGAGCCACGAGCCGGTGCGGCCCGGCGCCTCGGCGGCCGACGCGTCGACGGTGGTGTGGAGGCCGGGGTTGGTGACCAGGCCGAGCGTGATGCCGATCGCGACGGACACCAGCGCGGTGATGCCGAACCACAGCAGCGTGCGCCCGGCGAGCCGCGCCGCGTTGGTGACCTGCTTCAGGTTGGCGATGCTCGCGACGATGGCGAGGAACACGAGCGGGGGGACGACGGCGCGCAGCAGCGTGACGAAGTTGGAGCCGATCGTCTCGAGGGTGGAGGTCAGCCAGTTGGGGTCGCCCGCCTCGCCGACGGGACCCATCGAGCGGGCGGCGACGCCGAGCACGACGCCGAGCAGGAGGCCGAGCAGAACCTGCACGCCGAAGGGCGTGCGCTTGAGTGCGCTGAGCACGTGAGTGCCTTTCGAGTGGTCCGAGCAGGGGGTGGAGGGTGCTGCTCAGACGCGACAGGCGCAGCTCGCCTGCCGCCGGAGGTCGACGTGCAGGCGCTCGGTGAGGTGCCACGGGTTGCTCATGCCGTCGGGTTGCAGCCGTCGGCAGCGGTGGACCATTCCGGGCGGCGCCTATGACGTGGCCCACACCCACCGCCACCCTGCGAGGTGGCGGGACGACAGGATCACCGCAGCAGGGTAGAGCGCAGGACGTCGAGGGGCAGCGACCCCACGTCGAGCGCGCGGCGGTGGAAGGCCTTGAGGTCGAAGGCGTCCCCCTCGCGCGAGCGCACCTCGTCGCGGATGGCCAGCCACAGCCGCTCGCCGACCTTGTAGGACGGCGCCTGGCCCGGCCAGCCGAGGTAGCGCAGGTGCTCGAAACGCAGGAAGGGCTCGGCCTCGAGGGTGTGGGCACGCATGAACGTCCACATCTTCTCGACGTCCCAGGTGCCGCCGCCCACCTCGGCCGGCGCCGGCAGGCCGCAGTGGTAGCCGATGTCGACGACGACGCGCATGGCGCGGAAGGCGGAGCCGTCGAGCATGCCGAGCCGGTCGCCCGGGTCGTCGAGGTAGCCGAGGTCGGCCATCAGCCGCTCGGCGTACAGGGCCCAGCCCTCGCCGTGCCCGGAGCACCACGACAGCAGGCGCCGCCAGCGGTTGAGCAGCTCCGACCGGTACATCGTCTGCGCGATCTGCAGGTGGTGCCCGGGCACGCCCTCGTGGTACACGGTGGTCGTCTGCTGCCAGGTCGAGAAGTCCTCGACGCCTTCGGGCACCGCCCACCACATGCGGCCGGGCCGCGTGAAGTCCTCACTGGGGCCGGTGTAGTAGATGCCGCCGGAGGTCGTCGGCGCGATCATGCACTCGATGCGCCGCACCGGCTCGGGGATGTCGAAGTGGACGTCGGCCAGCTCCGCGACGGCGCGGTCGGACGCGGCCTGCATCCACTCCCGGAACGCCTCCTTGCCGGTGATGCGTCGGGCCGGGTCGGAGTCCAGAGCCGCGACGGCGTCGTGGACCGACCCGCCCGGCACGATCCGGCCGGCGACCTCACGCATCTCGGCCTCGATGCGCGCCAGCTCCTCCAGGCCCCAGGCGTAGGTCTCGTCCAGGTCGACGCGGGCGCCGACGAACAGCCGCGACCACAGGACGTACTCGTCCCGCCCGACGGCGTCCCGCTCCCGAGCCACCGGCAGCAGCTCGGTGCGCAGGACGTCGGCCAGCTCGGCGTACGCGGCCGACGCCGCCTCGGTGCCGCGCCGCAGGTCGCTCGCCAGCGCGTCACCGGGCTCCGCGCCGTCCGGCCGGGCCCCCGCGGTGAAGGTGGCGAAGAAGCCGGTCTCCGGGGCGGAGAACTCCTCGGCCTGCCGCACGCAGGCCTCGACCTGGCGGCGGGCCGGCGGGTGACCGTCCCGCACCGACCGCCGCAGCGACTCGACGTAGCCGGCGACGCCGTCGCCGAGCCGCGACAGCCGGGTTGCGATCGTCGCCCAGTGCTCGGCGCTCGCGGTGGGCATGAGGTCGAAGACGTCCCGCAGCCCCTGCAGCGGGCTGGCGATGACGTTGAGCCCGCCGTACCCCAGGCCGGCGTCGTGGATCTCGAGCCCGAGGCCGAGCCGGTCGCGCATGGCCGCCACGGTGACGCGGTCGGTCTCGTCGAGCCCGCCCTCGGCCTCGGCGCGGTCGAGCGCCGCGAGGGTGCGGCGCGCGAGTCCGGCGCGCTCGTCGACGCCGGTCGGCGAGAGGTCCGTGACCTCCGCGTCGTGACCGGCGACGCCCAGTGCGGTGGCGGTCAGCGGGTCGAGGGCGCAGAGCTCCTCGACGTGGCGGTCGGCGATCGCGTCGACCGCCGTCGACGTCCGGGGGGCGGCAGAGGTCGTGGGTCTCACGGGCGGACCCTACCCGCGGCCACGTTTGACGCGCCGCCCGTGGGGCATGGGGATCCCATGGACACGTGGGTGTGGCTCGTCGTCGTGGTCGTGCTGCTGGTGCTGGTGGGGCTTGCCCTTGCCGGGGCCCGCCGCCGCCGCACCGCCCGGGTGCGCGAGCGGTTCGGCCCCGAGTACGACCGCGCCGTCACCGAGCACGGCGGCGCGCGTGCCGCGCGGCAGCACCTCGAGGACGTCGCCGAGCGGCGTGACGCGGCGCAGGTGCGTCCGCTCGACCCCGCCTCCCGCGAGCGGTACCTGGCGCGGTGGCAGCAGGTGCAGGCCGACTTCGTCGACCACCCGGGCGAGGCCGTGGACGACGCGGACCGGCTCGTCGCCGAGGTGATGACCGAGCGTGGGTACCCGGTCGACGAGGGGGTGTCCCGCGCCGAGCTGGTGGCCGCGGACCACCCGGAGGTCGCCGAGCAGCTCCGCGCCGCGCAGGACGCGCGGCGGAGGTACCACGAGGAGGACGGCGCGGCCACCACCGAGGAGCTGCGACGGGCGATGGTGCACTACCGCGAGCTCGTCACGCTGCTCGTCGACGAGGGGCACGAGGCGCGGCACCGCGGCTGAGAGCGCCTACGGCTCAACGGGTCCAGGCCGACGACCGCCAGGCGTGGGGCCCGTGGGGCAGGACGCCGCGGGTGAGCGCTGCGCGGTCGCTCCAGGCCGACGCGGCCGCAGGCGTCTCGCCGGACTGCCCGCCCGACGTGGCGGCGAGGACCGTCACGAGCGCGGCGATCTCCTCCGCAGTGGCGTCGCCGCGCACGATACGCAGCACGGGCCGGGTGTCGTCGCTGCTCACAGCGGGATGTTCCCGTGCATCTTCGGCGGCAGCTGCTCACGCTTGGTGCGCAGCGCGCGGAGCGCTCGGACGACGTGGACCCGCGTGTGCGACGGCGGGATGACGGCGTCCACGTAGCCTCGCTCGGCGGCGACGTAGGGGTTGGCCAGCGTGTCCTCGTACTCGCCGATGAGGCGCTGGCGCACGGCGTCGAGGTCCTCCCCGGCGTCCGCGGCACGCTTCAGCTCGGCGCGGTAGAGGATGTTCACCGCCCCCTGGGCGCCCATCACCGCGATCTGGGCCGTCGGCCACGCGAGGTTGAGGTCGGCCCCGAGGTGCTTGGAGCCCATCACGTCGTACGCGCCGCCGTACGCCTTGCGCGTGATGACGGTGACCAGCGGCACCGTGGCCTCGGCGTACGCATAGATGAGCTTGGCGCCGCGGCGGATGATGCCGTTGTACTCCTGGTCGGTGCCGGGCAGGAAGCCGGGGACGTCGACGAACGTCAGCACCGGGACGTTGAAGGCGTCGCACATCCGCACGAAGCGCGCGGCCTTCTCCGAGGCGTCGATGTCGAGCGTGCCGGCGAGCTGCAGCGGCTGGTTCGCGACGACTCCGACGGAGCGGCCCTCGACCCGGCCGAAGCCGACGAGGATGTTCGGCGCGAACAACGGCTGCAGCTCGAGGAAATCGGGACCGTCGGCAGTGTTGTCGACGACGTGCTCGATGACCGTGTGCATGTCGTACGGCTGGTTGGCCGAGTCGGGCACGAAGGTGTCGAGCTCCCGGTCCTCGTCCGTGATCTCCAGGTCGGCCGGGACCTCGTAGGCCGGCGGGTCCGACAGGTTGTTGCTCGGCAGGTAGCCGAGCACCTCCTTGACGTACGCGATCGCGTCGTCCTCGTCGGAGGCCATGTAGTGGGCGTTGCCGGACGTCGCGTTGTGGGTGCGGGCGCCGCCCAGCTCCTCCATGCCGACGTCCTCGCCGGTCACCGTCTTGATGACGTCCGGGCCCGTGATGAACATGTGCGAGGTCTGGTCGACCATCACGGTGACGTCGGTGATGGCGGGGGAGTACACCGCCCCGCCGGCGCAGGGTCCCATGATGAGCGAGATCTGCGGCACGACGCCGGACGCGTGCACGTTGCGGCGGAAGATCTCGCCGTAGAGCCCGAGCGAGACCACGCCCTCCTGGATGCGGGCGCCGCCGGAGTCGTTGATGCCGATGACCGGGCAGCCCGTCTTCATCGCCAGGTCCATCACCTTGACGATCTTCTCGCCGAACACCTCGCCGAGGGAGCCGCCGAAGACCGTGAAGTCCTGCGCGAAGACGCACACCGGCCGCCCGTCGACGGTGACGTACCCGGTGACGACGCCGTCGCCGTAGGGACGGTTGGCCTGCTGCCCGAAGTTCGTCGACCGGTGGCGTGCCAGCTCGTCGAGCTCGACGAACGACCCCTCGTCGAGCAGCATGTCGATGCGCTCGCGGGCCGTCTTCTTGCCCTTGGCGTGCTGCTTCTCGACGCCGCGCGCGGACCCCGCGTGCACGGCCTCGCCGATGCGGCGCCTCAGGTCCGCGAGCTTGCCGGCGCTGGTGTGGATGTCGATGTCGGCAGGCACGTCCGTGCCTCCGGCCTGCGTCGGGTCCACGTGCTGCTCGGGCGCCGGGCTGGCCATC
>JBKHXE010000129.1:0-6927 GCA_046566185.1 Actinomycetes bacterium | reverse complement strand
CTGCGTCACCGTGTTACTCTGGAGTCCGCGAAAGGGGAAAAGAGCAGATGGCATTCAAGGTCGGCGAGACGGTTGTGTACCCGCACCACGGGGCCGCACTGATCGAGGAGATCAAGACCAGGACCATCAAGGGAGAAGACAAGCTCTACCTCCGCCTCAAGGTCGCTCAGGGCGATCTCACCATCGAGGTCCCCGCAGAGAACTGCGACCTCGTCGGCGTCCGGGACGTGGTGGGCAAAGAGGGGCTGGAGCGGGTCTTCGAGGTCCTGAGGGCCCCCTACACCGAGGAGCCGACCAACTGGTCGCGGCGGTACAAGGCGAATCTGGAGAAGCTCGCCTCCGGCGACGTCATCAAGGTCGCCGAGGTCGTGCGTGACCTGTGGCGTCGCGACCAGGACCGCGGCCTGTCGGCCGGTGAGAAGCGGATGCTCGCCAAGGCCCGTCAGATCCTCGTCTCCGAGCTCGCGCTCGCGGAGAAGACCGAGGAGGAGAAGGCCGAGGCGATCCTCGACGAGGTGCTGGCCAGCTGACCACCGCCTGCCTGGTGGTGGCCGCGGGCAGCGGCACCCGGCTGGACGCCGGCGTTCCCAAGGCGTTCGTGGACCTGTGCGGTGAACCGCTGCTGGGCCACGCGCTGCGCCGGGTGCTCGGCAGCGGCGTCGTCGACGAGGTCGTCGTCGTCGTCCCCGACCCCCACCCCGCCCCCTCCCCCCCGTGATCCTGCAGTTCCGCCACCACGTCGTCGTGGCGGGCGGCGCGACGCGGCAGGCGTCGGTGGCCCGGGGGCTGAGCGCCCTCTCCGGGGACGCGGACGTGGTCCTCGTGCACGACGCGGCGCGCTGTCTGGCGCCGCCCTGGCTCGTCGCCGCGGTCGAGCGCGCCGTCCGGGCCGGGCGCGAGGCGGTCGTCCCCGGCGTCCCGGTCGCCGACACCCTCCGGAGCCTGGACGGCGGGGCCGTCGACCGGGAGCGACTGCGCGCCGTCCAGACGCCGCAGGGGTTTCACCGCGGCGCGCTGGAGCGGGCCCACGCCCTGGCGGCCGCCCACGCGGACGACGAGTCCCTCGCCGCGACGGACGACGCCGGGCTGGTGGAGCGGGCCGGCGGGCACGTCCACGTCATCGACGGCGCGCCCGAGGCGTTCAAGGTGACGACGCCGGTGGACCTCCTGCTCGCCGAGGCGCTGGTGGCCCGGTCGGTGACCGCGTGAGCCCGCTGCCCCGCGTCGGCGTCGGCGCCGACGTCCACCCCTTTGCCGATCCGGCCCTGGGCCGACCGCTGCGCCTGGCGGGCCTCGACTGGCCGGGCGAGAACGGCCTGGCCGGTCACTCCGACGCGGACGTCGCGGCGCACGCCTGCTGCGACGCCCTGTTCTCGGCCGCCGGCATCGGCGACCTGGGCCTGCACTTCGGGACGTCGCGCCCCGAGCTCGCCGGCGCGTCCGGGACGGCGCTGCTGGCCGAGGCCGCTCGACTGGTGCGGGAGGCGGGCTACGAGATCGGCAACGTCGCCGTGCAGGTCGTGGGGAACCGGCCGAAGATCGGACCGCGCCGCGCCGAGGCGGAGGCCGAGCTGTCCGCCGCCTGCGGCGCCCCCGTGTCGGTGTCGGCGACGACGACCGACGGCCTCGGTCTCACCGGCCGCGGCGAGGGCCTCGCCGCGATCGCGACGGCGCTCGTGGTGCCCCGACGTGAGGGATCCGCGGCCGCTCAGTGACCGCGGGCGATCCAGGCGCCCAGGTGCGGGCTCTCGTCGCCGATCGTCGTGGGCTCGCCGTGGCCGGGGAGCACCCGGGTCTCGGGCGGCAGCGCGAACAGCCGGTCCCGGATCGAGTCGATGATCGTGTCGAAGTCGCTGAAGGAGCGGCCGGTCGCCCCCGGCCCGCCCGCGAACAGGGTGTCGCCGGTCAGGACCGTCTGCAGCGCCGGCACGTAGAGGCACACCGCGCCGGGGGAGTGTCCGGGCGTGTGCAGCACGTGCAGGTCGGTGCCGCCGACCGTGACGACCTCACCGTCGGCGAGGTCACGGTCGGGGTCGGTGTCCGGGTGGGTCAGGCGCCACACGGGACGGTCGTCGGGGTGCAGCGCGACAGGGGCGCCGACCCGCGCGGCGAGCTCGGGGGCCACGCGCACGTGGTCGTCGTGGGCGTGCGTCGCGAGCACCGCGAGCACCCGGCGGCCGCCGACCGCCTCGACGATGGCGTCGACGTCGTGCGGGGCGTCGACGACCACGCACTCCTCGTCGTCCCCCACCACCCAGACGTTGTTCTCGACCTCGAACGTCTGGCCGTCGAGGCTGAAGGTGCCGGAGGTCGTGGTGTGGTCGATGCGCGTCCGGCGGCTCACAGCGTCACCACCGATCGCAGCACCTCGCCGCGGTGCATCTTGGCGAAGGCCTCCTCGACGTCGTCGAGCGCGATGGTCTCGGAGACGAAGGCGTCGAGGTCGAAGCGGCCCTGCCGGTAGAGGTCGACGAGCATCGGGAAGTCGCGGCTCGGCAGGCAGTCCCCGTACCACGAGGACTTCAGCGCCCCGCCACGCCCGAACACGTCGATCAGGGGCAGCTCGATCCGCATGTCCGGCGTCGGGACGCCGACGAGGACGACGGTGCCTGCCAGGTCGCGAGCGTAGAACGCCTGCTCGTAGGTCTCCGGTCGCCCCACGGCGTCCACGACGACGTCCGCACCGAAGCCGCCGGTCGCCTCGCGGATCGCCTCGACGGGGTCCTGCTCACGCGAGTTGACGGTGTGCGTGGCGCCGAAGCCCTTGGCCCACTGCAGTTTTCGGTCATCGACGTCCACCGCCACGATCGTCGTGGCGCCGGCGAGCCGTGCCCCGGCGATGGCCGCACTGCCCACGCCGCCACAGCCGATGACCGCGACGGAGTCGCCGCGGTCCACGCCGCCGGTGTTGACCGCCGCGCCGAACCCCGCCATTACGCCGCACCCGAGCAGGCCGGCCGCGGCTGCCGGGGCCTCGGCGTCGACCTTCGTGCACTGCCCGGAGTGCACCAGTGTCTTCTCGGCGAAGGCGCCGATGCCGAGCGCCGGGGAGAGCTCCGTGCCGTCGGTCAGCGTCATCTTCTGCGCTGCGTTGTGGGTCGCGAAGCAGTACCACGGGCGTCCGCGCAGGCAGGCCCGGCACTGGCCGCAGACCGCCCGCCAGTTGAGCACCACGAAGTCGCCGACCGCCACGTTGGTGACGCCCTCGCCGACCGCGCTGACCAGGCCGGCCGCCTCGTGGCCGAGCAGGAAGGGGAAGTCGTCGGTGATGCCGCCCTCGCGGTAGTGCAGGTCGGTGTGGCAGACGCCGCAGGCCTGGACGTCGACCACGGCCTCCCCGGGACCGGGGTCGGGCACGACGACCTCCACCACCTCCACGGGGGCACCCTTGCTGCGCGCCACCACTCCCTTGACCACCTGCGACATCGGTTCTCCTCGCTCGTCGTCGTCCAGTACGCGGCAACCTACGGCCTGGCCAGGGGCTCGACCAGGCGAGCGGCGGCCCTGCCCGTGCCCGGCGGTCACCGCGCGTGATCGGACGGTGACGCCGTTTCGGCCGGGTTCGCCCGTCCGAGTGGTCCTGCCCTCCAGGAGGTCAGCCGGCCCGCCGGCCGGCCGATCAGCACGCTCTGGGGAAGAACCGCCCGAGGGGGGCCACGCATGCCGGACCACGACACCGTGAGCGCGACGAGGACGCGCCAGCGCGGGGACGCGTCGGCGCCGACCAGGGAGCGACGACGCTCCCGGCACCGCATCGTCCGCAGCTCGGACCCCGGGCGACCCGTTCCGCGACACAACCGGGTCTGGTTGCCGTTCCTCGTCGTCGTCGGTGCGCTGGCCGTCGCCTCCGCGTTCCTGCCCCCGGGCCGCGGCATCTGGCTGGTGCCCATCGGCGGAATGGTCGCCCTCACCGCCCTGACACGCGCCGTGGCGCGGGCGCGCACTCCCGGAGCCGCCCTCGTCCGGCACCCCTTCGTGATGCTGGCCGCCGGCCTGCTGCTGACCGTGGCCAGCGAGCTGACCGGCGGGGTCGCCGGGGCCGGTCCGAACGAGGCGCTGACGCTCTCCGCCTACCCGTTCCTTCTGGCGGGACTCGTCGCCCTGCACGGCAGCCGGGTGCGCGAGGACGCCGTCGACACCCTCCTCATCGCGGCCATCGTGCCATCGGCGCTCATCGCGTTCGGCTGGCTCCCGCTGGTCGAGGCCGTGGACGCGCGGACGCCCGGTGCGGGCGGTGGGGGATGGGGCTCCTGGCTCCTGCTGGGCGTCGACGCCCTCGCGGTGGCCGTGGTCGCGCGTCTCGCGGTGCTGTTCCGCGGTCGGCCCGTCGCCTACCAGATGCTCCTCGGGGCGATGGCCTGCCTGCTCGGGGCGCACGTGGCCCGCGCCGTGGCGCAGGTGAGCGGAGCCACCCCGGCGCCGGTGGGCACGAGCACGTTGCTGCTGGTGTGCTTCGCGCTGGTGGCGGGCGCAGCGCTGCACCCGTCGATGCGGCGGTACGAGGGCACCCGGCCCCGCGCCGTCTCGATCGGCTGGCCGCACCTGATCCTGCTGATGGCGACGGTGCTCGTCGGTCCGCTGTTCATCGTCCTGCGCTACGGCGACCGCGGCTCGTGGGTGCTGCTGGTGGCGGCCGGCCCGGCGGCCGTGTCACTCCTGGTCGTGGCGCACCTGGCCCGGATGATCCGCGAACGGCATCGGCTGGAGTACGCGTCGACGCACGACGCCCTGACGGGTCTGCCGAACCGGGCCTCGTTCTACGACCGGCTGGCGCTGGCACTCGGCCGGTCGGTCGGGGGAGACGGCCCCGCGGTGATGTTCATCGACCTCGACCGGTTCAAGCACGTCAACGACACCCTCGGTCACGACGCCGGTGACGACCTGCTGCGGGCCGTCGCGGCCCGGCTCCGCGCGTGCCTGGGCGGGGACGACACGGTCGCCCGCCTGGCGGGTGACGAGTTCGCGGTGCTGCTGGCGCCGCCGGTGACCCAGGAGCGGGTCGACGACGTCGCCCGGCAGATCCTCGCCGCGTTCGGGGAGCCGTACCTCGTCAGCGGCACCCAGCTGCTCATCAGCCCCAGCGTCGGCATCGCCCGCGCACCGCATCACGGTCACGACGTCGAGACCCTGCTGCGCAACGCGGACTCGGCGATGTACGCGGCCAAGGCCGGCGGGCGCAACACCGCGCGCACCTACACCGAGGGCATGGCGTCGGCCGCCGAACGGCACCTGCTGCTCGAGCAGCGCCTGCGGCGTTCCGTCGTGGACAACGAGCTCGTCGTGCACTACCAGCCACGGGTCGACGCCGTGTCCAGTCAGCTGCTCGGCGTCGAGGCCCTGGTCCGCTGGCAGCACCCGACCCTCGGTCTGGTGCCTCCCGCCGCCTTCATCGGCATCGCCGAGAGCACCGGGTTCATCGCGGACCTGGGCGAGTGGGTGCTGCACCGGGCATGTCAGGACGCCGCGGCCTGGCGACGAGCCGGGCAGCCGCTGCGGCTGTCGGTGAACGTGTCACCGCGGCAGTTCGCCCTGCAGAACGTACCGACGGTGGTGGCGGACGCGTTGGAACGCAGCGGCCTGCCCCCCGAGTGGCTGGAGCTCGAGCTCACCGAGAGCCTGCACCTCAGCGACGACGGCTCGGTGACGACCGCTCTGCAGGAGATCCACGCCATGGGCGTCAAGTGCGCCGTGGACGACTTCGGCACCGGGTACAGCAGCATCGCCACGTTGCGCGACTACCCGATCGGCGTCGTCAAGCTCGACCGTTCCTTCGTCCAGCCGGTCGGCGACGTGGGCGACGCGCCGCTGGTGCGCGGCGTCGTCCAGCTCGCCAAGGGCTTGGGCATGCGGGTGGTCGCCGAGGGCGTGGAGACCGAGGCGCAGCTCGAGTTCCTCCGCGGCCTGATGTGTGACGAGGTGCAGGGGTACCTGGTGAGCAGGGCGCTGCCGGCCGCAGCCATCCTCGACTTCGTCATTGCCGGCGTCGACATCACGGCTCCGCCGCCGTTGGCGCCGGTCGTCATCGACGTCGACGAGCGACGTCTCATCGAGCTGCTGTGGGCGCAGCGCGAGGCCGGGGACGGCGACACGGACGACGAGAGCAACGTGCGCCTCGCGGCCGTGCTGGGCACTGCGGCGACCGTGATGACGGTGCCGGTGTTCCTCGGCGTCGGAGCCGGAGGTGGCCTACCGCCGACCGCGCAGGAGGGTCTGACGAGGGTCTTGGCGTCCGTCGGCGCCGAGCCGACGCGCTCGGCACCTCTGGCGATGCTCGTCGCCTCTGCGCCGCGGGACGGTGAGCGGGACGTGGCGGTCGAGTCGCCGGGCTCCGTGGTGGCGTTCCCGATGCCCTCCGCCGCAAGCGGCTCCTCGGGGGTCCAGCCGGCGGCCACCGTCGCCGCGGTGCCGCCGACGGTGCCGACCCTGCGCGAGGTCGTCGCGGACGCCGAGCCGCCCGCGGCTGGTGCGCCGCCTCAGGCACCGGCCGCTCCGGTGCCACCACCTCGCACCTCGCCGGACGTCCCGAGCTCCGAACCCGGCGGAACCGTGACGCCCGTTCCCTCGCCGGTCGCCGAGCCGGAGCCGGGGACCCCCGGCGGGACCACCGAGACGCGGCCGGGTGACGGGCGGCCCGAGCGGCCTGGATCCGGTGCGCCGGGTCGTCCGGCGGAGCCGGGTTCGGGTGGGCCGGGTGGTCCGGCGGAGCCGGGTCGTCCGGCGGAGCCGGGTGCTGGTGCGCCGGGTCGTCCGGCGGAGCCCGGTGCGGGTGCGCCGGGTCGTCCGGCGGAGCCGGGTCGTCCGGCGGAGCCGGGTGCGGGTGGGCCGGGTCGTCCGGCGGAGCCGGGTGCTGGTGCGCCGGGTCGTCCGGCGGAGCCCGGTGCGGGTGCACCGGGTGGTCCCGCCGAGCCGGGTGGTCCCGCGGAGCCG
>JBKHXE010000128.1:0-6813 GCA_046566185.1 Actinomycetes bacterium | reverse complement strand
CTCGGGCCCGACTTCGTGCTGCTCATGCGGGGCCACGCGTTCAACGCGCGCGCCAAGCAGCGCTACGACGAGACGGACTCGGTCATCGACGTCACCGACTACCCCGACATCAACGACCTGTGCCACGCCTCGGACGCCGCAGTGCTGGACTACTCGTCGCTGCGCTTCGACTACGCGCTGACCGACAAGCCGATGATCTTCTTCACCCCCGACCTCGAGCAGTACAACGCGGCCCGCGGCGGCATCCTCGACTTCCGCGACACGGCTCCCGGCCCGATCGTGAGCCAGACCCGTGAGGTGATCGACCGGCTGAAGCGGCTGGAGGCCGTCGACGACCGGCACCGGTCCGCGCGCAAGAGGTTCCGCGAGACCTACTGCGACCTCGACGACGGGCGCGCCACGGAGCGGCTCGTCGCGGCGGTGTTCACGCCCGAGGAGGCGGGCGACCCGGCTCCGGGGGTCAGCGGCTGACGCCGCGCCGGATCTTGGACCGGGCCTTGCGGCGGGCCCGCCGGGCCAGCTCGCCGAGCAGCTCGCGGCCGGAAGGCTCGGCCGGCGGCGGGGCGGTGGACCGAGCCGCTCGCAGCTCCTGAGTCCGCTCTCGCTGGAGCCGCTTGCGACGCTTCAGCGCGCCCTCGACCGCGCCGGTGACCGCCATCGCCGCCGACTCGATCGCGAGCCGGTCCGGCTCCTCGAACTCGGCGCCGGACTCGGAGCCTGCGGTCGGCGGCGGGGGCCGCAGGTTGTCCAGGTCCCCGATGACGTGAA
This sequence comes from Actinomycetes bacterium, assembly GCA_046566185.1. Classification (GTDB taxonomy): domain Bacteria; phylum Actinomycetota; class Actinomycetes; order Actinomycetales; family SCSIO-59966; genus SCSIO-59966. The sequence goes on along the minus strand of JBKHXE010000128.1, from coordinate 6,045 downwards.
TGCCGCGCTCGCGGAACTGCTCGATCTTGCGCTCGGTGATCTCGACGACCCGCTCCTGCGCCCATGGCGGCAGCGGCGGGATCCGCTGCTCGAGCGGGGAGCTCTCACCGGTGATCAGCGCCTGCATCAGGCCGCGCTGCAGCATCGGGAAGTACAGCTCGTCGGGCCACTCCCGGTCCTCGAATATCTCGTTGAGCCGGCGGACGAGGACGGTCTGGTTGAGGCTCAGCGACTGGTTGCGGTAGGGCGGCAGCTGCAACGTGCCCTCGGGGAGCGCGAGCAGCCTCTCGAAGACCCGCGGCAGCTGCTGGGGGTCGTCGTCGCTGACGATGAGCCGGAACCGGTCCCGGCCGACCGTCGCGGTCCACCGGTCGAAGGTGTGCGCGAGGTCGTGCGAGGCCCAGAAGTTCTTGTAGGAGAAGTGGTTCTCGTCGTGGCCCAGCACGGCGCGCAGCCACTCGTCGTAGGTGCGCCGGTCGTGGCTCTTGACGCGCTCCTGCCACTGCGAGGGCAGCAGCTTGTCGAGACGACGGGCCACCGCCACCACGTGCACCCGGTCGCCGCCGAGGTCGCCCACGATCCGCGCCGCCTGCTCGGGGCTGGCGCTGCCGAAGTCCTCGGTGCTGATGCAGACCCGGTGGTCCGAGGCTGCGCGTACCTCCGCGGCCAGCTCCTCCCACTCCTCGATCGGCACCGGGTCGCGGCCGCGCTGCTTGCGGCCCAGCACGGCCCAGCCGGGCCGGGCGATCCGGCGCGCGGTGCCGGGATAGCGGACCCCGTGGTCGGGCAGCCGCTCGCGGGCGTCCTGCAGCGCCCCCTGGATCGCGGTGGTGCCGGTCTTGAACGGCCCCACGTGGACCAGCACCCCGCCGGCGGGGATCGGCGCGTCGCTCGGCGTCGTCATCGCGTGCTCCTGCCCGGAACGACGCGCCGGGCGGCCCTGCGGGCGAGTGCCCGAGCGAGCTCGCGCGACGTCATCTCGTCCATCGGCGACCCGGGCCGGGCCCGGCGTCGCGCGCGGGCGAGCTGGCGGCGGTGCCGCTTCTCGTAGATCTCCTCCAGCGTCATCATCCCGGCGACCGTTCCGGCGACGGCGGCCGCGGCCGACTGCATCGAGATCGTCTCGACGGTGGGCGCCTGGTCGGCGTCGACGACGTTCTCGACGGTCCGCAGCCCCGCCGGGTCGCCGAGGACATGCACCCCACGGGCCGCCAGCGCCTCGACGGCGGCCGCGCGCTCGTCGCTCAGCTCGCGGAGGCGCTGCGCGTGCGCGGCGGGGACCGCCGGGATGGAGAGCTCGTCGGCTCCACGCCCGGCCTGCTTGAGCTCGCGGAGCATCCCGGTGCGAATCAGGTGGTGGTACACCCCGTCGGGCCAACCGTGCCCAGCGAACGCCTGGTTCACGCGACGCAGCACCTCGACGGCGTTGAGCGACAGCGACGCATTGCGACCTGGCTCGGGGGCCAGCAGCCCAGCGGGAAGCCCCAGCATCCGCTCCACCGTGCGGGGCAACAGGTTCCGGTCGGACTCGTCTGCGACGACCAGCGTGACGCGATGCGGACCCACCGCATCGGCCCAGCGGCCCACCGTGGCCGCGACGTCGTGCGAGGCCCAGAAGGCGTTGTGGTCGGCATGCCGCGAAGTCTCGTCGAGAACCACCGCGAGGTAGTCGTCGTATGTCGTGCTCTTGAAGGACTGAGCTCGCTGCTGCCACTGCGAAGGCATCAGCCGGTCGAGCCGGCGCACCACGACCAGCACGTGAAGCCGGTCCGCGCCGAGGTCGCGCACGATCCGCTCGACGATCTCGGGGCGGACCCGGGCGAAGTCCTCCGTGCTGACGCACACCCGGGGCTCGGTGGCGGTCCGGGTCTCCTGCACGAGGTCGAGCCACTCGTCCTCGCTGGCCGGCCGTCGCCCGCGGGGCGTCCGCCCGATGACGCCCCATCCCGGCCGCATCGCTCGGATCGCGTCCCCGGCGTAGCGCACGCCGTGCGCTCGCAGCTCGTCGCGTGACCGGTGCAGCGAGGCCTGCAACGCCGACGAGCCGGTCTTGTACGGGCCGATGTGCAGCAGCACGCTGCCCTCGGGGAGGCACAGCTCGTCGCGGTCCATGGAGGGGCAGTCTAGGGGTCGTGCTCACGGCTGCGGCGCGCGACTAGACTCCGGCGCAGCCGCCGATGTCGACGAGCGCGAGGCTTCCACGTGACCCACGAACTGACCGCGCTGCCCCTGGGGTCGGTACTGGTGCATCTCGGCCCGCACAAGACCGGCTCGTCCGCCCTCCAGTCGACCCTGCACCACCAGCGATCAGCCCTGCTCGAGCACGGTGTGCTCTACCCCGGGACCGACCAGCGTCACTACCGAGCGGAGTGGGCGCTGACCGGCCGGCAGCCCCGCGGGACGCACCGGGTGCCTCCGGTGCGCTGGGACGAGCTCGTCGAGGAGGTTCGCGCCAGCTCCGCCGACCGGGTGTGCATCAGCAGCGAGGGTTTCGCTGCCGCCGAGCCGTCTGCGGTCGAGAAGCTTGTGCGCGACCTGGGTGAAGACCGCGTGCACGTGGTGTTGTCGGCCCGCAGGCTGGACCGGCTCCTCCCGTCGGCCTGGCAGCAACGGGTCCAGGGCTCGCACGAGCGACGCAGCTACGACATGTGGCTGCGCAAGGTGCTCGACGGTGACCCGATGCGTGGGCCGCACCGCAAGTTCTGGCGCAACCACGATCTCGAGGTGCTCCTGCGGCGCTGGACGGCCGCGCTTCCGCCGGAGCGCGTGCTCGTGATGGTCGTGGACGAGGACGACCGCTCGGCGCAGCTGCGGACTTTCGAGCAGCTGCTCGGGCTCCCGGCCGGGCTCCTCGTGCCGGGTCCGCGCGAGAACCGCTCGCTCAGCTATGACCGCGTCGAGCTGCTCCGCCGGATCAACGCGGTCTTCCACGAGCATGGCTGGAGCCATCAGCACCGCCTCAAGCTGGTCACCCGCGGCCTGCAGCGTGGTCTGCTCGGTGCCGAGCGAGAGCAGTCGGAGCGGGGTGTGCCGGACCTGCCACGGTGGGCGGCGGACCGGGTGGCCGAGCTCAGCAATGCGCGGGTCGACGCGGTGCGTTCCAGCGGCGCACGGGTCATCGGCGACCTGGAGCTGCTACGGCCGCCGCCTCGCGACCTCCCCGACGATGTCCCCGAGGAGCCCGACGACATCCCGATCGAGGTTGCCACTCGGGCCGTCGAGGAGCTCGTCGCGGCCGCCGTCAAGCTCGAGGCGACCGCCCGGAAGCAGGCGGTTCGACAGGAGCGTCGTTCCCGTCGGGCACGCCGACGGCGGCCGCGCAGACGCCGCCCGGCCGCGCGGTCGGTCGACGACCTGTCGAGCAAGGAGCTCCTCCGGGTCGTCGCCCGGCGCCAGCGCGCGAGGCTGCTGGGTCGCCGGCGGTAGCCGCTGTGGCGCGCACCGCACCCTGAACCGGCGCCACCGCCCGGCCGGGCGCGCTGTGCCAGACTGTGCGGTTGCCACGGACGGCAGGGCACCGCTCACGAAAGGGTCAGAGCATGGCGCAGCCGAGGAACGTCGCGGTCCTCCTCGCCGGGGGCGTCGGCTCCCGCGTCGGTCTCGACATCCCCAAGCAGCTGATCAAGATCGCCGGCAAGCCGATCATCGAGCACACGCTCGGGGTCCTGCACGCCCACGAGCAGGTCGACGAGATCGTCATCCTGATGGCGCCGGGCCACCTCGACGCGGTCCGCGCGATCGTCCGCGACGGCGGCTACGACGACAAGGTCACCGCGATCCTCGAGGGCGCGGACACCCGCTCCCACACGACGATGCGCGCGCTGGACCACATCGCGGAGCAGCACGGGCGCGACGATGCCGAGGCCGGCGACCCGAACGTGCTGCTGCACGACGCAGTGCGCCCGCTGCTGAACCCGCGCATCGTCAGCGACTGCTTCGCCGCGCTCGAGGAGTACGGCGCCGTGGACGTCGCGATCCCGTCGGCGGACACGATCATCGAGGTCACGCCGGACAACGTGATCAAGGAGGTCCCGCCGCGGGCAGCGCTCCGCCGTGGCCAGACCCCGCAGGCGTTCAAGCTCTCGGTCATCCGCCGTGCGTACGACCTCGCCGACCAGGACCTCGACTTCCAGGCGACCGACGACTGCAGCGTGGTGCTGCGCTACACGCCCGACGTGCCCATCTGGGTGGTCCGTGGCGAGGAGCGCAACATGAAGGTCACCGAGCCGATCGACGTCTACATCGCAGACAAGCTCTTCCAGCTCAACTCGCGCGACGTGCCCGAGCCGCTGACCGACGAGGAGTACCGCGCGGCGCTCTCCGGCAAGACCATCGTCGTGTTCGGCGGGTCCTACGGCATCGGCGCCGACATCGCCGAGCTCGCCCGCAAGTACGGCGCCAACGTGCTGACGTTCAGCCGGTCCAGCACCCGCACGCACGTCGAGCGGCGCGAGGACGTGACCGCGGCTGCGCGCGAGGCGGTGGAGAAGTTCGGCGAGGTGCACTACGTCGTGAACACCGCCGGCGTCCTGCCGCGCGGGCTCCTGACCGAGACGTCGGAGGAGACGATCTACGCGGCGACCGAGGTGAACTACCTGGCGCCGATCCTGATCGCGCAGGAGTTCTTCCCGCTGCTCGCGCGGACCAAGGGCAGCCTCCTGCTGTTCACGTCGAGCTCCTACACGCGCGGGCGCAGCGGCTACTCGCTGTACTCCTCGGCCAAGGCGGCCACCGTGAACCTCACCCAGGCCCTCTCCGACGAGTGGTCGGGCGCCGGCGTGCGGGTCAACTGCGTGAACCCCGAGCGCACCGGGACGCCCATGCGGACCAAGGCGTTCGGCGACGAGCCCAAGGACTCGCTGCTCGACTCCACGTTCGTGGCCCGGGCGTCGCTGGACACGCTGATCTCGCCGATGACCGGGCACGTCGTGGACCTGCGCAAGGTCGACGAGGCCGCCGCGATCGCGCTCGACACCTGAGCCCACCCGGCGCGACGCGAGCGGTGAGGTGCAAGATCGCGCACCGCGCGCCAAAATGCACTCCGCGCGCCGCGCGGTGGGTGCAGGATCGCTCACGGTGCGCACTCCTGCGCCCCCGGCAGGGCCCTTCACCGCAGCCGTCGGTGGTGGACCTGCGCTCGCCCGACTGGTTGCTTGCTCGTCGCGGGCACGCCGGATGCGCCGACGGCGGAGGGCCGTCTCGACAGGCACTCGGGCGCCCGGACCGCGCCCGGCACGCTCAGCCGGTCGGTGACCCCGCGTCGAGTGCCTGTCCGGATGGCCCCCAGACGGCGTCGACGACACGAGCGGCGGCGTGACCGTCGTTGCGGGAGTTGTACGCACGGTTGAACGCCTCGTACGCGTCGCGGTGCGCGGCCGCGGTCGCGTCGAGGTCCTTGAGCGCCGCCACCACCTCGGCGGTCGTCCGCACGTGCGGCCCCGGCGCGGTCGGCTCGAAGTCGTACAGGAACCCGCGCACCCCGCCGGTGTAGCGCTCCAGGTCCGGCACCAGGAACACCATCGGCCTGCCGGTCAGCGCGAAGTCGAAGCGCATCGAGGAGTAGTCGAGCACCGCCGCGTCCGCCGCGAGGATGAGGTGGTTGACCTCCGGGTACGCGGTGACGTCGACGACGCGGGCGTGGTGCCGGCCGGACACCGCACCGGCCTTCGCGTGGAACCGGTGGCCCCGCACGAGCAGCACGTAGTCCTCGCCCAGCGCCCGCGCGGCGGCTGCCAGGTCCAGGTCGGTGGAGAACGTCGCGGCCCGGAAGTTCGTCGCCTTGTCGTCGCGCCACGTGGGGGCGTAGAGCACCGCCGTCGTCCCCTCGTCGATGCCGAGCCGCGCGCGCGTCTCCTTGCGCACCTGCTCGGCCCGCGCCGACACCAGCAGGTCGTCGCGCGGGTACCCCTCGGACACGATGCGCCCCTCGTAGCGGTACTGCTCGCGGTAGTGCACGTCCACCGCCGGGTCCGGCGTCAGCAGCACCGACCAGTTGCCCGACGTCCGCGCGAGCTGCTGGGCGATCCGGCTCTCGGTGAAGCTCTT
>JBKHXE010000127.1:0-35364 GCA_046566185.1 Actinomycetes bacterium | reverse complement strand
CGACCGGCGTCGGTGATGACCCGGTCCTGCTGCTGGGTCGCCAGGAGCGGGGGGTCGACGGTGTAGAGCCTCGCCAGGGACTCCCGGTCGAGACCGACCTCGCGCGCCGCCTGGTGCGCCTCCAGCTTGTGCATCCTGCCACCCGGCGCGTCGGCGATCCGCCGCAGGAGGTCGAGCGTCCGCCCGTTGATGGCCGCCGGCGTCGTGGGCTCACCGGCGACGGCGGTCTCCGACAGCAGGGCCTCGACCTGCCGGACCACTCCGCGCAGCGCCGCCCTCAGCCGCGTGGCCTCGTCCACCTGCGTCGGCTCCTGGCCGGTCCCTTGCCAGGTGCGCTTCGGGTGGCGGCGCAGGTACTCGCGCTCGAGCTCGAGCATGCGCTCCGTGTGCCGCTCGTACTGCTCCGCGGTGCCGTGCAGGAAGACCCAGTTCCGGGTCGCGTGGGCGTGCGCGCCCTGACGCTCGAGCTCCTCGTCGGACAGCTCGCTCGCGGGGATGCCCCGTTGCTCCATGGTTGTCTCCTCCTCGACAGGTCGGACGCTACGGCCGGCACTCGGACAGGTCGACCGCCTGCAGCCCCTTGGCGTGGCGGCGTGCCGCATCGACGTAGTGGGCGACCCCGACCTCGATGCGTCGAATGTGGGCGTCCCCGCTCAGCGGCCGGACACGCGCCGGGACACCGACCACCAGCGAGCGCTCCGGAACGGTCGTCCCCTCGGTCACGACCGCCCCGGCGCCGACGATCGAGTACGAGCCGATGCGACACCGGTTGAGCACCGTGGACATCGAGGCCACCAGGCAGCGGCTCTCCACGATGCAGCCCTCGAGGTGCGCGTTGTGCCCGACGACGCAGTCCTCGCCGATGACCGTCGGCCACTCCTCGGTGGTGTGGACGACCGTTCCGTCCTGGACCGACGTCCGCGCACCGACGCTGATGTGGCCGCAGTCCCCGCGGAGCACCGCACCGGGCCACACCGAGGCCTCCGGGCCGATCCTCACGTCGCCGATGAGCACCGCGTCGGGGTGCACGTAGGCGTCCGCCGCGACCTGAGGTCGCTTCCCCTCGTAGGCGTAGACCGGCATGCCTCACACCTCCGGGTCGAGTCCGGCGTAGACGGCCAGCGCGTTGCCGCCGAGGACCTGGGCGACAGTCTCCTCGGGGAGGCCGAGCCCGGCCACCGCCCGCGCGTTGGCCGCGGTTCCCGGGACGCCGGGCCAGTCCGTACCGAAGATCCAGCGCCGCGCGAGCCGCTGCAGGTCGTAGTTCGCGTAGTACGTGGGGAGCCGCTTCGGCGGCAGCCCGGACAGCTCGATCCACACGGTGTCGTGGGACAGAGCGAGGAAGGCCGCCGCGTCGTACCACCAGCCGCGGCCGCCGTGCGCCAGCACGACGTGGAGCTCAGGAAAGTGCCGGAGGACCGGGTACAGGAGCGCTGGGTCGGCGTACTCGTTCATGGAGCCCGGGAACGTCGACGTTCCGCAGTGGACGACGAGCGGCACCTGGCGCTCGACCAGCACCGAGTAGGCCGGGAACAGTGCCGGGTCGTCGACGCGGAAACCGCCGTGCACCGGGTGGAGCTTGAGCGCCGCCGCACCGAGTCCCAGCTGCCGCTCCAGCTCCGCGGCGACGGGGAAGTGCAGGTGCGGGTTGACGTTCGCCACCGGCCTGAAGCGGCGGGGGTTGTGGTCGACGATCGGCAGCAGGTCGTCGAAGGCTTGATAGCCGGTCGCCTTCGGGCTGTACTCGCAGAACAGCAGCGCGACGTCGACCCCTTCGTCGGCGAGCAGGCCGTCGAGCCGCGCCGGGTCGGGCGTGCCGTCCGCCCGCCAGACGTGCTCCAGGAGCCCCGGTGGCCCGAAGTCCCGCGCCCACTCCTTCCACGCCGGTGCGAGGGTCTCCAAGTGCGGGACGTGGACGTGGGCGTCGATGAGGAGGTGGCCGTCGATCATCAGTTCCCCGGGTGCCCGGTGACGAGCTCGGTGTCCACTCCGATCCGCCCCACCTTGCGCGCTCCACCGGGCGCACCCACGGGCTCGTCACGACCGGGCAGCGGCTCGGCGAAGAAGCGCCGGTTGTCGGTGATGAAGTCCTTCTCGTCCTCGGGGACCCTCCTGTCCTGCGAGATGGCCTCGACGGGGCAGACCGGCTCGCAGGCACCGCAGTCGATGCACTCCATCGGGTTGATGTACAGCTTTCGGTCGCCCTCGTAGATGCAGTCGACGGGACACTCCTCCACGCACGACTGGTCCGTGATGTCGATGCAGCTGGAGCCGATGACGTACGGCACGGGTACGGTCCCTTCGAGATCGCAGAGGCTCAGACGGCGGCGGGAACGGGGGCCTGGTCGGTGCTGTGGCCCGGGAACAGCATCGCGTCAGGGTCGAGGTGCACCGCGGCGTTGTTCACGGCCGTGGCCACCTCCCCGAAGCCGACGGCGATCAGCCGGACCTTGCCCGGGTAGTCGGTGATGTCGCCGGCCGCGAAGACCCCCGGCACGTTGGTCGCCATCCGGCTGTCGACGACGACGTGGCGGTTGTCGTGCAGGTCGAGGGACCAGCCCCGGATGGGGCCGAGGTCGGCGAGGAAGCCGAGGGCGGCCACGACGCGCTGCGCCGGGGCCACCTCCACGGTCCCGTCCTTGCCCCGGATCTCGACCTCCTCGACCCAGTCCTCACCCCGGAGTGCGGTGACCTGCGCGTCGAGCACCACCCGGGCACCGCAGGACCGGACGGCGTCGACAGTCGCAGCATGGGCACGAAATGCCTTGCGCCGGTGGACGAGCGTGACTGACCGCGCGATCGGTTGGAGCGCCAGCACCCAGTCGCACGCGCTGTCGCCGCCGCCGACCACGACGACGTCGCGCCCGGCGTAGTCACCGAGCGAGGGCACGAAGTAGTTCAGGCCCCGGCCGAGCATCTGCTCACCCGCGGGAAGCGGTCTCGGGGTGAACGTCCCGATCCCCCCGGTGATCACCACGGCGCCGCAGTCGATCCTCCGTCCGGAGCCGGTGGACACCAGGAACCGATGCGGACCAGCAGGCTGCGGGACCGGTACGAGCTCGACCGCCTGGTCCCCGAGGACGTACTCCGGTTGGTACTGCCCGGCCTGGGTGACGAGGTTCTCGACGAGCTCACGGCCACGGACGCTGGGGAAGCCGGCGATGTCGTAGATCGGCTTCTCGGGGTACATCGCCGCCACCTGGCCCCCGGGTTCCGGCAGCGAGTCGATGAGCGCGACGGAGAGCCCGCGCACGCCGGCGTAGTAGGCACCGTAGAGCCCGACGGGCCCAGCGCCCACGAGGAGGATGTCCACTCTGTGGTCGGTCGACTGCAGCGCATCGGCAGACACGACATTCTCCTGACGTCTCATCGGGGTGCGGCGAGCGCCTCGGCGGGCCTCGCCTCCCCGGCTCCGGACTCGGTGAGCAGCTGCCGCACGCGGTAGCGCTGCAGCTTGCCGGTGGCGGTGCGCGGGAGCTCGGTGACGATCCTGACGCTGCGGGGAGCCTTGAAGTGCGCCATCCCCTCGCGGCAGAAGTCGATGAGGTCGCGCTCGCTGACCGTGGCGCCGGGGCGTGGCACGACACAGGCCACCGGCTTGTCGAGGCCCTCGGCGTCGGGCAGGGCCACCACGGCAGCCTCCAGGACGGCGTCGTGCTGGAGCAGCCGTGCCTCGACCTCCGACGGCGACACCCAGATGCCGCCCGCCTTGATCATGTCGTTGGACCGCCCCAGGCAGATGTAGCGACCCTCCTCGTCCTGCACGTAGGTGTCGCCGGTGGCCAGCCACTGCCCCTGGAAGACACGTCGCGTGGTGTCGGTGCGGCACCAGTACCCGGTGGCGATCGACTCGCCCTTGACGAACAGGGAGCCCGGGGTGCCAGATGGCACGAGGCTTCCCTCCTCGTCCCGGAGCTGGCACTCGTAGCCCGGCACAGGGCGACCCGTGGTCCCCGGGGCGATCTCGTCCAGCCGGTTGGAGATGAAGATGTGCAGCGCCTCGGTCGAGCCGAGCCCGTCGAGGACCGGCACCCCGAAGTGGCCGGTCCAGCGCTGCTGCAGCGGAGCCGGCAGCGGCTCGCCGGCCGACGTGGCGACCCGGACGCCGGCCATCGCCTGGGCGGGCAGGTTCGCGGCGAGCATCGCCGAGAAGAAGGTCGGGACGCCGTAGAAGACGGTGGGGTGGTCGGCAGCGACCCGCTCGGCGACGACCTGCGGTGTCGGGCGACGCGGCTCGAGGATGGTCGTGGCGCCGACCGACAGCGGGAAGAACAGACTGTTGCCGATGCCGTAGGCGAAGAACAGCTTCGCCACCGACAGGCACCGGTCCTCCGGCTGGATGTCGAGCACCTGGCGCCCGTACGTCTCGGCCACGTGCCGGATGTTGGCGTGCCGGTGCATCGCACCCTTGGGCTTGCCGGTCGTTCCCGACGTGTACAGCCACAGGGCCGAGTCGTCCTCCAGCGTCCCGACCACGGGTTCCGGCCCGTCGCCTCGGGACAGCAGCCCGTCCCACGTCAGCACCTCGACGTCGCCGGAGACGGGCGGGACGCCGTCCCCGACGACCACGAGGTGCGCCACGTCCGGAGCACCCGAGACGGCCTGCCCCGCTGCCTCGGCGAACTCGGCGCTGGTCACCACGACTCGCGCGCGGGAGTCCCGCACGATGTCGGCGAGCTCGGCCGCCGAGAGCATGGTGTTGACCGGGACGGCCACCGCGCCCGTCCGGAAGGCCGCGAGGATGCCCTCGGCCAGCTGCAGCGAGTCGGCCGCGAAGAACAGCACCCTCTCCTCGCGGCGCAGCCCCAGCGCCCGGTAACCACCGGCGACGCGGGTGACGTCGTCGCGGAGCTGGGCATAGGTGGTGTCCTCACCCATGCAGCGGACGGCGACCCGGTCGCCGTGGCCTTCCGCGACGTGGCGGTCGACGAGGTACTCGCACGCGTTGAACACCGTCATGGTCTCCGTCCTCTCGTCTGCCCTCAGACCCGCTTGAGGTCGTAGCTGGCCCGCTTCCCGGTGCCGAACCGGCGCAGTGCGCCCTCGGGGCCGGAGGCGTTGGGACGGTTGAAGATCCAGTTCTGCCAGGCGGTGAGCCGGCCGAAGATCTTCGTCTCGACGGTCTCCGGCCCGACGAACCGGTGGTTGGCCTCCATGCCGGTCAGGGCGTCCGGCGAGAGGGATGCCCGCTCCTCGAGGGCGATCCGGATCTCGTCGTCCCAGTCGATGTCGTCGGGCGTCATCGTCACGAGGCCGAGACGGGACGCTTCGGCGGCGTCGAGCCGGTCGCCCGCCCGGTCACGTACCGCGGCGAGCGCGTCGTCGTGTCCGAAGTAGCGGGACTCGAGGCGGGACAGCCCGTTGCCCATCGGGTAGAGGCCGAGATTTGCCTCACCCACGACGATCGCGGCGGGTTCGGCGTCCGGGTCGACGTCCTCGAAGACCCCCTCGAGCATGTACTGCCGGTCTGCGGCGAGAGCCAGCTCGAGCAGGGTGCCGGCGAAGGCGCTCCGGGGCTCGATGAGCGCGATCAGACTGCGGCTGGTGACGTCCAGCCGCTTGAACGTGCGCTTCAGGTAGTGGCGCACCTCGCGCACGAACCAGTCGTCCGCCAGGTCGGCGAGCTGGCGGTCGTACGCGAGGACGAGGCCGGCGTCCCCCCGGGTCCGGAACACCCAGGCGCCGAGCTCGAGCTCGTTGGTCCGCAGACGCAGGATGAGGTCGTCCAACGCCCGGGCGACGGCCATCGGCCAGTAGTGCACGCCCTGCTCCACGACCGCCGCGGCGTCCGCCGGTGGCGGGGCGTCAGGAGCCGACACGGTGATCTCGACGCGGCGCTGCTCCCGCAGGAGCCTGGCCTCGACGAAGGGATAGGAGATCGCGTCCGCCGACTCGACCCGGTCCAGCGGGGTCAGCTGGACGCCACGGGCACCGGACGGTCGTGAGGACCGGGCGGCGGCCTCCTGGGCCCGTTCGCGGGCGACGTCGTGGAACCGGCCGCGGGACACGGCGACGTCGACCAGGCCCCACTCGACCGCGGTCTTGCCCTTGATGCCGTCGCTCTTGGTGGCGAAGACGTCGGCCAGGTCCTTTCGCACGTGCCGCTTGTCGACGACTCGGGTCAGCCCGCCGGTGCCTGGCAGCACGCCGAGCAGGGGCACCTCGGGCAGCGACACGGCGGACGAGCCGTCGTCGACGAGGAGGATCTCGTCACAGGCGAGCGCGAGCTCGTACCCGCCGCCGGCGGCGGTGCCGTTGACGGCGGCGATGTAGGTCTGTCCCGAGTGCTCGGTCGCGTCCTCCATGCCGTTCCGCGTCTCGTTGGTGAACTTGCAGAAGTTCACCTTCCAGCTGTGCGAGGACTGCGCGAGCATGCGGATGTTCGCACCGGCGCAGAACATCCGCTCCAGGCCACCCGTGACGATGACCGCCTTGACCTCCGGGTGCTCGAACCGCAGACGCTGCACCGCGTCGTAGAGCTCGATGTCGACCCCGAGGTCGTAGGAGTTCATCTTGAGCTCGTAGCCCGGCACCAGCCCACCGTGCTCGTCGACGGCGAGTGTCAGGGTGGCGATCTCCCCGTCGACGTCCAGCCGCCAGTGGCGGTAGCGCTCCGGTGAGGTGTCGAACGACACGACCGGGACGCTGGGCGTCTCGGCGGCCGAGGACGGGCCGGCGACGGTGTCGGCGACGGCGGTCATGGGGGACCTCCAGGAAGACGGTGACGTATGGCCCTAGACTCTACGGTGAGATGGTGTTCCGTCAAGTGGTTGTAGCACGTTGTTCCGTCGGGAGCTCCCGCCGTGCCACCGGCGTCTAGAGTCGCGCCCATGGACCTGACCACCCGACGCCCGGCCCGATGAGGGCTCTGCCCAGCCCAGACGGTTCGACGTCCCCGGCACCGAGCGCTCGGCGACGCGAGCGCAGGGCGGCCAGCGCTCGCTCCCTGCTGCTGACGCTGCTCGGCGAGTTCGTGCTGCCCCGACACGCACCGGTCTGGACGGCAGCCGTCGTCGACGCCCTGGCGGACCTCGGCATCGAGGAGAAGGCCGCACGCCAGGCGCTGGCGCGGACCGCGGCGGAGGGCTTCCTCACGCCGGAGAAGGTGGGGCGGCGCACCCGGTGGAGCCTGACCCAGGGGGGCACGCACCTGCTCGAGGAGGGCGCGGCCCGCATCTACGGCTTCCTCGGTGACCGGAAGAGCTGGGACGGCCGCTGGCTGGTGCTCGCCGTGACCGTCCCGGAGAGTCAGCGTCAGCTGCGGCACCGGCTGCGCACCCGCCTGACGTGGGCGGGGTTGGGATCCCCTGCGCCGGGGCTGTGGGTGGTTCCTGACGCCGATCGCATCGACGAGGTCGGGACCATCGTGTCCGAGCTCGGCATCGACGGCAGCGCCCTGTCCTGGGTCGGGCCGTCGGCGGGCATCGGGGAGCCGGACGCCGTGATCTCGGCGGCATGGTCCCTCAAGGAGGTGGCCGACGCCTACGCGGAGTTCGTGGCCATGTTCCGGTCGCGGACGGCGCGTCGCGACGAGCAGGCATTCGTGGCGCAGCTCGAGCTCGTCCAGGCCTGGCGCCGCTTCCCTTTCCTCGACCCTCGGCTCCCGAGCGAGCTGCTGCCTGGCGACTGGCCCGGCGAGGCGGCCTACCAGGTCTTCCACCGTCAGCACGACCGGTGGCACGAGGCGGCCCAACGCCGGTGGGGAGCTCTCTGCGCGGGGGCCGAGGCGCGGTCCTGACCTGCGGCGGCCCGGAGTCTGCTCGCCGCAGGGGTCACGGCACGAGGCCCCGGCAGCCGTCGCCGCCGGGGCCGCTGACCAGGGTCAGCTGTCCTGCTTCCAGAAACGGACGTAGTCGAACTCGACACCCATGTGGTTGATGCCCTGCGCCGGCGGGGCGATCCAGCCGGCAAACCGGCCGGGCTCGTACTCGGGCTTCATGAGCGAGCCCACGGCCCGGCGGTCGTCGGCGCTGGGCAGCCAGTCACCCTGGCGCTGCTCCCACTCCTCCTGCGACAGGATCTGGCCGTCGGGGCTGACGTGCGACCCGGCGTAGACCCCGACGCGACGGTTGAACCCCTCGTGTGGGAGCGTCAGCCGCTGCGCCAGACCGGCGTCCTCGAGGGCCTGGTTCCATCGGCGGATGCCGTTGTGGCAGTCCGCGACGTACTCGTCACGGAGGTCGAGGTTGAGTGCGTTGAGCAGCGGCACCCGCTCGGTGACGAAGGCGCCGTCCACCACCTTGGTCATCTCCCGCTCGGCGTCGAGCAAGACGTGGTCGTCCTTGCGGCGGGTCTCCATCCAGCGGCCCTTGAGCCCTGCCGTGTAGTACGCCGCCGCGTTGGACGACAGCTCCGACCCGAAGAGGTCCATGGAGACCGAGAACTGGGCGTTGAGGTACTTCTGGATGATCGACAGCGGGATGCCGCCGTGGGGAAGCACATCCTCGGTGTCGTGCTCCTTCATGAGCTGCGCGGTCCGCTCGACCACCCGCTGCACTCCGGTGGTGCCCACGAACATGTGGTGGGCCTCCTCCTTGAGCATGAACTCGCACGTGCGGGCCAGCGGGTCGAAGCCGCTCTCCTTGAGAGTCCCGAGCTGGTACTTCCCGTCCCGGTCGGTGAAGTAGGTGAACATGAAGAAGTTCAGCCAGTCGGTGGTGCTCTCGTTGAACGCCCCGAGGATGCGCGGGTTGTCGTAGTCACCGCTGTTCCGCTTGAGCAGCTCCTCGGCCTCGTCGCGGCCCTCACGACCGAAGTAGGCGTGCAGGAGGTAGACCATCGCCCACAGGTGCCGGCCCTCCTCCACGTTGACCTGGAAGAGGTTGCGCAGGTCGTACAGGCTCGGCGCCGTGGCCCCGAGCTGGCGTTGCTGCTCGACGCTGGCCGGCTCGGTGTCACCCTGGATGACGATGAGCCGCTGGAGCTCGGCCCGGTACTCGCCGGGCACGGTCTGCCAGGCCGCCTCGCCCTTGTGCTTGCCGAAGGTGATCTTCCGGTCCGGGTCTCCCTCGGCGAGGAAGATGCCCCAGCGGTACTGCTCCATCGGGACGAAGTCGTAGTGCGCCCAGCCGTCACGTCCCACCGCGACGGCGGTCCGCAGGTACACGTCCTTGGTGGGCAGCGCGGGCCCCAGGGTCGTCCACCAGTCCAGGAACTTCGGCTGCCACCCCTCGAGCGCACGCTGCAAGCGCCGGTCCGTCGAGAGGCTGACGTTGTTCGGGATCCGCTCGCTGTAGTCGATCCGGCTCACGGGACCCGTCGGGTCAGGGGCCGCCCCGAGACGGTCGTCGGTGGTCGTCATCCGCTTGTTCCTTCCCTACCGGACTTCCGCCCGCACATTCCACGGCGCGGTCTGCTGTCGTCATCAGTGTGTAGCACGTTAGGGGAATGGCGCAACCGTCACATCAGGGGGACTGCGGAGTCCTCAGCGTCTCCTGGCGATCCGGATCCGCGACTACCTTCAGGCCTCCCGGGAGACCGTGGCGCCGTCGGCGGGCGCTCAACCCACGCCGAGCAGCTCGTGCGCGCGTCGCTCGTCGAGACGGAACTCCGCGACGCTGCTCTCGTGCACGATCCGGCCCTTGGTCATCACGGCGACCCGGTCGGCGACGTCGAAGGCCAGGTGCAGGTCCTGCTCGACGATGAGCACCGCCATCCCGGTGCCGGCCAGGCTGCGGAGCACCTCACCGACCTGGTCGACGACCGCCGGAGCGAGCCCGTCCGAGGGTTCGTCGAGCAGCATCAGACGGGGTGAGCCCAGCAGGGCGCGCCCGATCGCCAGCATCTGCTGCTCGCCGCCGGACAGCTGGGATCCCAGGTTGCCTCGCCGCTCGCGCAGGCGCGGCATGAGCTCGTAGACGCGCTCCACCGTCCACTCCCCGGCGCGCTTGCGCTGGGAGATCTGGAGGTTCTCCTCGACGGTGAGCGGCGCGAAGACCCGTCGCCCCTGCGGCACGATGGCGACCCCGGTCCGGGACAGCACGTGCGGCGGCTTCCCGGTCACGTCCGTCCCGGAGACCCGCACGTGTCCGCTGGTCGCCCGCACCATGCCCATGACGGTCTCGATGAACGTCGTCTTTCCCACGCCGTTGCGCCCGAGGAGGGCCACCGCCTCGCCTGGGGCCACGGACAAGGACACCCCGTTCAGCACGCGGCTGCCGGCGTAGCCGGCGACGAGGTCCTGGACGTCGAGCAGCGCGGTCACGGCGCCACCCCGAACAGCGGGCCGGAGGACCGCGGGCGGCCGAGGTAGGCCTCGCGCACCGCCTCGTCGGCGCGCACCTCCTCGGGTGTCCCGTCCGCGATGAGCCGGCCCGCGGCCATCACGCTCACCCGTTCAGCGAGCCGGAAAACCACGTCGAGGTCGTGCTCGACGACGACCACGGTGACCTCCTGGGGCAGGGACTCCACGAGCTCGCTGAAGCGCCGCGTCTCGGCCAGGGACATTCCGGCCGTCGGCTCGTCGAACAGCACGAGCCGGGGCCGGCAGGCGAGCACCATGCCGACCTCGAGCTGGCGCCGCTCGCCGTGCGAGAGCGCGCCGCACAGCGCCGATCGGCGGTCGCCGAGACCCACCGCGGCCAGGTGCTCCACGGCCTCCTCGGTGACGGAGCGGTCCGGCCGGGGGCTCGGCCAGGGGCGCTTGGGTCTGCCGCGGGCGCGCTCGACGGCCAGCCGGACGTTGTCGAGCACGCTCATTCCGAGGAACAGGCTCGAGTGCTGGAACGTGCGGACCAGCCCGGCTCGCGCACGGCCGGCCTCACCGAGGGAACTCACGTCGTGGCCGTCGAAGACCACCCGTCCGCTGGTCGCCGGCGTGTGCCCGGCGACCACCGAGAAGAGGCTCGACTTCCCGGCTCCGTTCGGCCCGATGAGGGCGTGCCGCGCACCGCGCCGCACGCGGAGCGTCACGCCGTCCACGGCAGCCAGGGAGCCGTACCGCAGGGTCAGGTCGTGCAGCTCCAACAGGGCCTCCGGCGCCGCCGCCGTCATCGCGCGCCTCCGCGGACCGGGAACCGGACCGGCAGTCGCCGGATGCCGGCGATGCCTTGCGGCAGCACGTAGACGGACACGACGAACAGGATGCCGAGCAGCATCGCCCCCCGGCCGTCGAAGTAGCCCGAGACCCAGTCGCGGACGAGGATGACGACCGCGCCTCCGACGACGGGCCCCCACAGCGTCCCCGCCCCGCCGAGCACGACGCTGAGCAGGGCGAACGCGGCCATGTCGAAACCGAGGTCACCCGGGGAGATGAACCTCGTCTGCGCCGCCCATGCCGTCCCGGCCGCACCGGCCAGGCCACCCGCGATCGTGTAGGCGAGGAGCTTCACGGAGTACGTCTGCTGTCCCAGCGCCTGCAGCCGCTGCTCGCCGTCCCGAACCCCCCGCATGGACCGGCCGAGCGGGGACGCCTTGACCACGAAGGCGACCGCGGTGCCGGCGAGGAAGACGCCGAGCACCCACCAGTACACGAAGCCGGCCAGCCGGAGCGGCTCACCGCCCGGAACCAGGGTGATGGCGGGGATGCCGGCGAGGCCGTTGCTGGCCCCGACCAGCGGCCAGGAGTCGGCGAGCCGGTGCGCGAGCTCGCCGATGGCGAGCGTGACCATGAGGAACACGATGCCGGCCGTGCGGACGGCGACGGCGCCGGTGACCAGCGCCACCAGGGCGCCGAGCAGCGTGCCGGCCAGCAGCTGCACGAAGCCGTTGCTCGTCAGGTGGACGCCCACCAGGCCCGCCGTGTAGGCCCCGGTGCCGAAGTAGGCGACCTGCCCCAGCGTCGGCATCCCGGTGACACCGGTGAGCAGGTCGACGCTGACGACCAGCAGGCCGAACGCGAGGATCCGCCCCGCCAGCCCGATCGGGAACGGCGCCAGGAAGAGCGGGAGCGCCGCGAGGGCGAGGACGACGAGACCGACCAGCGCACGTCTGAGACCCGGCCGGCGGGGGTTGTGGTGCGGCAGATCTCGTGCCTCGGCCCGCTCCGACGCGGAAACGGGGGCCAGCGGCTCGGTGGCGTTCACGGATGGACCCCCGTCCTGGCGGGCAGGAGGCCGGCGGGCCGCAGCAGCAGCACGGCCGCCATGGCACCGAACAGCAGGAACGAGGCGAACTCCGAGAACATGGCCACCCCGACGGTCTGTACCTGACCCACGAGGACCGCCCCGACGAGGGCGCCCCGCAGTGACCCGAGCCCGCCGATGACCACGATGACGAGCGCGAAGAGCAGGATCTGGTCGTCCAGGCCGGGTTGGGCACCCAGGATGGGAGCGGCCAGCAGACCGCCGACCGCCGCCAGCGCGGCACCGGCCCCGAACACGCCGCCCAGCACCAGCCGGGTGCGGATCCCAATCGCCTCCACCATGTCCCGGTCGGCCACGGTCGCCCGGACGATCGCACCCACCCGGGTCCGCTCGAGGACGACGTACAGGGCGACCGCCACGACGATGCCCACGCCGACCAGCACGAGCCGGTACAGCGGGTAGGGGTTGCCGAGCACCTGCACGCTGCCGTCCAGGACCCCCGGCGGGGGCACCGACTCCACGTCGGACCCGAAGATCTCCCGCAGCACGTCACCGGCGATCAGAGCCACGCCCAGGGTCAGCAGGGCCTGCCGCAAGTGGTTGGTCACCGACGACGTCATGGCCGCCAGCGCCGCCCCCGCCACCAAGCCGATGGCGGCGGCGGCGAGGACGGCGGCCAGGAACACGGCGACGGTCCCCTGGCTCTTCACCATGGCGACCCCGACGTACGCACCGGTCAGGGAGACGGCTCCGTGTGCCAGGTTCAGCACGTCCATCGTCCCGAACACCAGCGACAGCCCCACCGCGATGAGGAACAGCACCGCGGCCAGTGCAAGGCCGTTGAGCATCGTCGCCGCGTTGGCGTCGAGCCAGGTGACCACGGGCTCTCCTACTCGCTCAGCTCGTGGAGGACGACGTTCGCGACGGTGCCGTCGACGGGCTGGACCTCGCGCAGGTAGTAAGGCTGCTCCGGGTCGTGGTTCTCGTCGAAGCGCCACGTGCCGCGGGGGCTCTCGATGTCTCCCACCTCCGCCAGCGCCGCGGCGATCCCGGGACCGTCCGTGGTCTCGGCCTGCTCGACCGCCAGGTCGAGAACCCTGGCCGCGTCGTACGCCTGGACCGCGTAGACCGTCGGCGCCTCACCGTAGGCGGCTTCGTACGCCTCGACGAACTCGGCGTTCACCGGGTTGTCCACGGTGTGGCTGTAGTGCAGCGCCGTCTTGATGCCGGTCGCCGCCTCTCCCTGGGCGTCCAGCACGCCACCCTCGGTGAGGAAGCCGGTGCCGTACAACGGCGTCGTCTCCGCCAGCCCGAAGGTGGAGTACTGCTTGACGAAGTTCACGGCCTCGGAGCCGGCGTAGAAGGAGAACACCGCCGTGGCGCCCGAGTTCCGGATCTCGTTGAGGTAGGGCTGCCAGTCGCTCGTCGTCCCGAAAGGTGTGAAGGACTCACCCGCGATCGTGCCGCCGGCGGCCTCGAACGCCTCCTTGAACCCTCCCGTCTGCTCCTTGCCCGCGGCGTAGTCCGCGGTGATGACGTAGACGCTGCCGTCGCCGACCTCCTCCGCGACGGCGGCGCCGATGGAGGCACCGACCCCTCCGTTCGTGAACGATGTGCGCCAGATGTACGGCGACGCGTCGGCGGTGATCTCGTTCGCGCCGGCGTTGGCGATGATCAGCGGCACCTCGGAGCCCACGAACGTGTCCTTGAGACCGAGGGCCGTGGCGGAGTTGACGATCCCGACCACGGCCGACACCTGACTGTCGGTGACCAGCCGCGTGGTCGCCGGGACGCCGGACTGCGGCCCCTCGCCCTCGTCGGCGGTGACCAGGTCGACGTCCCGCCCACCGAGCTGACCGTCGTTCTGCTCGAGGTAGAGCTCGAAGCCCTGGGTCATGTCCTCGCCGAGCGGGGCGTAGACGCCGGACAGGGGGACGGACAGGCCGATCTTCACGGGTGTCGAGTCGTCGGCCGTCGCCCCACCGCCACCACCGCTCTGGGAGAGGCTGCCCCCACCGCACGCTGCCAGCGACGTGAGGGCAACAGCGACAGGGACGGCGGCGAGGCGGCGGCGCGCCGCACCGGACAGCAACCGGGGCATGGGTCCTCCAGGGGAGATCGGGGTCGGTCTGACGAGCGACAGGGGAGATAGTCCCGAGTATGCCGTGACCTCGTCAATGTTTTGTAGAACTTTTTGGCACTCCCTGCGTCTCCGAGGCCACCCGCGACGTGATGTCGGCACGGAGCGCCTTCTTGTCGATCTTGCCCACCTTGGTCGTGGCGAGCTCCTGGACGACGACGACCCGGTCGGGAAGCTTGTACGCGGCAACGCCGGCCGCCTGCATCGATGCGCGCAGGTCGTCCAGCGCCACGGCGCACCCTGCCCGCGGCACGACGTAGACGCACACACGCTCACCGAGCTGCGGGTCGGGCATCGCCACTGCGGCCACCTGCGCCACCTGCGGCATCCGGTACAGGAGGTTCTCCACCTCCTCGGCGGAGATCTTCTCGCCTCCCCGGTTGATCATGTCCTTGTCACGACCGTCGACGACGAGGTTGCCGCTCGCCACGTCCCAGTGGCAGATGTCCCCGCTGCGGTACCACCCGTCGGCGGTGAAGGCGCGCGCGTTCTGCTCGGGTGCCCGGTAGTAGCCGCGTGGGGTGTACGGGCCTCTCGTGAGCAGCGTCCCGGACTCACCGGGCGGAACCGGCTCGTCCAGCTCGTCGACGAGGAGCACCTCGTCGTCCGGGCACATCGGCCGCCCCTGGGTGGTGGCGGCGACCTCGTCGTCCTCGTCCAGCCGCGTGTAGTTGAGCAGGCCCTCGGCCATCCCGAACACCTGCTGGAGCCGGCACCCCAGGACCAGCGGCAGCCGGCGCCCGACCTCGTCCGCGAGCCGCGCTCCCCCGACCTGCAGCACCCGCAGGCTGCGCAGCGCCGCCGACGGCTCGGCCTGCTGGTGGTCCATCCAGCGCTGCGCCACGGCCGGCACCACCGCGGCGTGCGTGACGCGCTCCCGCTCGATGGCCGCGAACGCCTTGACCGGTTCCGGCGACGGCAGCATGACGACGCGGCCGCCGACAAGGAAGGTGCCCAGGATCCCCGGGCACGCCAGCGGAAAGTTGTGGCCGACCGGCAGGGTGCCCAGGTAGACCGTCGAGGCGTCGAACCCGCACACCTCACCGCTGCGCTTGGCGTTGTAGGCGTAGTCGTCGTGCGTGCGGGCGATGAGCTTCGGCAGGCCCGTCGTCCCGCCGGACAGCAGGAAGACCGCCACATCGCGGCTGTCCGGCGCGGCGGCGTCCCAACGCTGGCGGTCCGGCTGCGGGTCGGCAGGTGGCGCACACAGTGCCCGCAGGTCGTGGTTCCCGCCGCGAACGTCGTCCCCGGCGACGAGGACGTGACGCAGGCACGCCACGTCGCTGGCGAGGTCGCGCGCCAGGTCCTGGTGGTCGAAACCGCGGAGCTCGTCGGGCACGGCGACGGCGACGGCCTCGGCGTGCTCGACCAGGTAGGCCAGCTCATGGCGCCGGTGGGCGGGCAGCGCCATCACCGGCAGCACGCCGGAGCGCAGGCAGGCCAACGTGAGGACGACGAACTCCCACCCGTTCGGCAGCTGGACGACCAGCCGCTCGCCCGCGCCGATGCCGAGCTCGGCCAGCCGCGTCGCCGCCGCATCGGCCCTGGCCGTCAGCTCGGCGTACGTCATCCGCACGTCGCCGTCGACGAGGGCGACAGCGTCCGGGCGACGGTCGGCGCTGGTCCACAGCTGCTCGCCGAGGGACCTGCCCTCCCAGTAGCCGGCGGCCACGTACCGCTCGATGTACTCGGTGGGCCAGGGAACGGTCCCCTCGGACACGGCAGTGGCCATCATCGCTCCTCTTCTTCCGGGCCGTGCCGCGGCTCCGTCGGGGTGACGACGGCGTCGAGCGCCACCAGACCATCCCCGGTGAGTCGCAGCGGGTTCACCTCGATCTCTCCCAGGTGAGGCGTGGTGTCCACGAGCCGGCCGAGCGTCCGGAGCAGCCGGGCGAGCCGGTGCCGGTCCAGCCGTGGGCCTCCGCGCCAGCCGTCGAGCAGTGCGCGGCCGACCAGGTCGTCGGGCATCGCGAGCGCCTCGGCGAGCGGCAGCGGCACCGTCCGCAGCGTGACGTCGGCGAGCGCCTCCGCGACGGTCCCCCCGAGCCCGAGCAGCACGACGGTGCCGAGGACCGGGTCGCGGCGAGCGCCGACGATGAGGTCGACGCCGGGCGGCGCCATCTGCTCGACCAGGTACCGGCGGGCCCCCGCGTCCCGCAGCGCGTCCAGCGCCGCGTCGAGTTCCTCGTGCGTCGCCACGCCGAGGTGGACGCCGCCCACCTCCGTCTTGTGCAGCACACCGGCGCCGAGCAGCTTCACCGCCACCGGACCGTCGAGCGCCTCGAGCGCGGCATGGGCCTGCTCGCGGGTGGCGCACGCGCGGCGGGGCGGTGTCGCGACGCCGACCGCGTCGAGCAGCTGCTTGGCCTCGTGCTCGTCCCAGCCATGGGGACGCGGGGTCGGCCGGCAGGTCGGCATCTCGACGGCGGCGTCGGGGGCGTCGCGCCGCGCGGCCGCCCGCGCGTCCGCGACGAGGGCACGCACCGCGACGGCGAGCGCGGCCGGCGTCGCCGTCACCGCCACGCCGAGGCGGGCCAGCTGCGCCCGGTCACGGACGGCGTCCGAGGCCGAGCCGCCGACCGCTGCGACGACCGGCATGTCGGGGGGCACTCCGGCATCGCGGACGGCGGCGGCCAGGTCGACGGCATCCGGCTCGGACAACGCGTAGAGCGCCAGCAGGTCGATCCCCGGGTCCGCCGCAGTGGCGCCGAGCACCTGGGCGAAGCCGGGCCCCGGGCGCCCGGTGTCGACCGGGTTGCCCTGGAAGGTCATCGGCGGCAGAAGACCGGCGAGCTGCTCGTGGGTCGGTACCTGCAGCGGCGGCACCCGGACGCCGGCTCCCCGCAGCGCGTCCAGCAGCAGCAGCCCCGGACCGGCCTGCGCGGTCACGATGCCCACGCCCGGGTCGCGCCCACCGCGCAGTCGCGCGCACGACAGGGCCGTCACCGCGTCGACGAGCTCACGCTCGTCCTCCACGAGCACCGCACCGGCCTGTCGCAGCGCGGCTGTCGTGGCCCGCCAGGACGTCGCCAGGGCACCGGTGTGCGACCGCGCGAAGGCGGCCACGTCGCTGCGGCCGACGACGAGTGCGACGACAGGGAGCCGGTCGGCGAGCCGGCGGACCGCCGCGAGCAGCCTTCTGCCGTCCGCGACCGACTCCACGTGCAGGGCCACCGCGGAGGTGTCAGGGTCGTCCGCGAGGTGCTCCAGCACCTCGGCCGCGGTGACGTCGACCGCGTTGCCCAGGCCGACGGCGAGGCTGACGCCGTGGCCCGACTGCGCGAGCGCGAAGGCGACGGCATGGTTGACGCCGCCGCTGGCCGCCACGACGGCGATGCGGCCGGGCGGGACGTCGGCCGCGCTCGGCACGAAGCTCGCCGTCAGGCCGGCGCCGGGGGCGAGGAAGCCCGAGGTGTTCGGTCCGAGCAGCCGGACGCCCGTGCGCCGCGCGACGTCCACGAGCGCCGCCTGGTGCGCTGCGCCGGCCGGACCGGACTCGGCGAAGCCCCCGGCGCACACGAGGGCCGCTCGCACGCCGGCCGATGCGGCATCCGCCACAGCGCCGACGGATGCCCCTGCGGGAACGCAGAGCACCGCCAGGTCGACGGGGACGTCGAGCCGGTCGGCGGCCTCCCCCACCGAGCGGAACACCCCGCTCGCGGGGTCCGCAGTCCGGGAGTTCACCAGGACCAACGGCCCCGCGAACCCCTCGAGGGAGCGGGCCATCGCCGCCCCGAGCTTGCCGGGGTGCCGCGACGCGCCGACAACCGCGATTCCCCGTGGCCGGAACAGCGGCTCGAGACCGGTCACGGCACCGCCGTCCGGTGCTGCTCGGCCGTCCAACGCGCCACCGCTTCCGGACTGCCTCCGACCAGGTCTGCGCGCCCGGACAGGACGAGGGTCTCCGCCTGCTCCGCGGTGAGGTCGTCGTCGACCACGAGAGTGGGGATGCGGTGGACGAGCCGGGCCTCCTCGGCGAGGAGCGTGCGAGCCAGCAGCTGCCCACCCCGGACGGCGACGAGGTCGGGCCGCCCGGCGACGCGACGGGCGAGGACGGCGCGGGCCTCCTCGAGGGACTCCTCGGCCGCCGGACCCTCGATGAGCAGCCCCCAGGCCCGGCCGCTCGGCGGAGCGCCGGTCAGCAGCGGCAGCTCGGTGCCGGCCAGGCGCGCGCGGGCCTCGCCGGTCGCGGGGTCGGTCGTGACGACGGTGACCCTGGCCAGCGGCGTCGAGCCGTGGCGAGCCCGCCAGGCGTCCCGCGCAGACGCCACGAAGTCGGGCGCCCGCCGCGCCAGTCTGCCGACGTCCATGGCGCGGGTGAGGAAGTGGACGGCGAACTGCCACGGCTCGAACGCGTCGTGGTAGCGGCCGAAGTGCTCCCACCAGGACAGGCTCGGCCGTGCGGCGCCCTGGATCTTCTCCACCGAGGGTCTGGCCGCGGCCTCGTACGCGGCCAGTGCCGCTTCGACGTCCTGACGGTGAACCGTCACGGCCTGGGCCAGCGCGATGGCGTCCTCCATCGCCATCTTCGTCCCGGAGCCGACGGAGAAGTGGGCCGTGTGCGCCGCGTCCCCGAGCAGCGCCACCCGGCCGTGCCGCCAGGTGGCGGCGCGGCGGGTGCGGAAGCTGCCCCACCGGGAGTTGTTGACCAGGAGCGGGCGCCCGTCGATCTGGTCGGCGAACAGCTCCTGGAGGTAGGCCTTGGTGCGCAGGTCGCTGGGCCCGGGCGGCTGGGTGACGTCGAACTCGTCCAGACCCGCGGCCCGCCACGACGCCTCGTCGGTCTCGACGATGAAGGTGCTGACGTCGCGGCTGATCGGGTACCCGTGGACGGCGAAGACGCCGTGCGGGCCGCGCTCGTGCACGAAGGTGAGGCCCGAGAACATGTACGTGGTGCCGAACCAGATGAACTTGGCCGTCGCCGTCCGAACGGCGGGCTGGAAGGCATGCGCCAGCTCGCCGCGAATCCCGGAGTTGGCGCCGTCGGCCGCGACGACGAGGTCGTAGCCCTCCAGGTCCGCAAGGCTCACCTCGGTCTCGAACCGGAGGTCCACACCGGCACGCCGAGCCCGGTCCTGCAGGGCGGCGAGCAGCGACTTGCGGGAGATGGCCGACATGCCGTTGCCGCCGCAGCGGATCCGTTCGCCCTTGAGGCGTACCTCGATCTCGTCCCAGTGCCGGCCGTGCTCCGCCAACGCCCCGCGGAGGACCGGGTCGGCCTCGTCCACGGCGGCGAGCGTCGCGTCGGAGAAGACGACGCCGAACCCGAACGTGTCCTCCGCGCGGTTCCGCTCGAACACCGTGACGTCCACGTCGGGCGCGGCCGTCTTCAGCAGAGCCGCGAAGAAGAGCCCGCCGGGGCCACCGCCGGCGCAGGCGATCCGCATGGACGAGGACATTAAGCAGTCTGACGACGGTCGTCAATGGTTTGAAACTTTTGAGCTGGAGGTCCACACTCGGCGCTGCCATGAAGCCCCAGGACCTCGTGTTCGACCTGTTCGGTGACTACCTGCGCTACGTCGGCGGCAGCGCCCGGCTCCAGGTCGTCGTTGCGCTGCTCGACGTCTTCGGCGTCCCGGCGTCCACCGCGCGGGTGGTGATGACGCGGATGCGTCAGCGGGGCTGGATGGACGCGCGCCGGGACGGGCGCACCACCGTCTACTCGCTGACGCCTCGCAGCTGGGACCTTCTCGACGAGGGCCGCCGCCGCATCTTCGAACGCCCCACCGGACCGTGGGACCGGCAGTGGCGGCTCGTGATCTACTCCGTCCCGGAGTCCGACCGCGCCGCTCGCGAGCGGATGCGAAAGCAGCTGCGGTGGCTAGGCTTCGGCCCGCTCGGTCCCGCCACGTGGGTCTCACCGCACGAACGGCTGGACGCCGTGGCGAAGGCGGTCGACGCCGAGCCGTCGGTGCACGCCGACCTGCTCGTCGCCCGCACGCAGGACCTCGAGGCGAGTGTCGAGATGGCGACGCGCTGCTGGGACCTGGAGGCCCTGCACCAGGGCTGGATCGGTAGACGAGACGCCTACCGCGGCAAGCTGAGGCGCTTCCGCGACGCAGCCCCGACGGGCCGCGACGCGCTGCGCGAGCGCGTCACGCTCATCCATGACTACCGCCTCGCGCTGTTCAACGAACCCGACCTGCCGGCCGAGCTGCTGCCGGACGAGTGGGTCGCCCAGGAGGCGCACGCGCTGTTCCATGAGCTGCACACGCTGCTCCAGGACGAGGCAGAGCGCTTCTGCCGCGACGTGATCGACGAGCTCGATCAGGTCAGCTGAACAGGTCGAGCATCCGCGGCGAGCCCTGGACGGCGGTGCGCTGCAGGTGGTGGACGACGGCCCGCAGGCCGCCCTCCTCCTCGCCGCCGCCGGCGCGCCCGGGGCCGCCGTGCACGAGCTGGGGCATCGGCGTGCCGTGCCCCGTACTCTCCGCGGCGCTGTCCCGGTCCAGGACGAGGACGCGGCCGTGGTACGACGCCGCTCCGGTCACCAGGTGCCGGACGGCGTCCGGGTCGTGGGAGACCACCGAGGCGACGAGCGAGCCCTCGGCCCGGGCCAGGAGGTCGACGGCGTGGTCGAGGTCCCGGTAACCGAGCACGGTGGCGACCGGGCCGAACGCCTCCACCGTGTGCGGCTCCGGCCGGTCGACGTCGTCGGCGCGCAACAGCGTCGGCGCCATGAAGGCGCCGCGCTGCGGGTCGGCGCCCACGACATCGGGCGCGGGGGTGCCCCCCGTGAGCACCCTCGCGCCGCCCTCGAGGCGGTCCACAGCGGCGAGCACCTCGTCCCGCTGTGCCAGGCCGGCGAGCGCGCCCATCGTCACGCCGTCGGCGCCCGGCGCCCCGACCGTGACCTTCGCCAGCCGTTCCGTGAGGGCCTCGCAGACGTCGTCCACGAGGCGCTCCGGCACCAGGGCACGACGGATCGCGGTGCAGCGCTGCCCCGCCTTGCAGGTCATCTCGGCGACGACCGCGTCGACGAACAGGTCGAACTCGTCGGTTCCGGGCCCCGCGTCCGGGCCGAGCACCGACCCGTTGAGGGAGTCGGCCTCGGCGTTGAACCGCAGCGACCGTCGGGTCACGGCGTCGTGCGCCCGCAGGGTCGCGGCCGTCGATGCCGAACCGGTGAACGACACCAGGTCCTGGCCGCCGAGGTGGTCGAGCAGGTCGCCGAGGCTGCCCGTGACGAGCTGCAGGGACCCGTCCGGCAGCAGCCCGGTCTCAGACATGATCCGGACGGCGCGCTCGGCCACGTAGGCGGTGGGCGTCGCCGGCTTGACGATGGTCGGCACGCCCGCGATGAGCGCCGGCGCCAGCTTCTCGAGCATCCCCCAGACCGGGAAGTTGAAGGCGTTGATCTCGACGGCGACGCCCCGCAGCGGGGTGAGGATGTGCCGTCCGGCGAAGGCTCCGCCCTTGCCGAGCGGCTCGACGTCCCCTTCCGGCAGCACGTTGTCGTCGGGCAGGGTCTTCGCCTTGCTGGCGAAGACCAGAGCCGTCCCGATGCCGCCGTCGACGTCGACCGAAGCATCCGCTGGCGTTGCTCCGGACCGTGCGGAGAGCTCGATCAGCTCGTCGCGGCGCTCCTTGAGCGCCAGGGCGAGCGCCTTGACCAGGGCGGCACGCTCGCGGAAACCTTGCCGCCGCAGGGAGGGTCCGCCCACGGCACGCGCGAAGTGCACCGTAGCCGCGGCGTCCAACCCCGCGCTGGAGACGGTGGCGACCTCGTCCCCGGTGACCGCGTCGAGCACCGGGACGCCGCCGTCGGCAGCGGCCCACCAGCGGCCTTCGGTCCAGCTCTCCAGGCGTCGCGTCATCACGTCTCCTCGTCCCAGCGGTAGAAGCCCTGTCCGGTCTTGCGTCCGAGGTCACCCCGCTCGACCATCTCGACGAGCAGCGCCGGGGGGCGGAACCGCTCGCCGAGCGTCTCGTGCAGGAACCGCGCGATGCCCAGGCGGACGTCGAGACCCACGAGGTCGGTGAGCCGGAGCGGCCCCACGGGGTGGCCGTATCCCAGAGCCATCGCCGCGTCGATGTCCTCGGCGCTGGCCACCCCCTCCTCGAGCATCCGGATGGCCTCGAGGCCGAGGACGACGCCGAGCCGGCTGCTGGCGAAGCCCGGTGAGTCCTTGACCACGACCGGCGTCTTGCCGAGCGCCTCGACCCACCCCGGCGCGGCCTCGGCGAGGGCAGGGTCGGTCTCCGGCCCGATGACGACCTCGACGAGCCGGCTGGCTGGCACCGGGTTGAAGAAGTGCAGGCCCAGCAGGCGCTTCGGGACGCGCAGGTCCTCGGCGATCAGGTGGACGGAGATGCTGCTGGTGTTCGTGGCGAGCACCGCGTCGGGTTCGAGCACGTCCTCGGCGCGGCGCAGGGCCTCCACCTTGAGCAGCTGGTTCTCCGGCACCGCCTCGACGACCAGCCCGCAGCCGACCAGGTCGGCGTGGTCGGTCGAGACCTGCAGTCGCTTCGCGACGACCGCGTCGTCCTCGAGGGCTCCCCGGCGGGCGGACTCGGCGAGCGCCCGCTCGACCGCCGCCTTGGCGGCGTCGGCCGCCTCACCGTCGCGTTCGACGACGCAGACCTCGCACCCCGCGAGCAGGAACGCGTGGGCGATGCCGGAGCCCATCCGACCGCCACCGATCACCCCGGCCCGGCTCGGCAGGCTCATCGCAGTCCTCCCGTGACGTCGACGACGGAGCCGGTCACGAAGCGCGCCTTGTCCGAGCACAGGAAGGAGACGACGTCCGCCACGTCCGTCGGCGTCCCCAGTCGCTTGAGGGTGTTGGACGTGGACATCGCCTCGATCGCACGCTCCGACGTCGTCGACCGCAGCAGCTGCGTGTCCGTGGCACCCGGTCGGACGACGTTGACGCGGATGCCGCGGTCGCCGAGCTCCTTGGCAGCGACCCGGGACGCCGCCTCCAGGCCCGCCTTGGCCGCGACGTAGCTCGCCTGTCTGGCCGGCGCCAGGTCCACGGCGGCACTGGAGACCGTGACGACCGAGCCACCAGCGGCCACGTGGCGGCTCGCCGCGCGGAGCACGTACAGCGCCGAGGTCAGGTTGAGCGCCAGGACCTCGTCGATCTCCTTGTCGGTCAGCTCGATGAGGCGAGTGAACGTCCAGCGACCCGCGCAGTGCACCACCGCAGTGAGGTTGCCCTCCCGCGACAGCCGCTCGGCCAGCTCCTCGACCCGGTCACTGACCGTGGCGTCGAGGTGGACCGCGGACGCCCGGTGCCCCTGGCCGGTCAGCTCATCAGCGACCGCCTGGGCACGCGCCGCGTCGGCGGAGTAGGTCAGCACGACGTCGTAGCCGTCTGCGGCGAAGGCCCGCGCCACCGCCGCGCCGATGCCTCCACCGCCACCGACCACGAGACCCAGCCGTCGACCGTCTGATTCGGCACTCACGGCCGACATGCTACAGAAATTGGTTATAGCGTCAATGCACCGTGGAGTCTTTTCCCATCACCTAGGGTGGGGACGACGAAAGGTGATGTGGTGGACGAGGCGGCAGCAAGAATGATCGGCGGGTTCGCCGCCGGGCTGGGGCTCGAGCTGGTCGACGCGACCATGGACGCGGTGGAGCTCCGCTGGAAAGTGCGTCCCGAGCATCTGCAACCGCACGGCATCGTCCACGGGGGCGTGCACTGCGCAGTGGTCGAGACAGTGGCCAGCGTCGGAGCGGCCCTGTGGCTGGGCGACCGGGGCCGGGTGGTCGGCGTCAGCAACCAGACGGACTTCCTGCGCGCCGTCGGAGACGGCAGCCTCCTGCGGGCTGTCGGCACGCCGATCCACCGTGGCCGCACTCAGCAGCTGTGGAGTGTCGAGATCAGCGACGAGAGCGACCGGCTGGTGGCCCGCGGGCAGGTCCGGCTGCAGAACCTCACCGCGGCTCGCTGATCGTGCCGAGTGTGCGTCTGCCGGCCGACACGCTCGGCGTGTCGCCCGGCTGGCTCACACTCGGCGGATGAGGGACGGCGGTCAGGCCCGCGCCGGTCGGTCGGCGTCGAGCCTCTCCCGCTGGGGGACCACCGTGTAGCGCGGGTCCTTCGCCGACTCGACGCCACCGGAGTAGATGCCGAAACGGGTGCAGACCGAGCCGACGAGGAGAGCGAGGCCGGAGACGGCCGACAGCAGCCGGCTGCGGCGCCCCAGCACGGCGCCGGCGGCACCGGCAGCGGTCAGCACGCGAGCCGCGCGCAGCAGCCGGGCCGGCCCCGGTAGGGCGAAGGCCTCGCTCTGCAGACCGAGACGGTGCTCGACGACGTGGGTGGCGGCCAGCTCGGTGGCGGCGCCGAGGACGGCGGCGCGCCGCGCGGGGCCGGACTCCTCGAGCGGGACGGCGACGAGAGCAGCCCCCGAGGCGGCGGCCAGCGCGCTGCCGGAGAAGACGAACGGCAGGGCGCGGTGCGACTCGTGCCAGGCGGGGGTGGCGGTGTCGGCGAGCAGCACCGCCGTGTAGGTCGCCAGGTGCGGTGCGACGGCGGCGGCCGACCAGCCGCCGACGAGCCCGACGCCGGGCAGCATGCGCCGCACGAGGCCGAGGGGGCCCCGGCGGGGCAGCGCGCCGGCCAGCTCGCTCACGGCCGCCGCTCCGACCGCCGGTCCGAACGTCGCGAGGATCCACGTGCCCATCGACATCGGCGACGTCGGCCGGGCGACGCGCAGCATGTGGTGGAAGCGGTCCGGCCGACCGAGGTCGTGGACGAGGAAGTAGGTGCTCGCCGCGATGCCGCCGAGCGCCGTCCAGCGCATCGAGCGCCGCATGGCCGGGCGGCCGGTGGCGTCCGCCCCCGCGGCGAGCAGCGACGCGCCCGCGGACAGCCCGCCGGTGAACAGGTACGCGGGGATGTCCCACTTCCACACCGGTGGCTTGACGACGGGACGCCCGTAGTACGACCGGAAGTCGCTCACGACCGCCTCCCCGCGAACGCCACGACGGCGGCGCCCACCATGGCCGCGCCGGCCATGAACGCCCTTCTCCACATGGCCGGGACGTCGCGGGTGGTGACCACCGGGTCGGGCGGCAGCCCGTAGACCTCGGGCTCGTCGAGGAGCAGGAAGAACGCGCCCGCCCCGCCGACGCCGTCCTCGGGGTCGTGGCCGTAGAGGCGGGCGTCGGTCACGCCGCGCTCGTGCAGCGTCTCGACGCGCGCGGCGGCCCGCTCGCGCAGCTCGTCGAGCGGGCCGTACTGGATCGACTCGGTCGGGCAGGCCTGCGCGCAGGCGGGCTTCATGCCGGCGCCGATGCGGTCGTAGCAGAGCGTGCACTTCCAGGCGCGGCCGTCGCCCTTGCGCTGGTCGATGACGCCGAAGGGGCACGCCGGGATGCAGTAGCCGCAGCCGTTGCAGATGTCCTCCTGCACGACGACGGTGCCGAACTCGGTGCGGAACAGAGCACCGGTCGGGCACACGTCGAGGCACGCCGCGTGCGTGCAGTGCTTGCAGACGTCCGACGACATCAGCCAGCGGAACTCGGTCGCCTCGGCCGGGTCGCGGTCCTCGCCCGGCAGCCGGGTCGACGGCATGCCGAGGAACTCCGGCTCGCGTTCACGGGTCTGCGGCGCGGGCTGCTCGACGAACGCGACGTGGCGCCAGCTGTTGGCCGACAGCGCGCCGGTGTTGTCGTACGAGCTGCCGAGGAGGTCGATGCCGTCCTCGGGGACGAGGTTCCACTCCTTGCACGCGACCTCGCACGCCTTGCAGCCGATGCAGACGCTGGTGTCGGTGAAGAAGCCCATGCGGGGCTGCTCGTCGGTCCAGCCGGCGTCCGGTGCGGGGTCGAGCGGCCCGTAGAGGCTGTTGCGGCTCACCACGTCAGCGGTCCTCCTCGTCGGTTCCGTCGACGGCGGCCGTGACCACCTGCTCGTGCACCACACCGGAGATCCCGGCGCGCTCGCGGTAGGCCGCCACCAGCGCGGTCAGCTCCGGCCCGCGGGGCCGTCGTCCCGGCCGGACGTCGCACGTGCCCACCTTGCTGTCCTGGATGAGCACGTTCGGGTCGAGGGAGAGGCCGATGAGGTCGTTCGTCGAGTCGCCCGACGTGAGCGTCGTCCCCCCGACGCCCCAGTGGTACGGGAGCCACACCTGGTGCACGCGTCGTCCCTCGATCCGCAGGGGACGCAGCCGCTCCGTGACGAGCACGCGCGCCTCGATGGCTGCCCGGGCCGTGACGACGTGCGCCCAGCCGAGGTGCTCGAGCCCCCGCTCGTCCGCCAGGTCGGGCGACACCTCGACGAACATCGCGGGCTGCAGCTCGGCCAGGTACGGCAGGGTGCGGCTCATGCCACCGGCGGTGTGGTGCTCGGTGAGGCGGCTCGTGGTGAACACGAACGGGTAGACGTCGCTGTGCTGCGCCGGCGGGGACGGGTTCGTCGCGTTGTCGGCGCGCTCGTACACCACCCGGGTCGGGTTGCTCTGCTGGCCGTACAGCGGGTTGCGCACCGGTGACTCCGCCGGCTCGTAGTGCGTCGGCATCGGCCCGTCGATGAGGCCCGACGGCACGAAGAGCCACCCCTTGCCGTCGGCCTGCATGATGAACGGGTCGTCCCCGGCGAGTGCGTCGACCCCCGTCGCGCCGGCCTCCGGCCGGTGGTCCGGCGGCGTGCTCACCGGGAAGTCCGGGACGTCGTGCCCCGTCCACCGGCCGGCCTCGGCGTCCCACCACACGTACGCCTTGCGCTCGCTCCACGGCCGGCCCTGCGGGTCGGCCGAGGCACGGTTGTAGAGGATCCGCCGGTTGGCCGGCCACACCCAGCCCCACTCGGGCGCCACCCACGACTGCTCATGGCCGGGAGTGCGGCGCGCCGCCTGGTTGACGCCGTCCGCGTACACCCCGGTGTAGATCCAGCACCCGCCGACCGTCGAGCCGTCGGCGCGCAGCTCGGCGAACGTCGAGAGCGGCCGCCCGGTGGCCACCTCGTAGCCGTTGATCTCGCGGAGCACGGCCTCGGCGCTGGGCTCGTCGTGCTCGCCGTGCACCGGGTAGTCCCACGCCAGGTCGAGGACGGCGCGGTCGCGCGGCTCGGTCGAGCCCGCCAGCCGCTCCCGCACGAGGCGGCCCAGGTGGTAGAAGAACCACAGCTCGGAGCGGCGGTCCCCGACCGGGTCGAGCGCCTTCTCGCGCCACTGCAGCATGCGCTGCGTCTGGGTGAAGGTGCCCTCCTTCTCGACGTGCGAGGCGGCCGGCATGAGGAACACCTCGGTCGCGCACTCCTCCGGCACGATCTCACCGGTCTCCACCTCCGGGGAGTCCCGCCAGAACGTCGCACTCTCGATCTCGAACAGATCGCGGACGACGAGCCACTTCAGCTGCGCCATGCCGAGCCGCTGCGCCCGTCCGTGCGCCGAGCCGACCGCCGGGTTCTGGCCGAGGAGGAAGTAGCCCTCGATCCTGCCGTCGATCATGTCGAGCACCTGGCGGTAGGTGCCGTGGTCGCCGGAGATGCGCGGCAGCAGGTCGTAGCAGAAGTCGTTCTCGGGCGTGGCGTTGTCGCCGAAGTACGCCTTGAGCAGGCTCACGGCGTAGGCGGGGGCGTTGGCCCAGAACCCCTTCGACTCGCCGTCGTGGATGTGCCGCAGCCAGTCGGCCAGCGAGTCGTGCTCCTGGTGGTAAGGCATCGGCAGGTAGCCGGGCAGCAGGTTGAACAGCGCCGGGATGTCGGTCGAGCCCTGGATGTTGGCGTGACCGCGTAGCGCCATGATCCCGCCGCCGGGACGGCCCATGTTGCCCAGGAGCAGCTGGAGGATGGCGCCGGTGCGGATGTACTGGACGCCGGTCGAGTGCTGGGTCCAGCCCACCGAGTACACCAGCGCCGTCGTCCGGTCCCGGCCGGAGTTCTCCGCCCAGGCGCGCGCCACGGCGAGGAAGTCCTCGGCCGGGACGCCGCACGTCCGCTCGACCATCTCCGGGGTGTAGCGGGCGAAGTGGCGCCTGAGCACCTGGTAGACGCAGCGGGGGTGCTGCAGGGTCTCGTCGCGGCGCACCTCGCCGCTCAGGGGCTTGCCGTGCGACTCGTGCCGAAGAGCGCTCGCCGTCTCCCGCTTGGTGGCCGTCGACCTCTCACCGGCCCCCTCGGACTCCTGGCCCTCGTACTGCCACGACTGCTCGTCGTAGGTGCGGGTCTGAGGGTCGAAGCCGGAGAACAGGCCGTCGAGGTCCTCGGTGTCACGGAAGTCCTCGGAGAGGATCGTCGCCGCGTTGGTGTACGCCAGCACGTACTCGCGGAAGTCGAGCTCGTTGCTCAGCACGTAGTTGACGATGCCGCCGAGGAACGCCACGTCGGAGCCGGCACGGATGCCGACGAACCGGTCGGCCAGCGCGCTGGTGCGCGTGAACCGGGGGTCGACGTGGATCACCGTCGCGCCGCGGCGCTTGGCCTCCATCACCCACTGGAACCCGACCGGGTGCGCCTCGGCCATGTTGGAGCCCTGGATGATGACGCAGTCGGCGTTCGCGAGGTCCTGCTGGAAGCCGGTGGCGCCGCCACGCCCGAAGCTGGTCCCCAGACCGGGGACGGTGGCGGAGTGTCAAATACGGGCCTGGTTCTCCACCTGGATCGCGCCGAGCGCGGTGAAGAGCTTCTTGATGAGGTAGTTCTCCTCGTTGTCCAGCGTCGCGCCGCCCAGGCTCGCGAAGCCGAGGGTCCGCCGCAGCGGGTTCCCCTCGTCGTCCGCGTCCTGCCACGTGCGCGCCCGGGTCTCGACGACGCGGTCGGCGATCATCTCCATCGCGACGTCGAGGTCGAGGTCCTCCCACTCGGTGCCGTACGGGCGCCGGTACCGCACCGTCGTGGGGCGCAGCGGGCTGGTGACGAGGCTCTTGCTCGCCGACCCCTTGGGGCACAGCCGGCCCCGGGAGATCGGGCTGTCGGGGTCGCCCTCGATCTGGGTGACCTCGCCGTCGCGCACGAACACGCGCTGGCCGCAGCCCACCGCGCAGTACGGGCACACCGAGCGGGCGACGGTGTCGGCCTCCGCCGTCCGCGGCTCGAGCTCCGCCGAGCGCCGGCTGCGGGACGCCGCACCGCGGCCGAGCGGGTCCGTCCCCGTCACCTGCCGGTAGACCGGCCAGCCCTCGATCCACGTCCTGACACCCACGGGCGTCACCCTGCCAGGCTCAGCGCACTGTCACCACCGGTGAGCCGTCCCGGCGCGTCACGAGCTCGCCGACGACCGGTGCCCCGGGCACCTCCCCGGCCACGAGGAGGCCCCCGGAGGTCTGCGCGTCGGCGAGCAGCAGCAGCTCGTCCTCGCTCACGCTCGCCTGCAGGTGGGGCCGCACCCAGTCGAGGTTGCGCCGGGTGCCGCCGCTGACGTAGCCGTCGCGCAGGGCCTCGCGCGCGCCGTCCAGGTACGGCACGGCGGCGGAGTCCACGACGGCGGCGACGCCGCTGGCGCGCGCGAGCTTGTAGAGGTGGCCGAGCAGCCCGAAGCCGGTGACGTCGGTGGCGCACCGGGCACCCGCCGCGAGCGCCGCGCGGGCGGCGTCGCGGTTGAGCGTCGTCATGGTGCTCACGGCCTGCTCGAACACCTCACCGGTCTGCTTGTGCCGGCTGTTGAGGACGCCGACCCCGAGCGGTTTCGTCAGCGACAGGGCGACGCCGGCCCGGCCGGCGTCGTTGCGCAGCAGGCGGTCGGCGTCCGCGACTCCGGTGACCGCCATCCCGTACTTGGGCTCCGGGTCGTCGACGCTGTGGCCGCCCGCGACGTGGCACGCCGCCGCGCGTGCGACGTCCAGGCCGCCGCGCAGCACCTCGCCGGCGAGCTCGACGGGCAGGACGTCGCGCGGCCAGCACAGCAGGTTCACCGCGACGAGCGGCTCGCCGCCCATGGCGTAGACGTCCGACAGGGCGTTGGCGGCCGCGATGCGGCCCCAGTCGTACGCGTCGTCGACCACGGGGGTGAAGAAGTCGGCGGTGGCGATCACGGCGCGCCCGCCGTCGATGCGCACGGCCGCGGCGTCGTCCCCGTCGTCCAGGCCGACGAGCAGGTCGCCGCGGCCCTGCACCGGGGTGCCGACGAGGCCGGCGACCATCGCCTCCAGCTCACCGGGCGGGATCTTGCAGGCGCAGCCGCCGCCGTGCGCGTACTGGGTCAGGCGGTGCGGCGCGGTGACGGTCATCGGGTCAGCGTAGGGTCGGGCCGCGCGGCGCGAGCCGTGGAGGCGTCTGGGCACCTGGTGGTCCCCGCGGTCTTCAACACCGACGAGACCGAGCACCTCGGTCTGGCGGGTTCGATTCCCGTCCGCCTCCGCCATGCCGAATACAGTCGGGTTCGTGACAGATGTGCGTCGGTCCGTCCCCCGCACGGACGCCGTGCTGGCCGACGCCCGGCTCGCCGCCGCCGCAGGCCGCCTGGGCCGCCCGCTCGTCAAGGAGCACGTCGTGGCCGCGCAGCGGCGCGTGCGTACCGGCGACCTGCCGGCGGACCGGGTCGTCGACGCCGTGCTCGCCTCCCTGCCGGCGTCGGCGTCCGGGCTGCAGCCGGTCGTCAACGCGACCGGCGTCCTGCTGCACACCAACCTCGGACGCGCACCGCTGTCGTCGGCGGCCGTGCAGGCGGTCGTCGACGCCGCCGGGACGACGGACGTCGAGCTCGACCTCACCACCGGACGCCGCGCGCGCCGCGGTCGCACCGCCCTGGCGGCGCTCGCCGAGGCCGTGCGGGCGGCCGAGGCGGTGCACGTCGTCAACAACGGCGCCGCCGCGCTGGTGCTCGCCGCCACCGCGCTGGCCGCCGGCCGCGAGGTCGTCGTCTCGCGCGGCGAGATGGTGGAGATCGGCGACGGGTTCCGCCTGCCCGACCTGCTGGTCTCGACCGGCGCACGGCTGCGCGAGGTGGGGACGACGAACCGCACCGCGCTGCGCGACTACGCCGACGCGATCGGCCCGCAGACCGGCATGGTGCTCAAGGTGCACCCGTCGAACTTCGTGGTCACCGGGTTCACCTCGGCCGTGGGCGTCGCGGAGCTGGCCGGGCTGGGCGCGCCCGTGGTCGTCGACATCGGCTCCGGGCTGCTGGCGCCGCACCCGCTGCTGCCCGACGAGCCGGACGCCGCGACGGCGCTGACGACGGGCGCCGACCTCGTGACGGCGAGCGGCGACAAGCTGCTCGGCGGGCCGCAGGCGGGGCTGCTGCTGGGCCGCTCGGACGTCGTGGAGCGGCTGCGCCAGCACCCGCTGGCCCGCGCGCTGCGCGTCGACAAGCTGACGCTGGCCGCGCTCGAGGCGACGCTGCGCGGCCCGCGGCCGCCCGCGCTGGAGGCGCTCGCGCTGCCGGTGGAGCAGCTGCGCGAGAGGGCGGCGACGTTGGCGAGAAGGCTCGAGGTGCAGGGGGTCGACGCGCGGGCGGTCGACAGCGCCGCGGCCGTCGGCGGGGGCGGGGCCCCGGGCGTCGACCTCGCCAGCGCGGCGGTCAGTCTGCCCGCGGAGCTGGCCGAGCCGCTGCGGCGCCACCGGCCGCCCGTCGTCGGGCGCGTCGAGGCGGGCCGGTGCCTGCTGGACCTGCGCTCCGTGCCGCCCGAGCTCGACGACACCCTCGCCTCCGCCGTGCTCGGCGTCGCCCGCGGGGCCTGACGTGCACGTCGTCGCCACGGCAGGGCACGTGGACCACGGCAAGTCCACGCTCGTGCGGGCCCTCACGGGCACCGACCCGGACCGGCTGGCCGAGGAGAGGCGGCGCGGGCTGACCATCGAGCTCGGCTTCGCCTCGACGGTGGTGGACGGCGAGGAGGTCGCGTTCGTCGACGTGCCGGGCCACGAGCGGTTCGTGCCGACGATGCTCGCCGGGGTCGGTCCGGTGCCCGCGGTGCTGTTCGTCGTCGCGGCCGACGGCGGGTGGATGCCGCAGTCCGCCGAGCACCTCGACGCGCTGCACGCCCTCGGCGTCCGGCACGGGCTGCTCGTCGTCACCCGCGCCGACCTCGCCGACCCGGCGCCGGCGACCGCGCAGGCACGCGAGCACCTCGCCAGGACAACGCTCGCCGGCGCCGAGGCGGTCGCGGTCAGCGCGCGCACCGGCGCCGGCATGGCCGAGCTGCGCGAGGCGCTCGCGCGGGCGGTGCGGTCACTGCCCCCGCCGGACGTCGCCGCGCCGGTGCGGCTCTGGGTCGACCGGGTGTTCTCGGTGCGCGGCGCCGGCACCGTCGTCACGGGGACCCTGCCGGCGGGGACGGTCCGGGTGGGTGAGCGGCTGGCGCTGCCGGGTGGCCGCAGCGTCGTGGTCCGGGGGCTGCAGGCCTTGGGGCGCAACGCCTCCGAGGTCTCGGCCGTCGCACGCGTGGCGGTCAACCTCCGCGGGGTGAGCACCGACGAGGTGCGGCGCGGGGACGCCCTGACGACCCCGGGAACGCACCTCGACACCAGCCTCGTCGACGTGCGGGTGAGCCGCGACGGCGCGGTGCCCGCGGCCTGCCTGCTGCACGTCGGCGCCGCGCACGTCGGCGTCCGCGCCCGGCCCCTGGACGACGCGCACGTGCGCCTGCTGCTGAGATCGCCTCTGCCGCTGCGCATCGGGGACGTCGGCCTGCTGCGCGACCCCGGCCGCCACGAGGTGGTCGGCGGCGTGACGGTGCTCGACGTCGACCCGCCCGCGCTGCGCCGCCGCGGCGCGGCGCGGGAGCGGGCCGCCGCGCTCGCCGGCTTCGGCGCCACCCCCGACCTCGACGGCGAGCTGCGTCGGCGCCGCGTGGTGCGGGCCGAGCACCTGAGGGCGATGGGCGTCCCGGTCGACGGGAACGGCTGGCTCGTCGACCCCGGGCACGCGGCCGTCCTGCGCGAGAGGCTCGTGGGGGCGGTCGCCGATCACGCCGAGCGCCACCCGCTGGAGCCAGGGCTGCCGGTCGAGGCGGCGCGGCACCTGCTCGACCTGCCGGACGCGGGCCTCGTCGCCGGACTCGCCGAGCCGCCCCTGGCCCTGCACGAGGGGCGGGTGGTCGACACGCGGCGCGGGGGCGGCCTGCCCGGCCCGCTCGCGACGTCCCTCGCGAAGCTGACGCGCGACCTGGCCGACCGCCCGTGGTCCGCACCGGAGGCTCACCGGCTGCGCGAGCTGGGGCTCGGTCCGCGCGAGCTCGCGACCGCCGTCCGCGCCGGGGCGCTCGCCCGGGTCGGCGACGGCGTCTACCTCACGGCGGAGGCCGTGGCGCGGGCGCACGAGCCGCTTCGCGCTCTGCCGCAGCCGTTCTCGCTCAGCGAGGCGCGTCAGGCGTGGGGCTCGACGCGGCGCGTCGCCGTCCCGCTGCTCGAGCTGCTGGACCGCGACGGGCGCACCCGCCGGCTGCCCGACGACCGCCGCGTCGTGGTCGACGGGACCCGACCTGCGTGAAGCGAGGCGCACATAGAGCCCCGAAACAGTAGCGTGCGGGATGCCGGAAAGGTAGCGTAGAGATGCCCGAAACGGTAGCGTATCGGGGTGTGAGCAGAGCGGTCCGGCCGATGACCCGGTACGTCCCACGTGTCGTCGACAAGGAACTGGACGAACTCCTGAGGGGCCTTCCCGCGCTCAGCCTCGAGGGCCCGAAGGCCGTCGGCAAGACGGCCACGGCCCACATCCGAGCCGCAACGACCTACCGACTGGACTCGCCCGAAGAGCTCGCCGTCACTCGCGCTGATCCCGCACGCCTGCTGGTCGGTCCGGAGCCGATCCTGATCGACGAGTGGCAGCAGTACCCGCCGAGCTGGGACCTGGTGCGTCGGGCCGTGGACGACAACCCGTCGCCCGGGCGGTTCATCCTCACGGGGTCGGCGTCTCCCACGGGCGCGCCCACGCACTCCGGCGCCGGTCGCATCGTGCCCATTCGCATGCGCCCTCTCGCGTTGGCCGAACGCGCTGTCGCCACGTCGGTGAGCCTGGCC
Source organism: Actinomycetes bacterium (assembly GCA_046566185.1). Taxonomy (GTDB): domain Bacteria; phylum Actinomycetota; class Actinomycetes; order Actinomycetales; family SCSIO-59966; genus SCSIO-59966. Next base: position 1,342 of record JBKHXE010000127.1, on the reverse strand, counting down.
GAACTGCTCTCCGGCCAGCGACCGACGATCTCCGGAAGCTCCGGCATGTCGCTACGCGACTACGTCGACGAGATCCTCGCCAGCGGTTTCCCCGCGCTACGGGGGCTACCGGACAGAGCACTCCGCGCGCAGCTCGACGGCTACCTCCAGCGCGTCATCGACCGCGAGTTTCCCGAACAGGGCATGACGGTGAGGCACCCGGACACGCTTCGGGCCTGGATGCGCGCATACGCCGCCGCCACGTCCACCACGGCCAGCTTCGAGGTCATCCGCGACGCAGCCACACCTGGCGTGGGGACCAAACCGGCCAAGACCACCACCCTGCCCTGGCGCGACATCCTCACTCGACTCTGGATCCTCGAACCGGTACCCGCCTGGCTGCCCACCAACAACCGGTTCAGAGAACTCGCGTCGGCCGACAAGCACCACCTGGCCGATCCTGCGCTTGCGGCACGACTGCTCAACGTGACCGCCGGCAGTCTTCTCGCCGGTGAGTCGAAGGGGCCACAGATCCCACGCGACGGCACCCTGCTCGGAGCGCTGTTCGAGAGCTTGGTCGCACTCAACCTCCGCGTATACGCACAGTCGGCCGAGGCCGAGGTGAGGCACATGCGAACGCATCGCGGCGACCATGAGATCGACTTGATCGTGGTCGGCCGCGACGGTGGCGTCGTCGCCGTCGAGGTCAAGCTGTCGGCCACCGCCGACGACCACGACGTGACCCACCTGACATGGCTGGCCGAGAGGCTAGGGGACGACCTCCGCGATTCCGTCGTCGTCACCACCGGCACCCACGCCTACCGCAGGCCCGACGGCATTGCCGTCGTCCCCGCCGCGCTGCTCGGCCCGTGACCGGCACATCGCGCGTCAGCCGCAGCCGCTAGACCGATACCTCCTCCAGCACGCGCGGCACCTCGGGCAGCACCTCGCGGGCGAGGAAGCCGAGGCGCCCGACCTGGGCGGCGAGCCGGTCGCCGGCACGGCCGTGCAGGTAGCTGCCCCAGACCGCCGCCTGCGCGGGCTCGGCGCCGCGCGCAGCCAGGCCGGTGACGATGCCGGCGAGCACGTCGCCGGAGCCGGAGACCCCCAGCCCGACGCCGCCGGTCTGGTCGTGCCACAGGCGCCCGTCCGGGTCGGCCACCCACGTCTCGGCGTCCCCGCAGCTCACCACCGCGCCGACCCGCGCCGCGAGCTCGAGCGTCGCCTGCTGCGCGTCGTCCACCTCGCGCCCGAGGGTGAGGGCGAGCTCCTTGGGGTTCGGCGTGAGGACGGCACGGCCGTCGAGGTGGCGCAGCCCGTCGGGGTGGCTGCCCGCGTAGGCGAGCCCGGCGGCGTCCAGCAC
>JBKHXE010000126.1:0-10154 GCA_046566185.1 Actinomycetes bacterium | reverse complement strand
CGGCAAGCGCGCCGCCGGACAGGGCGTCGGGGTAGGTCTCGCCTGACGCGAGGTACACGGTGCCGGCCTGGCTCCAGAACTGCCTGCTGATCGCCGTGCCGGTGACGTACCGGTTGCTGCCCGCGAGACGGGTAACCGTCGGAGCGTGCTGCTGAGCCTGGGCGACCACCTCGTCGGAGACGGCGCCCGGCCCGCCGAGCACGTACACGACGCGCGGCTGCAGGCGGTCGAGCTCCGCGGCGGTCTCGGCCGGGAGGTCGCCAGGCCGGGTCAGCAGCACCGGCGCCCCGTTGCGGGCGGCTGCCGGGCCACCCGACAGCGCGTCCGGGTAGGTCGTGCCGGACGCCAGGAAGACGCTTTCGACGGGGGCCGGGAACGACTCCTGCGCGATCGCGGCGGCCGTCGTGTAGCGGCTCTCGCCGGCGTACCGCAGCACGGGGGCCGGCTCCGGGTCGGTCGGCTCCGGGTCCGTGGGCTCAGGCTCGCTCGGGTCGGGCTCGGTCGGCGCCGGCCCTGCGGCGTCGAGGACGGCCTGCACCTCGGCGCGCATCCCCCCGTTGAGCCAGGCGTCGCCGTTCCTGCCCGGGCACACGGTCGACTTGAAGTCCCGGTGCCCGGAGATCCGCTGGTAGGACACGTCGTCGATCAGCATGGTGTCCTCGGCCTGACGACCGAAGAGCCAGAGACGCCACGCGGACAGCCGCACGACCGCGTCCTTGAGCGTGGTCGGCACCGACGCGGTCTCGAAGTTGCCCATCATCGAGATGCCGGTCGTCCACCTGTTCACCAGTGCGTCCCCGGCGTGCGCGCCACGCACCTGGTTCGTGATGCCGCCACGACGCCCCTCGTACACCGTGCCGTACTTGTCGACGAGGAAGTTGTAGCCGACGTCGCACCAGCCCTGGGAGACCGTGTGGTAGCGGTGGATGCCGCGCACGATGCCGGGCGCCTGCTCGCGCGTGTAGTCGTTGCTGCCGGCGGTGTGGTGCAGCACGATCCCGCGCATCGTGTCGGCGGTCCGCGGCGAGGAGCAGCTCACCTCGGTCGACGAGTCCACGCCCCACTCGTCGCGCAGCACGATGTCGGGCTGCTCGACCACGCCCGTGTCCTCGGCCATCGCGCCGAGCGCCAGGGTGGGAGCCGGACGGCCGACCTGCCCGGTGGGCAGCCGCTCGCCCTCGGCCTCGTCGGCGAGACCGGTGCCGCCGTCGATCAGAGCGACCCGGACGTCGCCGGGGGCGGAGCCGTCGTCGGAGAGCATGCGCACCGCGACCCCGTCGGCGTCGCCGACCCAGGCAGGCAGGGTGCCGGCCCGCGCGCCGGGCTCGTGACGTACGTCGACCGTCTCCACCGGCACCTCGGCCCAGTCGCTCCATCCCGCGGCGTCGTGGGTGCGGACCTCGACGTGCAGGCCGCCGGCGTCGCGGTCGGCGGGCCAGGTGACGCCGAGGAGGCCGAAGCCGTCGGTGCGGGTGGTGGCCAGGTGGGCGACGACCGTGGAGGTCTCCGCCGCCTCGTGACCCGGCTCGGCATGGTCGTCGTCGTCCCCGTGCGCCCGCACGGCTCGGGGGGTGTCGACCGGCGGCACCCGCAGCGTGTCCATGTCGACCTCAGGCCGGTCCTGCGCACCTTCCGCTACCGGCGCGGGGCGGTTCTGAGCGAGGCCGGCCGGGGCGGTCGACGTGTCCGGGACCCGCGCCCCGAGCGCCGCACCACCGGTCACCGCGGTCGTGGAGACCAGCGACAGTGCGGCGGCGCGGGCGGCCCAACCGGGCGCGGTACGGGATCGGGACATGAGGATGCTCGTCTCGGTGGGGTGCGTGACGGGTGTGGCCTGAGTGACCAGTGTCCGCATTACAAGGGCCGCCTGTCCACCGAACCGGCGCACCCCACCGGTAGGGTCGCCGACCATGAAGCGGACGCTGCTGCTGGTCACCGGCGCCGGGCGGAGCGGCACCAGCACCGCGGCGGGCGCGATGGCACTGCTCGGGCTGCACGTCCCCGGGCCGTTCCTCGGCGCCAACCAGTCCAACCCCAAGGGCTTCTACGAGTCGAAGTGGTCCGTCGAGTTCCACAACCGGCTGCTCAAGCGCGCCGCCGTGAGCATCGCCGACGGCCGCCCCGACGCCCAGGACCGGCTCCTGGCCGCGGTCCGGGACGCCGACCGCGCCGAGCTGCGCGACACCCTCCAGCAGGTCACCGAGAGCAGCCGGATCTCCGCCCTCAAGGACCCCCGGACCACGTGGACCCTCCCGCTGTGGCGCGACGCCGCCGACGACCTCGGGGTCCGGCTCGCGTCGTTGACCATGCTGCGCCACCCGGCCGAGGTGCTCGGCAGCCGGGCGACCCACTACAAGTCCGGCCTCGAGGAGCTCGGCGAGGAGGGGTACGCCGCGCGCAACCTCGCCGGCTGGGTAAACGCGATGCTGATGGCCGAGCGCGGAACTCGCGGCCTCACCAGGAGCTTCGTGCGGTACGACGACCTGCTCAGCGACTGGCGTGACGCGCTGAGCGGCCCCCTGACCGCGTGCGGCGCCCCGCCCCCGCCTGCGGAGACCCACCCGGTGGACGAGTTCATCGACCCTGACCTCAGCCGGCACCGGCTCACCTGGGCGGACCTGTCCGTGCCCGACGAGCTGCGGGCGGTGGCCGACGACGTGTGGTCAGCGCTCAGCGCGCTCGCCGACGCGCGGGGCGCCGACGAGACACAGGCCGCACAGAACGTCCTCGACGACGCCCGGACGCGCTACGACGCGATCTACGACGCGGCCCGGCAGCTGGTTCACGACGCGATCACCGGCGAAGCGACGCTGGCGCGACGAGCCGGCGCGCGCGCCGCACGGAAGCTGGCCCGCAACCGCCCGGCGGACGGGTCACCAGCCGGCTCGCGCGTCCGCTCGCTCGCCAGGCGAGTCCTCCGCCGCTGAGGACCACGCCTCTAGCGGCGCCGGCGGTGCTCGCCCTGGCGTCTGTTCGCACCGTGTTCCTGGAGCGTTTGCACGCGACACTGGGCGAGTGGGCACAACCGCCGGTGTTCGCAGCCCTGTTTGGCTCCGCCAGTCGAGGCGACATGCGACCCGACAGCGACATCGACATCTTCTTGGTGCGACCGGACGGTCTCGACGCTGAACACGGGGCCGACTGGCACCGCAACACGGACCGCCTTCAGCAAGACACGACGGCCTGGACCGGCAATGACGCTCGCGTCTTGGAGATGAGCTCGGCCGAGGTCAGGTCCGGGCTTGCCGCCGACGATCCACTCCTGGGAGCGGTTCGCACCGAAGGCCGCGTCCTGTACGGCGAGAGCCGGTTCTGGCGAGGCGTCTCCCGTGCCTAGAACCGTGAGGTGCTCGCCGACGATGCCGACGACGTCGCCGATGCGTACGTGACGCTGCTGGTACACGCAGGCATCGCGGCGGCCGACGTCTTGTGCTGTGCCCGCCTTGGGATGCACGCGATGGGCGAGAACCACAACGAGGCGGTGTCCCTCTTGACCAAAGTGGACCGCAAGCGTGCCGAGGACTTGCGCACTCTGCTCGGCATGAAGACCAAGGCTGGCTCCAGCCACCAGTCCACGTCGAAGCCCGACCGCCTGCGGGCCGAACGCTCCTGCGCTCGGCTGGTGCATGCCGCTCGGGATGCGGCGGACGAGTAGGAGTGCCGGGGTCTGCGCCGCCACAGACCGCGGGCTGCGGTGAGGGCAACTCGGCTCCAGGCAGTCACTATCGAGAGGGCGCCCCACGAGTCGTGGCTCTCACCCAGCTTCGTTGCCGCTGTCGGAGGTCGACTGGAGCGGCGCCGAGTCGGGATCGCTTCCGGCTCAGCCGCCGATGACGACGCGGCGGACGCCGTCGACGTCCCAGGCCGCCGCGTCGGTGACGCGTCGCCCGTCGACCAGGACCCGCACCCCCGGGAGGTCCGCCGGGGTCAAGGCGGCGTACTGCGCGTGGTCGGCCTGGATCACCGCCGCCGTCACGTCCTCGCCCCGGTGGGCGGGCAGCCCGAGGCCCTCGAGCTCGTCGGGGGTGTACATCGGGTCCGAGACGAACGGCTCGGCACCTCGTCGTCGCAGCTCCTCGACGGTCGGGAAGACCCCGGAGAACGCCGCCTCCTTCACCCCGCCGCGGTAGGACGCCCCCAGCACCAGGACCCGCGCGCCGGCCAGGTCGCCGTACGCCGCGGCGAGCAGGTCGACGGCGTACGTCGGCATCGCGGAGTTCGCCTCCCGCGCCGCGCGTACGACGGTCGCCTCGGGGTCGTTCCAGAGGTAGATCCGCGGATAGATCGGGATGCAGTGACCGCCGACCGCGATCCCGGGCCGGTGGATGTGGCTGTAGGGCTGGGAGTTGCACGCCTCGATCACCTTGCTGATGTCCACGTCGATCGAGTCGGCGTAGCGCGCGAACTGGTTGGCCAGCCCGATGTTCACGTCGCGGTAGGTGGTCTCGGCAAGCTTGGCGAGCTCGGCCGCCTCCGCCGACCCGAGGTCCCACACCCCGTTGGGGCGGTGCAGGTCGGACCGGTCGTCGAAGTCGAGGACCGCCTCGTAGAACGCCGTGCCGGCCTTGGTCGAGGCGTCGTCGATGCCGCCGACGAGCTTGGGGTACTTGCGCAGGTCCGCGAAGACGCGCCCGGTGAGCACCCGCTCCGGGCTGAACACGAGGTGGAAGTCCCGACCGGGCTCGAGCCCCGAGCCCTCCGCGAGCATCGGCGCCCACCGGCTCCGTGTGGTGCCGACCGGGAGCGTGGTCTCGTAGCTCACCAGAGTCCCGGGTTTCAGCCCCTGCGCGACCGCCCGGGTTGCGGCGTCCATCGAGGCGAAGTCGGGGAGGCCGTCGGCGTCGACGAACAGCGGCACGACGAGGACGACCGCCTCGCACTCCGCGACCGCCGCCGCGGTGTCGGTCGTGGCCCGCAGCCGTCCGTCGGCCACGGCAGCGGCGAGCTTCTCGCCGAGCCGGTGCTCGCCCGGGAACGGCTCGACCCCGTCGTTGATCAGGCCGACGACCCGCTCGTCGATGTCCGCCCCGACGACGGTGTGGCCCTTGTCGGCGAACTGGACGGCCAGCGGCAGGCCGATCTTCCCCAGCGCCACCACGCAGATCCGCATGGCGCATACCCTCTCACGTGCCCGTAGCCTGTCCGCCATGACGGCCGACCCCTCCGACCTGCTGCTCCAGGCCGACGCCCGGCTGCTGCACATCGGGCCGCAGAAGACGGGCAGCACCGCCCTCCAGGCGGCGATCCAGGAGAAACGCGGCGTCCTGGCCGATCACGGCGTCACCGCGGTCGGCACCGACCGGGCAGAGCGAGCCGCGCTGTGGGCCGCCCTCATGCACCCGGGGTCACCTGATCAGCGCTACCGCGAGGACTTCGCGCGCTGGGACGCCATGCTCGCCGAGGTCGCGAACGCCCCGGGCCGCGTCGTGGTCAGCAACGAGAGCATCGGGAAGGCCGAGCGGGACGGGGCCAGGCGGATGGTCGACGCGCTCGGGGGCGACCGGCTGCACGTGCTCGCCGTGGCCCGCCGGCTGGACCGGCTGCTGCCCTCCCAGTGGCAGCAGCGCGTCAAGATGAACGCCACCACGCTCTCCTACGAACGCTGGCTGGAGCTCGTCCTCGGCGACCACCCCGACGACCCCGCGTGGCAGAACATCTGGGTGCCGCACGACCTCCAGGCTCTGGTGGCGCGCTGGACCGAGGCGGCCGCGCCGGAGCGCTTCACGCTGCTCGTCGCCGACGAGAGCGACCGGCAGCTGCTGTCCCGGACGGTCGAGCAGATGCTCGGCCTTCCTGACGGGATGCTGGCGCCGCAGGAGACCCACCGACTGAACGAGTCGCTGAGCTACGGCCGGCTCGAGGTGGCTCGGATGCTCAACGAACGACTCGCGGAGGTGACGATCGATCCGGCGTTGCGCAGCCGGGTGCTGCGCACCGTCAAGCGCTACGCACCCTGGCCGGGCGAGCAGCGGGTGCCGGAGCTGCCCGGCTGGGCTCGCGAGCGCGTCGCCGAGCTGAGCGACGCACGCGCCGGCCTGGTGCGGTCTCTCGGAGTGCGGGTCGTGGGCGATCCCGACCACCTCCGCGTCCCGCCGCGCGTCGGAGATCCTGCCGAGGAGGTCGGCCCGGCGCTTGTACCCGCAGAGCTGGCGGCCCAGGCGATCGCCGTCGCGGTGGAGGCCGCGGCCGACCGAGAGCGGCAGGTTCGCCGGCTCCGCAGGAAGGTACGGCGCTCGGCTGCAGCCGGTGACGACGAGGCCGACCGGCTCGGCGGCCGGGAGCTCAGCCGCCAGCTGGGCGCACGGCTACGGCGCCGCCTCCCCCTCTGACTCCCGCTCTGCCTCCTCTCGGTCGGCGTCGCGCATCGAACGCAGCATCCAGGCCACCAGCCCGGTCGACGCCTCGGCGACCTCGCCCTCGGTGACGGGACGGCTCGGTTCCCCGACCTCGCCGGGCACCCGGAGGTCGTCCAGGTCCCCCACCACGTCGTAGCCGGCGTCTCGTACCACCTTCACCGCCGCCTCGCCCCGGACCCGGCACTCCTCGATCCGGTGCGCGGGCGGGACCGGCCTCACGCCGCCTCGCGGCACCAGGAACTCCTTGCAGACGTAGTCGCGGATCCACTGTGCGCGCTCCCGGCCGGTCAGGGCCCCGGCGAGGTGCTCGTTGACCCGGCGCAGCACCTCCGTCTCCACGAGTCCCATCGAGGAGTTGCCGAAGCTCGAGCCGAGGTCGTAGGCGGCCGGGTCGACCCCGATGAGCCCCGCGAACCGGCGCCACAGCTCGTCGCGGGGGTGTCCCGGGCCCGGCACCGGCATGACGTGCACCTGGTCGGCCGGCACGGTGCCACCCCAGCGCGCGAGCACCTCGGCGGCGTCCAGGTTGCTCCAGCGCCAGGGGTCCTCGGGCTCGGCCGGCGCGGCGAGGTCGAACTCGGCCAGCGGCGTCGTGATCCCGCGGTACCGCAGCAGCTCCTGCCACGCGGCCGTGAGCACGGCGAGCGGGTTGCGGGCGGTGACCACGAGGTGCACCTCCGCAGGAGCGAGGGACTCCACCGCGAGGCGAGCCTGATCCACGGTCGCAGGCCCGAACAGCTCGTTGGAGATGACCGCGTCGCCGTCCCACGTCGCGCAGTCCGCGACCACCCGGTCCCACGCACGAAGTGCACCCGGGGGCTTCTGGTGGATCTTGGGGTCCTCGCGGAGCACGAGCGTCGACCACCAGTGGTCCCGGCGGTTGCGCCCCGGCAGGAGGACGCGGGCCTCGCGCAGGGCGTCGCGGTTGGCCCACAGGATCGACTGCAGGTAGGTCGTCCCGGTCTTGGGGGTCGCGATGTGGAACCAGACCCGGCGCGCCACGGGGGCCTCCTCCGGCTCGATCGGCCGTCGCTGGGGTGTCGGACTCCCGTGACCCTAACCGACGCCGGCGCGTCCCCTATCCTCGGACGATGCTGAGCTTCCGGCGCGTCCTCGCGGTCGGCGCGCACACCGACGACATCGAGCTGGGCTGCGGTGCGCTGCTGCACCGGCTGCACCGGCAGGGCGCGGAGATCCGGGTGGCGGTGTTCTCGCGGGCCGAGCAGAGCCTCCCCGCCGGCGCCGCCCCCGACACCCTCGAGCAGGAGTTCCGGGCGGCGATGAAGCACCTCGGGGTCGAGGGCGACGCGATCCACATGGCGTCGGTCCCCGTCCGCGACTTCCCCGAGCACCGGCAGCCGATCCTCGAGGACCTGGTGCGGATCGCGCGGTCCTACGACCCGGACCTGGTGCTCACGATGAGCAGCACCGACACCCACCAGGACCACGAAGTGGTGCACGCCGAGAGCGTGCGGGCGTTCCGGGGCCGGACGGTACTCGGCTACGAGACGCCGTGGAACCAGCGGGTCTCCCACACGACGCTCTTCGCCGAGGTCGAGGAGGCCGACGTGGAGGCGAAGATCGCGATGGTCGGGGAGTACCGCACCCAGGCCGAGCTCGGCCGCAGCTACGTGACGCCGGAGTACCTCCGCAGCGCCGCGATGTTCCGCGGGGTGCAGGGCAAGTGCGGGCTCGCCGAGGCCTACGAGGTGCTGACGATGAGGTGGGAGCTGTCGTGACGACCTTCGCCGAGATCGCCAGCTTCCTGTCCCACGAGCTGTCCGCGGCCACGGAGGTGCGCGGCGTGTCGGCGTCCTCGGCGCCCGAGCCGAACACGGTTTCGTTCGTCAGCCGATGGGACGACGCGGCAGCAGAGGTCGTACGGCGGCACGCCGACACGTTGTTCCTCATTCCCGAGGGGGCTCACGACGGGCTGCCGAACGCCGTACCGGTGCCGAACCCGCGGCTCGGCTACGCGCTCGTGGTCCGGGAGTTCTTCGACGAGCAGGCCGAGCGCTTCATCGCGCCCACCGCGGTCATCGCCGACACCGCGCAGATCGGCGAGAACGTGCACGTCGGGCACTTCAGCGTGGTCGAGGACGGGGTGGTCCTCGGCGACGGTACCTACGTGGACTCGCACGTCGTGCTCAAGACCGGCACCAGGGTGGGGCGCCACACCAGCATCGGGTCGCACACCGCCATCGGTGGTCAGGGCTTCGGGTTCGAGGTCGGCGACGACGGCACGCCGGTGCGGATCGGGCACCTCGGCGGTGTGGTCATCGGCGACCACGTCGAGATCGGCCAGCACGTCGCGATCGCGCAGGGCACCATCCACCCCACCCGGATCGACGACCACGTGAAGATCGATGACTGTGTCTTCCTCGCGCACAACGTGGAGGTCGGCGAGGCGGCGTTCGTGATCGCAGGCGCCGAGATCAGCGGCAGTGTCGTCATCGGCAAGCGGGCCTGGATCTCGCCGGAGGCGACGGTGATCCAGAAGGTGCGGATCGGGGACGACGCGCTGGTCGGGATCGGCGCGGTCGTGGTGAAGGATGTCGACGCGAACACGGTCGTGGCCGGCGTGCCGGCGAAACCGCGCGGACCCCGCTACCGGGACTGACGCAGCTCGGCCACGGTGACCGTCTTGCCGGTGTCGGCGGACTCCAGCACCGCCTCGGCGACCTCGACGGTCCGCATGCCCTGCCGCAGCGTGACGATCTCGGACGTGTCACCGGACAGGAACGCGTCGCGGAACTTCTCGTGCAGCACCTGCAGCGGCTCCCGCTTGGTGAGGGCGAAGCGGGTGCTGTCCCCTTCCGCGACCCCGCGGAAGGCCTGGAGCGCCTCCCAGCCCATCTCGTGGGCGCCGTTGGCGTGGAACGTCAGGTCGGCCATCAGGGTGTCGGCGACGAAGCTGCCCTTGGTCCCGGTGACCACCGTGCAGCGCTCCTTGAACGGGCTGAGCCAGTTGACCAAGTGGTTGGCCAGCGCCCCGTCGGTCAGCTTCCCGCTCACCGACACCATGTCCTCGTGCGGCCGGCCGCTCTTGTGGAACGTCTGCGCCGCCACCGAGGCGTACTGCTCGCCGGTCACCCACGCGGTGAGGTCGATGTCGTGGGTCGCGAGGTCCTTGACGACGCCGACGTCGGCTATGCGGTGCGGGAAGGGCCCCTGGCGACGGGTGACGACCTGGTAGACCTCGCCGAGCTCGCCCGCCTCGAGCCGGCTCCGGAGGCTCTGCAGGGCGGGGTTGAACCGCTCGATGTGGCCGACTCCGGCCACGATCCCGCGGGACTCGAACGCGTCGACCAGGTCCTGGGCCGCGGCCAGGGTGTCGGCCAGCGGCTTCTCGACGAGCGCGCCGGCCCCGCCCTCGGCGACCTGCAGCCCGACCTCGTGGTGCAGCCCGGTCGGGCAGGCGACCACCACGTAGTCGAGGCCGCGCTCGAGCAGCGCGGAGACCTCGGTGACCACCTCGGCACCGTGCGCCAGCCCCTTCGGGTCCCCGGCGGGGTCGGCGACGGCGACGAGCTCCACGCCCTCGAGACCGGCCAGCACGCGGGCGTGGTTGCGGCCCATCATCCCGAGCCCGACCAGCCCGGCCCGCAGCACGCCGGTCCTCGAGCCGGTCACGGGGCGACCCCCAGCTCGTTGACGGCGTCGACGATGCGGGCGAGGTCGTCCTCGTGCAGCGACGGGTGGACCGGCAGCGACAGCACCTCGTCGGCGGCCCGCATGGTCTCGGGGAGGTCCCAGTCGCGGTTGCCCTCACGCGTCCCGGGGAGGTACGGCGTCAGC
>JBKHXE010000125.1:0-6815 GCA_046566185.1 Actinomycetes bacterium | reverse complement strand
AGGACGGCGACGCCAAGCTCGACCTGCCGGCCGGTGAGCAGACGCTCGCCGGCGACGACGCACTCGCCTACTCCCGCACCCGCAAGACGCAGCCGCGCGGCGACATCGACCGGCAGCTCAACGGCGGAACCGTCATCCTCGCGGCGGGCGCCGCGGTCCGGGCGGCGGGCCCGCTCGCCGTCCCGGGGCTGCTCGAGGTGTCCGACCCCCACCTGGTCACCGACCTCACCGCGGAGCAGCTGCTCACCTTCGCCGGCGGCGTCCTGCGGGCCGACCCGACGCGGGTGCCCAACGTCGTCGTCCCGGCCCGCGCGGGGACGACGTCCGGCGGCACCAGCGTGGTGTTCCTCGAGCCGGGTGCCTCGGACGTCTTCGCCGACCTCGCGGACGGCGCACTGACGCCCTGACGGCGTCCGTGGCGTCCGTCCGTGGCGTCCATCCGTGGCGCCCCGGACAGCAGATAGGCCAACCGGCGGGACACGCGCCGCGGAAGGCGGCACAGTGGTCCGAACAGGTGTCTCGGTGAGCGGACGCCTCCGGTCCGCGTTGGGGTCCCCCCGGACGGGAACCTACGATGGCGTAGGAACGGCAGGTGCCGACCGGGCAGAACCGCGATGAACAGGACGTTGACGTAGACATGACGACCAAGCTGGTCCAGCGGGTCGAGCACGTGGTGATCCGGTTCGCCGGCGACTCCGGCGACGGCATGCAGCTGACCGGTGACCGCTTCACCGCCGAGACCGCGTCGCTCGGCAACGACCTGGCGACGCTGCCCAACTTCCCGGCCGAGATCCGGGCCCCCGCCGGGACGCTGCCCGGCGTCTCCAGCTTCCAGCTGCACTTCGCCGACCACGACGTGCTGACCCCCGGCGACGAGCCGGACGTGCTGGTCGCGATGAACCCGGCGGCCCTCAAGGCCAACCTGGGCGACCTCCCCCGCGGGGGCACGGTCATCGCCGACACCGACGAGTTCACCAAGCGGAACCTCTCGAAGGTCGGCTACGCGACCAACCCGCTCGAGGACGGCAGCCTGGAGTCCTACCGGGTGCACGCCCTGCCGATGACGTCGATGACGGTCGAGGCCCTGGAGCCGTTCGGCCTGTCCCGCAAGGACGCCGAGCGCGCCAAGAACATGTTCGCCCTCGGCATGCTGTCGTGGCTCTACGACCGCCCCACCGAGTCGACCGAGCGCTTCCTGCGCCACAAGTTCGCCACCAAGCCCGACATCCTCGAGGCCAACCTCGCCGCCTTCAGCGCCGGTTGGGCCTTCGGGGAGACCACCGAGGCGTTCGCCGTCCGCTACCAGGTGGCGCCCGCGCCCTCCGCGCCGGGCACGTACCGCAACATCACCGGCAACACCGCGCTGGCCTACGGGCTCGTCGCGGCCGCGCACCGCGCGCAGCTGCCGCTGGTCCTCGGCTCGTACCCGATCACCCCGGCGTCGGACATCCTGCACACCCTGTCCGGCCTCAAGCGCTTCGGCGTGACGACGATCCAGGCGGAGGACGAGATCGCCGGTGTCGGCGCGGCGCTGGGTGCCTCGTTCGGCGGCGCGATCGGCGTCACGACGACGTCCGGCCCGGGCCTGGCCCTCAAGAGCGAGACCATCGGGCTGGCGGTGTCGCTCGAGCTGCCGCTGGTCGTCGTGGACGTCCAGCGCGGCGGACCCTCGACCGGTCTGCCGACGAAGACCGAGCAGGCGGACCTGCTGCAGGCCATGTTCGGCCGCAACGGCGAGGCGCCGGTGCCGGTGATCGCGCCGCAGTCCCCGACCGACTGCTTCGCCGCCGCGTTCGAGGCCGTCCGCATCGCGACGACCTACCGCACACCGGTGCTGCTGCTGTCGGACGGCTACCTGGCCAACGGCTCCGAGCCGTGGGCCGTTCCGGCGGTCGAGGACCTGCCTGCGATCGACGTCCGGTTCACCACGGAGCCGAACGCGGTGGTGGACGACGGTGTCACCCCCGCGTTCCGCCCGTACCTGCGCGACCCGCAGACCCTCGCCCGCCCGTGGGCGGTGCCGGGCACCGCCGGCCTGGAGCACCGCATCGGCGGCCTGGAGAAGGCCGACGTCACCGGTGAGATCTCCTACGACCCGGAGAACCACGACCGGATGGTGCGGCTGCGGCAGGCGAAGATCGACGGCGTCGACGTCCCGGCCCTCGAGGTCGACGACCCGGACGGCGACGCCCGCGTCCTCATCCTCGGCTGGGGGTCCACCTACGGGCCGGTCGCGGCAGCGGTCCGCGCGGCCCGCGCGTCCGGCCTCTCGGTCGCGCGCGCACACCTGCGGCACCTCAACCCGTTCCCCGCCAACCTCGGCAGCGTCCTGCGCCGCTACGACCGCGTGCTGGTGCCCGAGATGAACCTGGGTCAGCTCTCGCTGCTGCTGCGCGCCCGGTACCTCGTCGACGTCGTCGGCTACAACCGCGTCCGCGGCCTGCCGTTCAGCGCCTCCGAGCTCACCGAGGCGATCGTGAAGGTGGCCCAGGAGGTCCAGACAGGAGAGGTTCTCTCGTGAGCACCGACGCCAGCACCGACCTGGGGGTCCCCGTCCACCGTTCCGGGCTGGAGGGCGTCCCCCAGCTGCCCGAGGGCGTGTCCCTCGGCAAGAAGGACTTCACGTCGTCCTCGGAGGTCCGCTGGTGCCCCGGCTGCGGTGACTACGCGATCCTCGCCGCCGTGCAGGGCTTCCTGCCCGAGCTCGGCATCCGTCGCGAGAACGTCGTCTGCGTCTCGGGGATCGGCTGCTCCTCCCGCTTCCCGTACTACCTCGACACGTTCGGGCTGCACTCGATCCACGGCCGGGCACCGGCCATCGCGACCGGTCTCGCGACGTCCCGTCCCGACCTCAACGTCTGGGTCGTCACCGGCGACGGCGACGCCCTGTCGATCGGTGGCAACCACCTCGTCCACGCGCTGCGGCGCAACGTCAACCTGACGATCCTGCTGTTCAACAACCGGATCTACGGGCTGACCAAGGGTCAGTACTCCCCCACGTCGGAGGTCGGCAAGGTCACCAAGTCGACGCCCGCGGGCTCGGTCGACGCCCCCTTCAACCCGGTGTCGCTGGCCCTGGGCGCGGAGGCGACGTTCGTGGCCCGGACGATGGACTCCGACCGCAAGCACCTCACCTCCGTGCTGCGGGCGGCGGTCGAGCACCGCGGGGCGGCGTTCGTCGAGATCTACCAGAACTGCCCGATCTTCAACGACGGAGCGTTCCAGCTGCTCAAGGACCGTGACGCGGCGACCGCGCGGCTCATCCGGCTCGAGCACGGCGAGCCGGTCAGGTTCGGCCCGGCCGAGGAGCCGAAAGTCGTCGTCCGGACGGCGGACGGCGGGGTCGAGGTGGTCGCCGAGCCCGACGCGGGCGACCGCGAGGTCGTCGTCCACGACGCCCACGCCGACAACCCGACCGGTGCGTTCGCCCTGTCCCGCCTGGACGACGTCGCCATGGCTCACGTGCCGGTCGGCGTGTTCCGGTCGGTCTCGCGGCCCACCTACGACGACCGGGTGCGCGAGCAGCTGGACGACGCGACGCAGGCGATCGGGGGCCGTGCGAGCGACGCCGACCTCGCGACGCTCCTCGCGGGCCACGACACCTGGACCGTCCCGGCGTCCTGACCGTCCATCCCGCAATAACCAGGGTTGTTGCGGCAGCACGAGGCGGATATCCGCAAGAACCTTGGTGAATGCGTGCAGTAGCGTGCGCCCGTGACATCCCATGAATCCGAGGTCCGGCGCGGCACCCTCTACGGCGCCGCCGCCTACCTCGTGTGGGGCGCCTTCCCGCTCTACTTCCCGCTGCTCGACCCGGCCGGCCCGGTGGAGATCACGCTGCACCGCGTCGCGTGGTCCCTGCTCGTCTGCCTCGTCGTCCTCGCCGTGCTGCGCGGTGGGAGCCAGGTGCGGGACGTCGCGCGGTCACCACGGCGGATGGCGCTCCTCGGCCTCGCGGCGACGGTCCTCGCGGTGAACTGGGGCGTCTACATCTACGGGGTGAACTCCGGGCAGGTCGTGCAGGCCTCGCTCGGCTACTTCATCAACCCGATCCTCACCGTGCTGCTCGGCGTGCTGGTGCTCCGGGAACGGCTGCGGCCCCTGCAGTGGGTGGCCGTCGGCGTCGGCGCGGTCGCGGTCGCGGTGCTCACCGTGGACTACGGCGGCCTGCCGTGGATCGCGTTGACCCTCGCGCTCACCTTCGGCTGCTACGGCCTGCTGAAGAACCGGGTGGGCCGCGGCGTCGGTGCCCTGACGAGCCTCACGGTGGAGACCGCCGTGCTGGCCCCGGTCGCCGTCGTCGTGCTGGTCTGGTGGGGAGCGACCGGGGCCGGCACCCTCACGTCGGAGGGGCCCGGGCACGCCGCGCTGCTCGCGTCGACCGGCGTGGTCACCGCCATCCCGCTGCTGTTCTTCGCGGCGGCCGCGCGGCGGGTGCCGCTGACGACGATCGGGCTGCTGCAGTACCTCACGCCGGTGCTCCAGTTCCTCGTCGGCGTCCTCGTGTACCGCGAGGCCATGCCGGTGTCCCGGTGGGTCGGCTTCTCGATCGTGTGGCTGGCGCTCGTCATCCTCACCGCCGACATGCTGCGGTCGTCCCGGTCGCGCGCCCGCCGACTCGCCCGCGCGGCGCAGGCCGCGGCGACGGCCTGATCCCGGCGCTCGCCCACTCTTCACGCCCGGTTCATCCGGCTTTCGCCGAGCCGGTCCCCTGGTCCTCCTAGCGTCGCGGGGTCCGCTCCACCCAGTACGGAGGAACCCGTGACCCTCGCTCCCGAATCCCCTCGCCGCCTGCTCCGGATGCTCGGCCACACCCAGGGCACCCGCAGCGCGACGGTCTGCCACTGGCGCTGCGCCGACCAGTGCGCCGACGCGCACCCGGCGCGCAGCACCGCCCCCACGTTCGCCGAGGTGGCCCAGGCCGCCGTCTCGCGCCGCTCGGTGCTCGCCGGCGGGATCGGCGCCCTCGTCGTCAGCGGGGTCGCTGCGGCCCCGGCCGCCGCCGCCCGGAAGGGCAGCGGCCCCGCGATCGCCCGTCCGGGCACGCCGCTCGCGTTCACTCCGCTCTCGCCCGCCCCCACCTCGGACCTCGACGAGCTGACCGTTCCCGAGGGCTACGACTGGACGGCGATCATGGCCTGGGGGGACCCCGTCGTCGCCGGGGCCCCGCTGTTCGACTTCGACGCCCAGAGCGCCGAGGCGCAGAAGGCGCAGTTCGGCTACAACTGCGACTACCTGACGTTCATCCCGCTCGCCGGCCGCAACCGCGCCCTGATGGTCGTCAACCACGAGTACACCAACGACGACCTCATGTTCTCCGGCGCGCCCGCCGACGAGGCCGAGCGCCTGGAGCGGCTGCGGATCTCCATGGCCGCTCACGGCATGTCCGTCGTGGAGGTCTCGCGCCGCGGCGTGCGGCGTCCCTGGGAGCCGGTGCGCGACTCGCGCTACAACCGGCGCGTCCACCAGGAGACCGAGTTCCGGCTGAGCGGGCCCGCCGCCGGCTCGAGCCACCTGCGCACGTCGCAGGACCCGACCGGCACGAAGGTCTACGGCACGGTGAACAACTGCGCCGGCGGCACCACCCCGTGGGGCACGGTCCTGTCGGGCGAGGAGAACTTCCAGGGCTACTTCAAGCGCAACGCCGCCCTCGACGCGCGCAACGCCGTGTACGGCATCAGCTCCACCGGCCGCGGCTGGGACGCCGTGGAGGCCCGCTGGAACCTGGAGAACGAGCCCAACGAGGTCAACCGGTTCGGCTGGATCGTCGAGCTCGACCCCAGCGACCCGACGTCCACGCCGCGCAAGCACACCGCGCTCGGCCGCTTCAAGCACGAGGGCGCCACGGTGAGCATCGCCGCCGACGGCCGGGCCGTCGCGGTGATGGGTGACGACCAGGGCAACGAGTACCTGTACAAGTTCATCTCCCGTGAGCGTTACCGCGAGGGCGATCGGGCGCACAACCTCACGCTGCTGGAGGAAGGCGACCTCTACGTCGCACGCCTCGAGGCGGCGGGTGACCCGGCCAGCAGCTACGACGGCACCGGCGAGTGGGTCCCACTGGTCGTGGACGGCGCCTCGCAGGTGCCCGGCTTCACGACCGAGGAGGTCCTCATCTTCACCCGCGCGGCCGCCGACCGCGTGAGCCCGACCCCGATGGACCGCCCCGAGGACGTCGAGCGCAACCCGGGCAACGGCTTCGTGTACGCGGCCCTGACGAACAACCGGGGCCGGACGACCGTCGACCCGGCCAACCCGCGGACGAGCAACCGGTACGGCCAGGTCCTCGAGATCCAGGAGTCGGACGCCACCGACCTCCTCTTCACCTGGTCC
Organism: Actinomycetes bacterium; assembly: GCA_046566185.1. Classification (GTDB taxonomy): domain Bacteria; phylum Actinomycetota; class Actinomycetes; order Actinomycetales; family SCSIO-59966; genus SCSIO-59966. Next base: position 482 of record JBKHXE010000125.1, on the reverse strand, counting down.
CTCGTCGTCGTCTGCGGTGACCCGAGCGACCCGACCACCTACTTCTCCGGCTACGACAAGAGCCAGGTCTCGCCGATCTCGAGCCCGGACAACGTCGCGTTCGACTCGGCCGGCAACCTGTGGATCTCCACCGACGGCCAGGGCAACCTCGGCCTCAACGACGCGCTGCACCTGGTGCCCGTCGAGGGCGCCGAGCGCGGCCACGTCCAGCAGTTCCTCGCCGTCCCGACCGGCGGCGAGACGTGCGGGCCGGTCATCGACGACGAGTCCGCCTCGGTGTTCGTCGCCGTCCAGCACCCGGGCGACGTGGACGGCGCGACGCCGGAGAACCCGGCGTCCACCTTCCCCTACGGCCGCACCGTGTACCGCGCGGACAACGTCAAGGGCCCTCGGCCCGCCGTGGTCCAGGTGTACCGCACCGCCTGACGACGCACCGTCCGAGGCCGTGGCTGCCGGAGCAGCCACGGCCTCGGTCGTTCTCG
>JBKHXE010000124.1:0-27768 GCA_046566185.1 Actinomycetes bacterium | reverse complement strand
GCTGGAGCGCGCGCAGGCGCTGATGAGCGTCAACGTGTGCTCCAAGGAGGAGAAGGCGGCGATCGCCGACCTGATCGGCGGCTTCCGGTTCACCTCCGCCTTCGGGACGACGCTGTCGCGGCTGGTCCGCCACGGCATCGGCGTCCACCACGCCGGGATGCTGCCGAAGTACCGCCGGCTGGTGGAGCAGCTCGCCCAGGCCGGGCTGCTCAAGGTCATCTGCGGGACCGACACCCTCGGCGTCGGCATCAACGTGCCCATCCGCACCGTGGTCTTCAGCGCCCTGAGCAAGTTCGACGGCACCACGGCGCGCCACCTCAAGGCCAGGGAGTTCCACCAGATCGCCGGGCGCGCCGGCCGCGCCGGGTTCGACACCGCCGGCACCGTGGTCGTCCAGGCGCCGGATCACGAGGTCGAGAACCTCAAGGCGCTCGCCAAGGCCGGTGACGACCCCAAGAAGCGGCGGAAGGTGGTGCGACGGAAGCCTCCCGAGGGCTTCGTGTCGTGGAGCGAGAAGACCTACGAGCGGCTCGTCGCCTCGGAGCCGGAGCCGCTGACCAGCACGATGCAGGTCTCCCACTCGATGCTGCTCAACGTCATCGCCCGCCCGGGTGACGCCGTGGCAGCGATGCGGCGCCTCCTCCTCGACAACCACGAGCCGCGCGGCGCGCAGGTCAAGCACGTGAAGCAGGCGATCGCGGCCTACCGCGCGCTGCGTGCGGCGGGCGTCGTCGAGCAGCTCGACCAGCCGGACGACGAGGGGCGCCGCATCCGGCTGACCGTCGACCTGCCGGCGAACTTCGCGCTCAACCAGCCGCTCTCGACGTTCGCGCTGGCCGCGATGGAGCTGCTCGACCCCGAGGCCGAGACCTTCGCGCTCGACGTCGTCTCGGTGATCGAGGCGACGCTCGACGACCCCCGTCAGGTGCTGTCGGCCCAGCGCTTCAAGGCGCGCGGGGAGGCGGTCGCGGAGATGAAGGCCGAGGGCCTGGAGTACGACGAGCGGATGGAGCTGCTCGAGGACGTCTCGCACCCGCGGCCCCTCGCCGACCTGCTCGACGCGGCCTACGAGACGTACCGGCGCGGTCATCCCTGGGTCGCCGACCACGAGCTGTCACCGAAGTCCGTGGTGCGCGAGATGTTCGAGCAGGCGATGACGTTCGGTGAGCTCGTCCGCTTCTACGGCCTGGCCCGCTCCGAGGGCCTCGTGCTGCGCTACCTCGCCGACGCCTACCGCGCGCTGCGCTCCGGTGTCCCGGAGTGGGCCCGCACCGACGAGCTCGTCGACATCGTGGAGTGGCTGGGCGAGACCGTGCGCCAGACCGACTCGAGCCTGCTCGAGGAGTGGGAGCAGCTCACGGCGCCGCAGCTCGCCGAGCGCGGCGCGGACCCGGTGCTGGCGCAGCGACCGCGACCGCTCACCGCCAACACCCGCGCCTTCACGGTGCTCGTGCGCAACGCCATGTTCCGCCGCGTCGAGCTCGCGGCCAGGCGCCGGTGGAGCGACCTGGGCGAGCTGGACGCCGACAGCGGCTGGGACGCGCAGGCGTGGCGGGAGGCGCTCGAGCCGTACTTCGACGACCACGACGAGATCGGCACCGGAGCCGACGCCCGCGGCCCGCAGCTGCTGATCGTCGACAAGGAGCCGAGGACCTGGCGGGTGCGCCAGATCCTCGACGACCCGGCCGGCGACCACGACTGGGGCTTCAGCGCCGAGGTCGACTTGCCGGCCAGCGACGAGGCCGGGACGGCCGTGGTGCGGCTGACCGTGGTCGGCCGGCTCTGACTCCCGTCAGCCGGTGCGCCGGACGGCGATGCCGTGCGGGTCTGCCCGCTCCACCCCGGCGACCACGTTGGTGACCGCCGCGTGCCCGCGGACGGCGGCCAGGCGCCCGTCCCGCTGGATCTCCAGCACCATGACTCCCGGCGCGTCGCCCACCGCGGCGTGCGTGCCCGTGAGGGGGTTGGGACCGCGGGTCGCGGCGTAGACCGCCCAGCCGTCGGGCGAGGCGGCCACGATGTCCGGCGCCGGCGCCTGGCTGCCCTCGGTGCGCAGGTTGACGGTGGCGACCGTCGCGGCGCTGTCGGCCCGGTAGACCTGGACGACGTGTGCTGCCCGGTCGAAGGCCCAGACGTAGCGGTCGCGCACCGCGACCACGCCGTGCGCGTCGCGCGGGCCGCTGGCGTCTCGGTCGACGACCTCGACGGTGGGGGTGCCGGGCGGGTTCGTCGCCGCGTAGGTCTCGGGCCCGCCCGCCGGCAGCCGGTAGACGAACCAGCCGGCAAGGTTGCCCGGGTTGCTGCCGCCGTTGCCGTAGACCCACCCGTCGACCTCGGTGAAGCCGCAGCCGTCCCGGGCGACCTGGGTGGCCGTGTACTCGGCGACGATCCTCATCGGGGTCGCCCCGTGGTCGACGGCGAACAGCCCACCGCCGCGCAGCGACACGAACGCCGGGTACCCGGTCGACGGCACGAACGGGCAGATCGGCGCGTTGTCCGGCCGGACGCTGGGGTCATTGGGGGTCTGCCGGGGGGCGCCGCTGGGCGTCGTCCCGGCCGTCAGGTCGAGCGTCGCGGCCGGCTCCTGGACGAACGTGCCGGTCGCGTAGTCGGTCCGGATCCGCTCGAACTTCTTGCCGTTCTGGTTCGCGACGAGGATGAAGCGGTCGTCCGGTGTCGGGACGGCGGCGTGCGCCTGCCGCGCCGACCCTGCGCCCACCTCGGTGCGGAAGCAGGCGAGCGGCTGGCGGTCCAGCGCGTCGAGGACGACCACGTGACCGCTCGCCACGAACGACAGCACGGCGTGGGTCTGGTCGCTGGTGAAGTAGAGCATGTGCGGCCGCACCGGGTTGGCGCCCGTCGCAGTGCGGCACAGGGCGGCCGTGGCGCCGCCGAGCTCGACGACCTCGGACGCCGCGGACGACGCGTCGTCCCGCAGCTCGACGCCGTCGTAGATGTGGATGCGCCCTCCGTACCCGGCACCGGCGTCGACCGCCGTGTTGGACTGGTCGACGAGCCACACCTCGTGCGGTGTCGCCTTCGCTCCCCGCAGGTAGGCGCCGGTCGGCGGGCTCGGCTCGACGACCTCGGGGGCGACGTAGCTGCCCTGACCGGCCTGGTCGACGTCGTGGGCCGCGACCGAGGCGGCGCCGGCCACCAGCAGCGCCAGCGAGACGAGACCGGCCGTCGCCGGACGGTGGACACGTGGGAGAACCATCTGCCGCTCCTGTCGCACGGATGCCGGAGGACCCGTGCCACCCCGGTCGGCGACGAGTCGTCAACCGCACTATGGAGCCCGCCGCGGCATCGTCGCAACGGATTCGGACGTCCGCACAAGCCGTCAGCTGCCGCCGGCGCGTCCCTTCTCGGTGCCGATGCCCGCCGCACGGCTCACCGCCTGGACGTTCGCGAACTCCTCGTCGCCCGGCAGGCGGCGCAGCGCCGACAGCACAACGTCGGGAGCGCCGTTCTCCTCCGCGGTCCTCAGCAGCGCCTCGCGATCGGCCGGCCAGACCTCTTTGCCCAGGTGCCGTGCGATCTCGCTGCGCAGCTCGACGTCCTCGTTCGTCATGCCCTCCGGGGTGCCCGGCTGCTCCGGCGTGCCAGGCGTCCAGGAGACGCGGGGCTCGCCCTCGGCCGGCGCCTGCGGGTCACGCCACTCCTCCGCTCGCGACGAGTGACCGCCCTGCACGAGCCCCTGCGTCTCGTGCGCGGCCGCGTCGTCGGACACCGCACCGGACGAGTGGCCCGGCTGGCTTCCCTGGGGGTGCTGGCTGTTGCGTCCCATGCCCCGTCCCTACCCACCGCGTCGGCGGGCACACCTCCGCCCGCCCGGCTCACCGCGTTACCCTCGCCCCCGGGCCTCTAGCTCAATGGCAGAGCAGCGGACTTTTAATCCGCGGGTTGTGGGTTCGAGCCCCACGGGGCCCACGACGTCACCGCTGGAGGGTCCGCTCAGAAGGTCAGGACCTTGTCGGCCTCCACGGTCCACGCGGCAAGTTGTTCGATGGTGGAGCGTGGCGCGTTGTCGATGAGGTTGTCCTCGGTGAGGCCACGGGCGTCGAGGCAGGTGCCGCAGCAGGCGATGCGCCCGCCATGACGGAGAAGACCCTTGAGCATCCGGTCCAGGGTGTAGTAGCCATCGGGAGTCTTCTGGCCGGCGACGGCGCAGGTCACGGCGTCCCCCATGAGGAACACCGTGACCTCCACGTCGTCGCGCCGGCTCAGCGCGACCGCCAGACGCACGGCGTTGAAGGTCTCGTCCGCGCCGTAGGCGGGTCCGTTGAGGATGAGAAGGATCTTCTCCATGGTTCGACACTCCTCGTCGATTCCGGCGCCACCAAGGGACGAAGGCCCCGAATCGGCGGGGCCGTCCACGGGAGTGCCCTGACGCGAGGCGGGAGAAGGGGGCACACTGGTGGCACGAGGCATCTGTGGCGCGTCCGGGCCGGGGCGGGTCGACGACCACCGACGGGTCCCGGGGGTGAGCGATGGCACAGCAGCTGACCGAAGCCGTCGCCCCCGACGGTTTCCGGCACGAGGCGCTCCTCTACCGCGGCACCGACGGCTTCGTCGAGGAGGTCACGGCGTTCGTCCGTGACTCCCTCGCCGCGTCGGACCCCGTGCTCGTCGCGGTCGGTCGGGAGCGAACCGAGCAGCTGCGGGCGGCACTGGACGCCGACCTGCACGGCCGGGGGGACGACGTCCTGTTCGCCGACATGGCCGAGCTGGGGCGCAACCCCGCTCGGATCATCCCCGCCTGGCGGGACTTCCTCATCAGCCACGGGGCCGGACGTCGCGTCCGCGGCGTGGGGGAACCGGTGTGGCCGGAGCGGACCAGCGCCGAGCTGCTGGAGACCCAGCGTCACGAGGTGCTCCTGTCGATCGCCTTCACCGACCTCGACAACTTCTGGCTCGTGTGCCCCTACGACCTCGACGCGCTGGCGCCGGAGGTGATCCAGGAGGCCTACCGCAGCCACGCGTGGATCAGTGAGGGCGGGGTCTCGGCGGCCAGCGACGACCACGTGCCCGTGTCGGCGGTGCCGGCGCACCTCGACCACCCGCTGGACGCGCCCCCGGCGCACGCCCCGCGCAGGACGTTCGCCACCGGTGACCTGTCCGACGTCCGGCACGAGATCGACCGGTGGGCCGCCGGGCAGGGCATGCCGGCCCCCCGCGCCGACCTGCTCGTGCTGGCGGTCAACGAGCTGACGACGAACAGCGTCGAGCACGGCGGGGGCCGCGGGGAGCTGCTCCTGTGGCGGTCCGGCGACTCTGCCGTCGCGGAGGTGAGGGACGGCGGCTACATCGCCGAGCCCCTCATCGGGCGGCTGCGACCGGACCGCGAGCAGGGCGGTGGGCGCGGCATCTGGCTCGTCAACCACGTCTGCGACCTGGTCGAGCTGCGCTCGTCCCCGGCCGGGACCGTGGCCCGGGTGCACCTGCGCCTCTCGGAGGGCACGCGCATCCCCGACGGCGGCGCGGGGTAGGTAACCACCCTCAACCACGTCGAGGAGGTCGATCCCATGCCCAAGACCACCAAGCGCGGGACGGCGAGGCGCAGCGAGCTGCCCAGCACCCTCCGGCGCTCCAGCGCCAAGGCGCAGCGCACGTTCGCCAAGGCCCATGACGCGGCCGCCGAGGAGTACGGGGAAGGCGAGCGCGCCCACCGCGTCGCCTACTCGGCGCTGAAGCACAGCTTCGAGAAGGTCGGGGACCGCTGGGAGCCCAAGGACGGCAAGGGCCCCTCTGACGCCCAGGCCAGGGGCGGCCGGGGCACCAGCCGGAAGACGGCCGGGGGGGTGGACGCGAACGCCTCCAAGCAGCACCTGTACGACGTCGCGAAGAAGCTCGACATCCCGGGCCGGTCCCGGATGTCGAAGTCCGAGCTCGTCGACGCCATCCAGAAGGCCAACGCGAGGAAGACCCGCTCCTCACGCTGAGCTCAGCCGGGGGCGGGTCCGCTGTCGGCGCCGCCCCCCGGCGGGCTGTCGGCCTTGACGGCTCCGCGACGGCCACGCGGCTCCTCGGGACCGCGGGTGCTGTCACGCCCGGTCTGCTGCTCGGCCTCCGCGTTCGCCTCCGCCCCGAGCAGCACCGCGAACGCGGTGATCCACAGCCAGAGCAGCAGCACGACCACCCCGGCGAGCGCGCCGTACGTCTCGCCGTAGGAGCCGAACCAGGAGACGTACAGCGAGAACCCGACCGAGGCGACGACCCAGAGCAGCGTCGCGATGGCGGCGCCGACGCTGACCCAGCGCAGCTTGGGAGCGTCGCGGTCGGGCGCCAGGCGGTACAGCACCGCCAGGGCCACCGACACCACCAGGACCAGACCCACCCAGCGCAGCAGCTGCACCCCGACCGCCACCGCCGGCGGCAGCCCGAGCGCGTCGAGCACCGCCGGCAGCACCGCCACCAGGCCGAGGGCCAGGACGACGAAGACGATCGACCCGAGCGTCAGGAGCAGCGCGAGGGCCTTGCGGCGCACGAAGCCCCGCGACTCGTCCTCGTCGTAGGCCGCGTTGACCGCCGTGATGAGCTGGCCCACGCCGCCGGACGCGCTCCACAGGGCCGCCCCGAGCGCCACGGCCAGCCCGATGCCGAGCGAGCGCTCGGACGTGCCGGTGAGCGTCTCGAGCTGGTCCGTCAGCAGCGTGCGAGCGTCCTGCGGCAGCGCCGCGGCGAACGACTCGATCTGACGCTGCACCTGCTGCGGGTCGGCGACCAGACCGAAGAGCAGCACCAGCGCGATCATCGCCGGGAACAACGACAGGAAGGCGAAGAACGCCACCCCCGCGGCCAGCAGGGGCACCTGGTCGGCCTTCGCCTCCTTCCACGCCCGCCGGGCGATCTGCCACCAGCCCGCACGGGGCACCTCCCGGGGGCGAGTCGCCTCCGCGCCGGGGACGTCGTTCCGCGCCTCTCGCGTCGCCGCTCTCGTCATGGTGGCCCCCTACCCACCTGGACAGGGGTCACGCGTACGGACGTCAGCCGGCCGGCGGCAGCGCCCCCAGCGGCGCCACCTCACCGCACCCGCTCTCACACACCCACCACGCGGCGTCGGCGAGCGGCGGGTCCACCTGCAGGGGCTCGTCGACGTGCACGGCGCACGTCGGCCAGCGGCCCTCGGTCTCGAGCAACCGGTCCTGCACGTCCTGCGCCACCATGCACGCCACGTAGCCGGCGCCGTCGGGCCACTCGCGCACCCACCAGCGACGGTCGGCCACGACGTCCTCGACCAGGTCGACGACCGCGGCCCCGCTCGCGCCACGCGCCTCCAGGTCGTGCAGCACCATCGCCCGGGCCCTCAGCAGCGCGACCTCCCCGTCGTCCACCACGAGCCCATGGTGCCCCACGCCGGCCCCGTCCTACGGTGACCCTGTGACGTGGCGGCCAAGCGCCCTGGGGGGTGGGGTCGGCGTGGACGACGTCGCGCGCGCCGTGCTGCGCGAGCTCACGCGCGAGCGGGACGTCGTCCGGGCCGCTCTGGCCCTCAGCCGCGACGCCGGACGGCGCCTGGAGTTCCTCCCCTCGGAGCGGCTCGCCGAGGAGCCACTGCCGTGGTGCGACATCGACAGCCTGGCCGACGTCCCCGTCGTGAACGCCCTGCTGACCGGCCGGCCGGTGACTCTGAAGGACCTCGACGCCCTCACCGCCGCGTACCCGCACCTGCTGGAGCGGCAGCGGGCGCTCGGGACCAGGGCGCTCGCGGCTCTGCCCCTGATCGCCGACGACGAGCGGCTGGGCGCCGTGCTCGTCGCGTTCGGCGCCCCGCAGCCGTTCTCGGAGGACCAGGTGGCCCGTCTCCTGCGGCTCGCCGACCGGGCGGCCCGGGCCCTGCGGACGGCGCAGGCTCCGGTCGCCGTCGCCATCGCCCCCGCCCCGCGCCGAGCCGCCGCGGGCGAGGTCTCCGTCGTCCTCGACCCCACGCCGTCCGCACCCCGGGCGGCGCGCGCGCTGCTGCGGGAGCACGCCGGCGCGTCGGGACTGGACGACGACGTCGTGGAGGCCGCCGAGCTCGCCGTGTCGGAGGTCGTCACCAACGCGCTCATCCACAGCGGCACCGCCGTCCGGCTGGACATCCGGGTGACCGACGACCGCCTGCGGGTCGAGGTGACCGACGGCGGCACCGGGCACGCCGACGTCCGGCCGGCGCCCCGCCCGCGCGCGGACGACGACGTGGGCGGCCGGGGCCTGCTCGTGGTGGACGCGCTGACCAGCGCGTGGGGCAGCCGGCGTACCGGCGAGGGCACCGCGGTGTGGTTCGAGATTCCCGTCGGTTCCCGCACCGGGGTGCGCCGTCCCGCCACCTGACCGACGATCACTCCCGTGCCACGACTGAGGACGGTGTCGCCCAACGGCCCGGGCTGGACCAGGCGGCGCAGGGGCCGCGGGTTCGTCTACCTCGGCGAGGACGGCGAGCGCCTGGCCGCCGAGCACGCCGCGCGCTGCCGGCAGCTCGTCATCCCGCCGGCGTGGCAGGACGTCTGGATCTGCCCGTTCCCCAACGGTCACATCCAGGCGGTCGGCACGGACGACGCCGGTCGTCGCCAGTACCTGTACCACCCGGTGTGGCGGCAGAAGCGGGACGAGGCGAAGCACGACCGGGTGCTCGAGGTGGCCAGGCGCCTGCCGCGGGCCCGCAAGCGGGTCCTGGAGCACCTGTGCCTCGAGGGGATGCCGCGCGAACGGGCACTCGGTGCGGCGTTCCGCCTGCTCGACCTGGGGTTCTTCCGCATCGGCGGGGAGTCGTACGCCGAGGCCAACGGCAGCTACGGCCTCGCCACGATCGAGAAGGAGCACGTGCGGGTCGAGGGGGATCTCGTGGTGTTCGAGTACGTCGCGAAGTCCGGCAAGGAGCGGCTGGTGGCGATCGCCGACGAGCCCGTCCGCGACGTGGTCACCACCCTGAAGCGGCGTCGCGGCGGCGGACCCGAGCTGCTCGCCTACCGCGACGGACGCCGCTGGGTCGACGTGACCAGCGCGGACATCAACGCCTACGTCAAGGACGTCGTCGGCGGGGAGGTCTCCGCCAAGGACTTCCGCACCTGGCACGGCACCGTGCTCGCCGCGGTGGCGCTCGCGGTGTCGACGCGGGCCGCGTCGTCCCCCACCGCCCGGAAGCGGGCGGTGGCGCGGGCGATGAAGGAGGTCAGCGAGTACCTCGGCAACACCCCCGCCGTCGCCCGCGCCTCCTACGTCGACCCGCGGCTCGTCGACCTCTTCGAGGACGGCCGCACGATCGAGCCGGCGCTGCGCCGCCTGGGCGAGGGCGCGTCGTTCGGCGAGCCGGCCACCCACGGCGCCATCGAGAAGGCGGTCCTCACGCTGCTGCGGTCGTGAGCACCGTCAGCAGACCGAGTCGGTGGGCTTCGGGTTGGCCAGCCCGAACCAGGGCCGCAGCCGCAGGCCGACGACCGTGCCGGCGACGGCGAGCAGGCCCCACAGCCAGCCGTGCAGGCTGAACGAGGCGATGCCCCCGAAGTACGCGCCGATGTTGCACCCGTAAGCGATCCGGGCCCCGATGCCCATGAGGACACCGCCGAGCACGGCGCCGACCGCGAGCCGGGGCGGGATCCCGCGGTGCAGCACGAACGTCCCGGCGGCCGCGGAGGCCACCAGGGCCCCGAGGACGATGCCGATGTTCATCACGGACGTCGCGTCGGACAGCACGGGCGCCTCCAAGGACGCCGCCCGGCCCGGGTCCGCCCAGTAGCGCCACCCGGTCACGTCGACACCCAGGACCTGGGCGATCTTGGAGCCCCAGAGCGCGAAGGCGGACGTGACACCCCACGGGCTGCCCTTGACGAGCAGCGTGGCGGCGTTGAGCGCCGCGAGCAGCACGGCACCGACCGCCAGCGGCCACGAGCCGCGGACGACACGCGCCCAGCCCTGGGCCGTCGGCGGGCGCCCGGCCGGCGGCGCGCCCCGGCGGCGCTCCCAGGCGCGCGTGGCGACGACCACCAGGGCCATGACGAGGAGGGAGACGACGAGCGCGCCGGGGTAGCCGAGACGGCTCGCCGCCAGGTCGACCCCGGGCAGCGCCGGCAGGTCCTGCGTGAACAGCCCCCAGACGGCGGCGCCGACGACGGATCCGCCGACGAAGCCCGCCAGCGTCAGCAGGATGGACGTCTGGCCGCTGCCGACGGCGAACAGCGTGCCGGACGCACAGGCGCCGCCCACCTGCATGCCGACGCCGAAGAGGAAGGCGCCGACGACGACGCCGGCGCCGAGCGGCGCCACGGACGGCGTCGGCGTCGTGCCGAACAGCCCCGCGCCGACCGCCAGCAGCGGCGCGAAGAGGACCGCGGCCGCGCCGAGCATGAGCATGTGGGCCCGCAGGGCGCTGCCCTGACCCACCGCGACGAGCTGCCGCCAGGCGGAGGTGAAGCCGAAGCGCGAGTGGAACAGCACGAGGCCGAGGCCCAGGCCGAGGACGAACAGCACGAGCAGCTGGGCCCCGTGCTGGGCGGCGATGAGGGCCGCGAGCGCGGCGGAGCCGGCGAGGCCGGCGGCGAGGACGCCCCGCCGGGCCGGTGGCGCCGGCTCGGGCACGGGCCGCGGCCGCCCGCCGGCGGCGCGCACGTCACCGGCCGACCGGGCGACGTCCGGGACGACGACGCCGGCGACCTGATCGTGGGTGGTGGACATTGGCGAGAACTCCCCGCTGCGACAGCTGGTCTGATTCGTCCCAGGAAATCACGGTGGGTCCCGTGCCCGTCTCCGTGTCCGCTGCGTGAGCCGGAGGTCCGGACAGGCGCCCCGGGCGACGCGGCGTCAGGCTTCCAGCAGGGCTCGGCGCAGGACCGCCGTGAAGTGACGGCGACAGTCCTCGATCGACCAGCCCACCTCGTCGACGAGCTCGCGCCACACGGCCGGCAGCATCATCGCGTGGACCATGTCCGCGGCGCCGTCGACGGACCATCCGGCCGCCAGCGCCCCCGCCTCGCTGACCCTCTGGAGCAGCTCGCGGTGGACGCGGCGCCGCGTCTCCAGCCGACTGCGCCACGCGGCGCGAGCCGCGGCGTCCTTCGGGCGGCCCTCCAGCATGCGCGCCACGGCGTCCACGCGGGGATTCAGGTGGGCGTAGACCTCCACGATCCCGGCGAGCACGTCCGCCGGATCGGTGGCAGACCACAGCGAGTCGGCGACCGCTCCCACGTCGATGACCTCGTCCATGTGGTCCACGAGCGCCGCCAGCAGACCCGCCCGGTCGCCGAAGTGGAGGTAGACGGCCCGTCGCGAGACCCCGGCCCGCTCCGCGACGTCCACCAGCCGCACCTCGCTGTCACCGTCCTCGACCAGCGCCCACGTGGCGTCGAGGATCAGCCGGCGGGTCTGCGGGTCGCCGTACGGGCCAGGACTGGTTGACATGGTGTGAACCTACCCCCTAACGTGCCTGTCATCTCGATTCACACCGTGTATACCTGGGGGCTCTCATGGGTGTCGGTTTCGTCCAGCAGGAACGCGCTGTCCTCGCCCACCGGCTTCCGCAGGCCGAGGTGCGCACCGTGCGGGTGGCCGCCGGGTCCGCTCGGGCGCTCGTCGCCGGCACCGGTCCCGACGTGGTGCTGCTCCCCGGTGGCAGCATGCCGGCCGCCGCCTGGGCGCCTCTGATGGCCGAGCTCGACGGGTTCCGCCTCACCGCACTGGAGCTGCCCGGGTTCTGCGGCCCGTCGGACGCGCTGCCGCTCCGACCGGAGACCGTCCGGACCGAGGCGGTGAGGTTCGTGGAGCGGAGCCTCAACACCCTGGGCGTGGAGCGCGCCTCGCTCGTCGCCTGCTCGATGGGCGCGCTGTGGTCCTTCTGGTTCGCCCTCGAGCACCCCGAGCGGGTGCGGTCGATCGTCACCATGGGGTGCCCAGCGCTCCTGGCCGGCACCTCCGCCCCGCTGCCGATGCGGCTCATGGCGGTGCCGGCCCTGGGCCGGCTGATGCTGCGGACGGCGCCCCCCTCGGCGCGGCAGGTGGACCGAGCGCTGGCCGGCGCCGGAGTGGACCTGTCCGCCGTCCCGGACGTCCGAGACCTCGTCGTGGAGCTGGAACGGCTCCCTGGCTACCCGGACGCCTGGCTGGGCCTGCTGCACGCGGTCCTCCGCCTGACCGGGCCACGCCCCGGCGTGGTGCTCAGCGAGACCGAGCTCGCCGCGGTGCGCCAGCCGGTGCTGATGCTCTGGGGTGAGGGTGACCCCTTCGGCCCGGTGGCCGCCGGCGAGCGAGCGGCACGGGTGCTCCCGGAGGCGCAGTTCGCCGTGGTGCCCGGCGGTCACGCCCCCTGGCTGGCCCCCGGGGGTGGGGCGGCCCGCCGCGCCGCCGACTTCCTGCAGCGGACGACGTCCAGGGCCGGCGACGCCGAGGTGGGCTAGGCCCAGCCCAGCTCGTGCAGGCGCTCGTCGTCGATGCCGAAGTGGTGGGCGATCTCGTGGACGACGGTCACGGCGACCTCCTCCACCACCTCCTCGCGGGTCTCGCAGAACCGCAGCGTGGGGTTGCGGAAGACGAGGATCCGGTCCGGCAGCGCCCCGGCCGCCCACCACTCGCCGCGCTCGGTCAGCGGGGTGCCCTCGTAGAGTCCCAGCAGGTCCGGGTCGTCGGCGGGGGCGTCGTCCTCGACGAGGACGACGACGTTCGACATCAGCGCGGTCAGCTCCTCGGGCACCTCGTCGAGGGCGTCGGCGACCGCCTCCTCGAACTCCTCCCGCGACATCTCCACCACGGGCTCATCCTGCCCGCCAGGGATCGTTTTGGTGTTCCCCGGAGGCGGCCCCTATGCTGGCGCGGTCCTCGACGGTCCGACGTCCTGGTCCACTGGCGAGGGGCGTCACCGGGCCCCCATCGTCTAGCGGCCTAGGACGCCGCCCTTTCAAGGCGGTAGCGCGGGTTCGAATCCCGTTGGGGGTACGCAGTACAGTGTCTTGCGCAGCACCAGCAAGGCCCCGTAGCGCAGTTGGTTAGCGCGCCGCCCTGTCACGGCGGAGGTCGCGGGTTCAAGTCCCGTCGGGGTCGCTCAGCGGTCCGGGTCCGTCCCGGAGCGCGCACGGCCAGGTAGCTCAGTTGGTACGAGCGTCCGACTGAAAATCGGAAGGTCGGCGGTTCGACCCCGCCCCTGGCCACCTCCCCCCAGCACCTCTTGCCGCGCGCTCGGGACCCGTCTCACACATTCATCGGGCCGAGCGTTGTATGCCCGCCGGACGCTGACGGTGGCGTCCCCCATGCGGAGGCGACGCACGTGCGCGACGACGGGCAACGACCTGATCGAGGAGCCCTCCTCCACGGGGCCGGTGTCGCGCGGTCCGTGACCGGGACGGTGCTGGCCCAGTACGTGGCGCTGGCGTTGACGTGGGGCACCAGCTTCATGTTCATCAAGGTGGGCCTGGAGGGGCTGTCCCCGGGCCAGGTGGTGCTCGCCCGGTTGACGGCCGGCGCCGTGGCGCTGGCGGTGACCTGCGCGGTGACGCGGCAGGTCCTACCGCGGGAACGGGTCGTCTGGGGTCACTTGCTCGTCGTGGCGGTGCTGCTGTGCGTCTTCCCCTTCCTGATGTTCGCGTGGGCCGAGCAGCACGTGTCCTCGGGACTCGCCAGCATCCTCAACGCGACCACCCCGCTGATGACGATGCTGGTGGCGCTGGCCGCGCTGCCGCGGGAGCGGCCGACCCCGACCCGGCTGGCCGGGCTGCTGGTCGGCTTCACCGGGGTCGTCCTCGTGCTCGCGCCGTGGCGGTCGGGTCCGGGCGCGGCCGGCGTCGAAGCACCAGGGGACCTGGTGCTGTGGGCGCAGGGCGCGTGTCTGGCGGCAACGCTCAGTTACGGGATGGCGTTCGTCTACGTGCGGCGGTTCCTCTCCCCCCGCGGCCTGGCGGCCGTCCCGGTCGCCGCCGGGCAGGTCGGACTCGCGGCGCTGGTCATGCTGGTCCTCAGCCCGGTGCTGGCCTGGCAGCCGGTCGAGCTGTCGTGGCGCGTGCTGACCGCCATGGCGGGTCTCGGCGTCCTGGGCACGGGGCTGGCGTACGTGTGGAACACGAACATCGTCGCCGGTTGGGGTGCGACCAACGCCTCGACGGTCGCCTACCTGACTCCCCTGGTGGGTGTGCTCGCGGGGACGGTCGTGCTCGCCGAGCGGATCTCGTGGAACGAGCCGCTCGGGGCGTTGGTCGTGGTCGCCGGTGTCGCCGTCAGCCACGGCGGTGTCACCAGGCTGTCTGCGCTGCTGCGACCGCTCGGCGCGGCACGGTGACGCGACGCACCGAGGGGGAGCGCTCGAGTGTCTCGAACGCTCCCCCTCGGGAGAATGGGTCGCTCCGCGCGCCCGGACGCGCGGTCGCTCAGCTCTCGTCGTTGCGCTGCTGCGGGATGCCCGCCAGCAACGCACGGACCTCGGACTCCCGGTAGCGGCGGTGGCCGCCCAGGGTCCGGATCGACGACAGCTTGCCCGCCTTCGCCCACCGGGTCACGGTCTTGGGATCCACGCGGAACAGCGCGGCGACCTCGGCGGGGGTCAACAGGGACTCGGCCTCGGTAGCACGGGTGGACATGGCACTCTCCTTCTCGCGTCCTGCGCAGCCCCGTGGCGACCTGGCTGGTCGTCCACCCCTGGGACCGGCAGAACATTTCAGACTCAATCATTCTCACCCGCCCCTGTTCGGCGCGCCATAGCACGAATGGACTATTCGGACCTACGCCGATCCGCCGGACGTCGCGGACGTCGCCGTCGCCCCCTGGGCCACTCCACCCCCGCCTGCCCCCCGCGTGCGTAGGCTGGCCCGGCCGGCCTCAACGGCGAGGCCCGCCCCCGCGACCCGGGGCGCACCACAGGGAGTCACCACCGTGACCGTCACACACCACCGCACCGACGTCCCCCCGGACGGCGCGCAGCCGGAGCCCGCCCCCGCCGGGCAGCGCGGCCTCGTGCTGGACCGCGGCACCGGCCACGAGCAGGTCGTCTTCTGCCACGACCGGCCCACCGGCCTCCGGGCGATCATCGGCATCTACTCGACAGCACTCGGCCCCGCCCTCGGCGGCACCCGGTTCTACCCCTACGAGTCCGAGACGCAGGCGCTCGAGGACGTGCTCGCCCTCAGCAAGGGGATGGCGTACAAGAACGCCCTCGCCGGGCTCGACCACGGCGGCGGCAAGGCCGTCATCATCGGCGACCCGGCGGCGGACAAGTCCGAGGCCCTCCTGCGCGCCTACGGCCGCTTCGTGCAGTCCCTCGGCGGGCGCTACTACACCGCCTGCGACGTCGGCACCTACGTGCGCGACATGGACGTCGTCGCACGCGAGTGCGACTTCGTCACCGGCCGCAGCGAGGCGGACGGCGGCGCGGGGGACTCCAGCGTCCTCACCGCGTACGGCGTCTACCAGGGGATGCGGGCGGCCGCGGAGCACGAGTGGGGATCGCCGAGCCTGGCGGGCCGCCGGGTCGGCATCGCCGGCGTCGGCAAGGTCGGCCGGCACCTGGTCGAGCACCTCGTCACCGAGGGCGCCGAGGTCGTCGTGACGGACGTCGACGAGCGCGCCGTGCTGGCGGTGCAGCAGCGGTTCGGGCAGGTGGACGTCGTGGCGGACGCCGACGACCTCGTGCGCTCCGACATCGACGTCTACGCCCCGTGCGCCCTCGGCGGCGCCCTGGACGACCGGGTCGCCGCCGTCCTGCGGGCGCGGATCGTGTGCGGCGCGGCGAACAACCAGCTGGCCCACGAGGGCGTCGCCGACGTCCTCGTGCAGCGCGGGGTGCTGTACTGCCCGGACTACCTGGTGAACTCCGGCGGCGTGATCCAGGTCGCCGACGAGCTGCACGGCTTCTCGTTCGAGCGGGCCCGACTGCGCGCCGCCGGCATCTTCGACGCGACGGCCAGCGTCCTGCGCACGGCCGACGAGCGGGGGATCACCCCCGCGGCGGCCGCCGACCACCTGGCCGAGCGCCGGATGGCCGAGGTCGGGTCGCTCGGGAGGATCTGGACGAGGCGCCGGCCCGCGGCGGGGTGATCATGGTCCCCCTGATGTGCCGGAACAGACCCGGAGGCTGTACCGTTCCATGCGAGAGAAGAGACGGGCTCCGGGGCCGCCACACGGCCTGCTCCGGGATGACGCATGAGGGGGTCGACGCCATGGGGCGCGGCCGTCAGAAGGCCAAGCAGACGAAGGTCGCCAGGGCCCTGAAGTACTACAGCCCTGAGACCGACTACGAAGCGCTGCAGCGCGAGCTGGCCAGCCCGCACGACGTCGAGGACTCGGACAGCACCGCGCCGGTCGACGACGAGGACGACTGGGACCGCTGGTCGTCCGACGGCAAGGGCTGACCGCGCACCGTCACCAGCTGCATCAGGCGGGGTGCGTGCCGACGAGCCGCACCCCGCCGCCGTGCACGCCCTTCGCACCGCGCACGGTGGCCGCGTCGTCGGCCGCCCGCTCGCCCACCTCCCCGGCCACCCAGGCGTCGACACCCAGCGCCCCGAGCCGCTCCAGCGTGCGCTGGGCGCCCTCGACGCCGACCACGGCCATCATGCCGACGCCCATGTTGAGCGTGCGCTCCAGGTCCGCCACCGGCACCCGGCCGAGGTCGCGCACCAGCCCGAAGACGGCCGGCGGGGTCCACGTGGCGCGCTCGACGACGGCGTCCAGGTGCGGCGGCAGCACCCGAGCCAGGTTGGCGGCCAGCCCGCCGCCAGTGACGTGCGTGAACGCGTGGACGTCGCACCCCGGCTCCCGGGCGACGTCCAGGCACGGGCGGGCGTAGAGCCGCGTCGGCACGAGCAGCTCCTCGCCGAGCGTGCGGCCCAGCTCGTCGACGTACCGGTCGTATCCCCAGCCCGCCACCTCGAGCACGCGGCGCACGAGCGAGTATCCGTTGGAGTGCAGTCCCGACGACCCCATCGCCACGAGGACGTCGCCGGCGCGCACGCGGTCCGGGCCCAGGACGTCGTCCGCGTCGACCACCCCGGTCGCGGCTCCCGCCACGTCGTACTCGTCCGGCCCCAGCAGCCCCGGGTGCTCCGCGGTCTCCCCGCCGACCAGCGCGCAGCCCACCTCGGCGCACGCCCGGGCGATGCCGTCGACGACCGCCGCGATGCGCTCCGGCACCACGCGGCCGCAGGCGACGTAGTCGGTCATGAACAGCGGCTCGGCGCCGCACACGACGATGTCGTCGACGACCATGCCGACGAGGTCGAAGCCGATGGTGTCGTGCCGGTCGAGGGCCTGGGCGACGGCCACCTTGGTGCCGACCCCGTCGGTGCTCGTGGCGAGCAGTGGCCGGCGGTAGGCGAGCAGGCGGGAGGCGTCGAACAGGCCGGCGAAGCCGCCGACCCCCCCGAGCACCTCCGGGCCGTGGGTCGCGGCCACCGACGCCTTCATCAGCTCGACGGCCCGGTCACCGGCCTCGACGTCGACACCGGCACCCGCGTACGTCACCGGTTCCACGGACGACGAGGCTAGCGGTCGCGGGAAGGCAGCGGCGGCGGCACCCTCGAGGGCCGGGTGGCGACGTCCGGCGGCGTGGCGGCACCCTGGGCCTCCAGCGCCTCGACGAGCATCCGGACCGCCGTGTCGAGCTGCGGGTCCTTCCCCGCCGCCCACGCCTGCGGGGGCACCGGCACCTCGACGTCCGGGTCGACGCCGTGGTTCTCGACGTCCCAGCCGACGGAGTCGAACCAGAAGCCGTAGCGCGGCTGGGTCACCGACGTGCCGTCGACGAGCGTGTACCTGCCGTCGATGCCGATCACCCCGCCCCACGTGCGGGTGCCGACGACGGGCCCGAGCCCCAGCGCCTTGACGGCCGCGGTGACGATGTCGCCGTCCGACCCGGCGTTCTCGTTCGTCACGCACACCATCGGCCCGCGCCGGGCGTCCGTCGGGTACGTCACCGGCTCCCAGCCGCGGCCGAGCTGCCAGGCGATCACCCGCCGCGCCACCTTCTCGACCACCAGCTCCGAGGTGTGCCCGCCGCCGTTCTCCCGGACGTCGAGCACGAGCGCGTCCCGCGCCATCTCGGTGCGCAGGTCGCGGTGCAGCTGGGCCCACCCGGTCGCCACCATGTCGGGGACGTGCAGGTAGCCGGCGCGGCCGCCGGTCGCCGCCCGCACGGCGGCCCGGCGGCCGGCCACCCAGGCGTGGTAGCGCAGCGGCGTCTCGTCCGGCACGGGGACGACGACGACCCGGCGGGGCTCGCCGCCCTCGGGCCGCACGAGCAGCTCGACGGGGCGGCCCGCCGTCCCGACGAGCAGCGGACCCGGCCCGCCGACCGGGTCGACCGGCCGCCCGTCCACCTCGAGGACGGCGTCGCCGGGGCCCACGCCCACCCCGGGCGCGAGCAGCGGCGAACGGGCCTGGCCGGCCGACGACTCCCCCGGCAGCACGTGGCGCACCCGCCACGTGCCGTCGGCGTCCGGCGCGAGGTCCGCGCCCAGCAGGCCCACGCGGCGGGCGGCCTCCACGGGGCGCTCCGGTGGCGTCTCGTAGGCGTGCGACGTGCCGAGCTCGCCGTGGACCTCCCAGATGACGTCGGAGAGGTCGTCGCGAGAGCCGATCCGGTCCAGCAGCGGGCGGTAGCGCTCGAGCACGCCGTCCCAGTCCACACCGGCCATGTCGGGCACCCAGAAGTGGTCGCGCATGAGCCGGCCGGCCTCGTCGAGCATCTGACGCCACTCCGCGGGTGGGTCGACCACGACGCGCACGCGGTCCAGGTCGACCTCCACGCGGGCGTCCGGGTCGTCGTCCCCCTTGACGGCGCGGTCGGCCGGCACGACCCGGAGGGCGTCCCCGTCGCGGACGACGAGGTGGGTGCCGTCGCCGCTCACCTCGACGGCGTCCACGTTCTCGGCCAGGACGGTGAGGCGCCCGTGCGCGAGGTCGACGCGCTCGAGCGTCGGGCGCGGCGGCTCCCCACCCGGTCGCGCCAGGTCCTCGCCGAGCTCGCCGCGCAGCGGCAGGTGCAGCCAGACGAGGCCGTCGGCGGTGGCGCGCAGCGACGCGTAGCGCGCCGCCGGCACCGGCACCGGCACCACCCGGTCCGCGAGGTGCTCGACGTCCACGGCGGTCGTCACGTTCTCGGGCGGGGTGGGCTTCTCCGGCGACGCGGGCCGGCCCTGCGCGCTCGGGTCGAAGGGCGAGGGCGTCGTCGCGGCGAGCGGCAGCAGGTACGGGCGGGTGCCCGCCGGGAACGACAGGTCGAAGACGTGCTCGTCGTAGACAGGGTCGAAGGTGCGCCGCGCCAGGAAGGCGAGGTACCGGCCGTCCGGGGTGAAGACCGGCTCGGAGTCGGTGAACCGCATCGGGGTCGCCTCGACGACCGTGTCGTCGGCCAGGCGGGCGAGCCGGATCTGGCTCAGCGGCTCCGGCCCCGGGTGGGTCCACGCCAGCCACGCGGAGTCCGGAGAGAAGGACAGGTCCGCCGGCGCGTCGTTGGCGGTGCGGTCGATCAGCCGGTCCGCGCCGGAGTCGAGGTCGAGGAGCACCAGGCGCCCGTCGTGCGTCGCGACCGCCGCGCTCGCGCCGTCCGGGGCGACCGCCAGCGCCAGCACGCGGCCGAGGCGCCCGGCCGCCAGGGTGCGCGGCGGCTCGCCCCCGCGCCGGACGACGACCGCGTCCTCGCCGGTCGCGTCGGACACCCACGCGACCACGTCCCCGCCGACCCGCGGCAGCCGCGCCCGGGTGCCCGGCTCGGCGGCGAGCGCACGCACCGGTCCGTCGCGGTGGGTCACCCAGTGCACGGTGCCGCGCACCTCGACCGCGCTGGCCCGCCCGGTGCGGTCCGGGGCGACGTCCCCGAGGTGGCGGCTCGCCGGCACCGGGTGCGGCGTCCGGCCGGACGCCGGCCCGCCGGTCCGGACGCCGAGGCGCCGCGGCGCCGCGTCCAGCGTCTCGAGGAGCCACAGCTCGCCGGCGCGGGCGTAGACGAGGCGGCGGCGGCCGTCGCCGGTCAGCTGGCGGGCGTAGAAGCCCTCGTGGTCGGTGTGCCGGCGCAGGTCGCCGCCGTCGGCGCGGCACGAGTAGACGTTGCCGTGCCCCTCGTCGTCGGAGAGGAACGCCAGCCGGTCGCCGACCCAGGTCGGCGCGACCAGCTGGGCGCTGACCTCGGGCAGCAGCCGCGTGAAGTCGCCGGAGCCGTCGGCGTCCACCCACAGCCGGGACGCCGTGCCGCCGCGGTACCGCTTCCACCACGCGTAGTCGCGGCGGCGTCCGTTGAAGCCGGTGCCGACCGCCGTGGCGCCCCCGGACGCCCGTGCGAGCGCCGTCACCGGCCCGTAGGGCAGCACCTCGGCGGGCCCGCCGTCGAGCGGGACGGCGCGGGCCCAGCTGCGGCTGCGGAACGCCTGGTCGTGTGCCGAGGCGGCGGCCACGCGACCGTCGGGCAGCCAGCCCAGCACGCGCGTGTACGCGTGGCCCCACCAGGTGAGCCGGCGGGACGGGCCCCCGTCCGTGGGCACGACGTGCACCTCGGGGACGCCGTCCCGCGAGCTGAGGAAGGCCACGTGCCGGCCGTCGGGCGAGACGCGCACGTCGGCGACCGGCGCCCGGTCGGCGGTGAGCCGCCAGCCCCGCCCGCCCTCGACGGGCGCGAGCCACACGTCGTCCTCGGCGGTGAAGGCGACGTGGTCGCCGCACAGGGAGGGGAACCGGAGGTAGCCGTCGGTCACCCGGGCACCCTAGCCAGCGACCGTTGCGCGCTCACCCGGGTTCGCGGCCGGGTCGCACCGGGACGAGGGTGCTGCTCCGCGTGCTGGCGGGACCGGACCGTGGCGGGTCCGTTCGCGGTGGCGGACCCGGCAGGGTCCGACCGCGCCAGCACCGGGGACGCAGCCGGTCGCCATCCCGCCTGGAACGAGGGGTCGGGTCAGCGCGCAGGGCTGGGGGTGGGGTCGAGCGGGAGCTCCTCCTGGCCCGGAACCTGCGCGCCGAGGTGCTGGCCGTCGGTCAGCGGCACCGGGTAGCGCCCGGTGAAGCAGGCGGTGCAGAGGCGCTGCTCGGGCTGCTCGGAGGCCGCGATCATGCCGTCGAGGGAGATGTAGCCGAGTGAGTCGGCGCCGATGCTGGCACGCACCTCGTCCACGCCCAGGCCCGAGGCGATGAGCTCGGCCCGCGAGGCGAAGTCGATGCCGTAGAAGCACGGCCACGACACCGGCGGCGAGGAGATGCGCACGTGCACCTCGGCCGCACCGGCCTCGCGCAGCATCCGGACGAGGGCGCGCTGGGTGTTGCCGCGGACGATCGAGTCGTCGACGACGACCAGCCGCTTGCCGCGGATCACCTCGCGCAGCGGGTTGAGCTTGAGCCGGATGCCGAGCTGGCGGATGGTCTGGCTCGGCTGGATGAAGGTGCGGCCGACGTACGAGTTCTTCACCAGACCCTGGCCGTACGGGATGCCTGAGGCCTCGGCGTAGCCGATCGCGGCCGGGGTGCCCGACTCCGGCGTCGGGATGACGAGATCCGCGTCCACCGGGTGCTCGGCGGCGAGCCGGCGTCCCATCTCGACGCGGGCCTCGTGGACGACGCGGCCGGCGATCGTGGTGTCGGGGCGGGCGAGGTAGACGTACTCGAAGACGCAGCCGGTGGGTGTCGGCTCGGCGAACCTGCTGCTGCGCAGGCCGTCGGCGTCGACGGCGACGAGCTCTCCCGGCTCGATCTCGCGGACCACGCTCGCGCCGACGATGTCGAGGGCCGCGGTCTCACTGGCCACCACCCAGCCGCGCTCCAGGCGCCCCAGCACGAGCGGGCGGATGCCGTGGGGGTCGCGGGCGGCGTAGAGCGTGTTCTCGTCCATGAACACGAGGCTGAACGCGCCCTCGAGGCGTGGCAGCACCTCGAGGGCCGTCGCCTCGAGGGTGTGGTCCGGGTCGCCGGCGAGCAGGGCGGTGACCAGTGCGGTGTCGGTGGTGTTGCCGCGGGCCAGCTCCCCGCGGGCGGAGCGTCCGTGCAGCTCCTCGACGAGGTCGCGCAGCTCGAGGGTGTTGGTGAGGTTGCCGTTGTGCGCGAGGGCCACGGTGCCGCCGGCGGTGGCGCCGAGCGTTGGCTGGGCGTTCTCCCACTGGCTGGCGCCGGTGGTCGAGTAGCGCGTGTGCCCGATGCCGATGTGGCCCTTGAGTGACCCGAGGGCCGCCTCGTCGAAGACCTGCGAGACGAGCCCCATGTCCTTGTAGACGAGGATCTGCCGGCCGTTGCTCGTCGCGATGCCGGCGGACTCCTGCCCCCGGTGCTGCAGGGCGTACAGCCCGAAGTACGTGAGCTTGGAGACCTCCTCGCCGGGGGCCCAGACGCCGAACACGCCGCAGGCGTCCTGCGGTCCCTTCTCCCCGGGCAGGAGGTCGTGCGTGAGCCTGCCGTCTCCGCGCGCCACGTCGTCATGGTCGCACACGGCGCGCCTACCATCGCGCGCATGGCATGGCTGGAGGCGGTCGGCTGGGCCGGCTCGGCCCTGCTCGTGTGGTCGCTGTGGCAGACCCGGGTGCTCCGGTTCCGCGCCTACAACCTCGTCGCCTCGGTGGTGCTCGTCGGGTACAACGCGGCGATCGGTGTCTGGCCGATGGCAGCGGTCAACACGGCGATCGCGGCCATCAACGTGCTCCACCTGACCCGGCTGCTGCGCACGCGGGACGACGAGGCGACGTACGAGGTCGTCGAGGTCGACCCCACCGACGAGTACCTGAGGTACGTGCTGCGCCGCAACGCCGCCGACATCGAGGCGCACAACCCGGGCTTCGTGTGGGACGGCGCCGCGCCCGGTCGGTGGGCCTTCCTCGTGCTGCGCGACACCGAGACCGTCGGCGTCGTCCTGCTGTCGGACGCCGGCGGCGGCACCGCCGTCGTGGAGCTCGACTACGTGCTGCCGCGGTTCCGCGACTTCTCGGTCGGCACGTTCGTGTACCGCCGCGGTGGCCGCCTCGCCGAGCTCGGCTTCCGCCGGCTGGTGGCCTCCGACCGGATGGTCGACCGCAGCTACTTCTCCCGGGTCGGCTTCCGCGCGGAAGGTGACCGGCTGGTCCGCGACGTCGGCTGAGGAGGCGCCTCAGCGCCTGCGGGTCCCGGCGAGCAGCACCGCCACGAGGCCGCCGAGCAGCCCGCCGACCAGGACGAGCGCCGTGGCGAGGTAGCCGAACAGCGGGCCGCGACCCGACCCGGCCGGGTCGGCGAGCAGCGCGACCACGGCGGCCGCGAGCAGGCCCAGCGCGGCGCCGGTGGCGAGGAACACCCCGTACCTGGGCTCGCGCCGCCGCAGGCCGTGGGTGGCCCCGGCGAGCTCCTCCGGGGTGGGCTCGGGTCGCGAGTCGTTCACGGCTCGACCGTAGCCAGGGCCTCGCCGGGGACGAGCGGCAGCCACGGCGACAGGTCCGCCCGCCCGCCGCTGGCGGCGACGCGTCCGCCGTCCACGCACGCCGTCCAGCGCTCGCGGCCGGTGGCGAGGGCCAGCCACGTGGCAGCGTCGGTCTCCACGACGTTGGGCGGGGTCCCCCGCGTGTGCCGCGGCCCGGGCACGCACTGCACGACGCCGAACGGCGGCACCCGCACCTCGACGCTGGTGCCCGGGGCCCGTTCGGCGAGCAGCTCGAGCGTCCAGCGGACGGCGGTGGCGGTGGTCGCCCGGTCCGGCGCGCCGCCGACCGCCCGCGCGGCGTGCCAGGCGAGCACGGCGGCCCGGCCGGTGTCCGGGTCGGTGCGGCGGCGGGGAGGCACGGCACGAGCATGCCGCCCGGCGGCGCGCCGGGCATGATGGGGGCCCGTGCGAGCCACCGAGATCCACGCGCCGTTCGACGTCCGCCTCGCCGACGTGCCGGACCCGCGCCTCGAGCAGCCGACCGACGCGCTCGTGCGCGTGACCGCGTCCTGCGTGTGCGGGTCCGACCTGTGGCCCTACCGCGGCGAGAACCCGGTGCCCGAGCCGAGCCGCATCGGGCACGAGTTCGTCGGCCTCGTCGAGGAGGTCGGTGCCGAGGTCACCACGGTGCGGCCCGGCGACTTCGTCATCGCGCCGTTCGTCATCAGCTGCGGGGAGTGCGACCGCTGCCGGGCCGGCGTCCAGACGTCGTGCCGCATCGGCCAGTCGTGGGGCGGGCACACGGACGCCGGCCAGGGCGAGCGCGTGCGCGTGCCGCTCGCCGACGGCACCCTCGTCGCGACGCCGGAGATGCCGGACGAGGCGCTGGTGCCCTCGCTGCTCACCCTGTCGGACGTCATGGGCACCGGCTGGCACGCGGCGCTCGCGGCCGGCGTCCGTCCCGGGTCGACCGCCGTCGTCGTGGGCGACGGTGCGGTGGGGCTCTGCGGCGTCCTCGCCGCGTCGCGGATGGGCGCCGAGCGCGTCGTCGCCATGAGCCGGCACGCCGCCCGGCAGGACGTCGCCCGCGCCTTCGGCGCCAGCGACGTCGTCGAGTCGCGGGGCGAGGACGGCGTCGCCGAGGTGCTCGAGCTGACCGGCGGGACCGGCGCCGACGCGGTGCTCGAGTGCGTCGGCACCGGGCCCGCGATGGAGCAGGCCTTCGGCTGCGCCCGGCCGGGGGGCCAGGTCGGCTTCGTCGGCGTCCCGCATGGCGTCGAGGTGCCGGTGCGGCAGATGTTCCGCACCAACGTCGGCCTGCGGGGCGGCGTGGCCCCGGTGCGGGCCTACCTGCCCGAGCTGCTGAAGGACGTGTGGTCGGGCGCCATCGACCCCGGCCGCGTGTTCGACCTCGAGCTGCCGCTCGCCGACGTCGCCGAGGCGTACGCGGCGATGCACGAGCGGCGGGCGATCAAGGTGCTGCTCCGCCCCTGACACCGGCGGCTTCTCTGGCACCGTGGAGCACATGGACCGGCGCCGGACGGTGGCACCCGTGGGATGGGCTCTCGCGTTCGGCAGCCTGACGACGGTGGGCCTCGCAGTCCTCGCCGCCGCCCTGCTCGTCGAGCACACGCTCGTCTACGGCGCGGCCACCGTGATCCGACCCGAGACACGGGTGGCTGCTCCGGACGGCGGTCGCTACGGACTCGCGTTCGCCGTCGGCGCCGTCGTCAACCTCGGGATGGCGTCAGCCCTGGGGTGGACGGCGCCCCGCACGGCGATCCGCACGTGGCCCCCGGTCGTGCAGGGTCTGGGCGCCGCGCTCGTCGCGGCGGTGGCCGCCGGCTGCGTGCTGCTCCTGACGCTGGGCATCGACCCGGTCGGCTTCGTCCTCTCCCTGTAGTGCCAGCCGCTGGCCGCCGCGGTCAGTCGGCGAAGGCGGCGGGGAGGGTGGACTCCCACGCCTCGCGCAGCTCGTCGAGCGGCACCGAGAACTGGCCCTGCACCTCGAGGACGCCGGTGTCGTCGGTGACGCCGACGCGCTGGTGCGGGAAGCCGCGGGCGGTGCACATGTCGGTGAACCGCACCTCCTCGCTGCGCGGCACCGCGACGAGCACGCGCGCCGCCGACTCCGAGAAGAGCGCGACGAACGCGTCGACCCCGTCCCGCTCGCACAGGTCGTCGAGCCAGACGCGGGCGCCGGTGCCGAACCGCAGGCAGCCCTCGACGAGCGCCTGCGCGAGACCGCCGTCCGAGAGGTCGTGCGCGGCGTCGACGAGCCCGTCACGGGAGGCGTTGACGAGGATCTGCCCGAGCTGCCGTTCGGCCTCGAGGTCCACGGCCGGGGGCCGGCCGCCGAGGTGACCGTGCACCACCCACGCCCACTCCGAGCCGGAGAGCTCCTCGCGCGTCGTCCCCAGCAGGTACAGCGCCAGCCCGGCGCCCTGCCAGCCGGACGGCGTCCGGCGGGTGACGTCGTCCATCACCCCGAGGACGCCGACGACGGGCGTCGGGTGGATCGGCGACTCCCCGGTCTGGTTGTAGAACGACACGTTGCCGCCGGTGACGGGGACGCCGAGGGTGCGGCAGCCGTCGGCCAGGCCGCGCACGGCCTCGTCGAACTGCCACATCACGCCGGGGTCCTCCGGCGAGCCGAAGTTGAGGCAGTCGGTGACGCCGAGCGGCGTGGCGCCGACGGTGGCGACGTTGCGGTACGCCTCGGCGAGCGCGAGCTGGGCGCCGGCGTACGGGTCGAGGCGCACGAAGCGGCCGTTGCAGTCGGTCGCGAGGGCGACGCCGCGCCCGCTCTCCTCGTCGATGCGCACGACCCCCGCGTCGTCCGGCATCGCCAGCGCGGTGTTGCCGAGCACGTAGCGGTCGTACTGGTCGGTGACCCAGGCGCGGCTCGCGAGGTTCGGCGAGGCGACCAGGCGCAGCAGGGTCG
The DNA here is from genome assembly GCA_046566185.1 of Actinomycetes bacterium. GTDB lineage: Bacteria > Actinomycetota > Actinomycetes > Actinomycetales > SCSIO-59966 > SCSIO-59966. The sequence continues at coordinate 1,579 of JBKHXE010000124.1, read as the reverse complement.
CGCGCAGCTCGTCACCGTCCTGCGGCCGCGGGAGCCTCTCGGCCGGGTCGGCCCGCAGGACGTCGAGCTCGGCCGGCCGCGCGAACGGGCGGTTGTAGACCGGGCCCTCGTGGGCGACGGTGCGCGGCGGCACGTCGACGACCACCTCGTCGTGCCACGTGATGACGAGCCGCTCGTCGTCGGTGACCTCGCCGACCACGGTGGCCTCGACGTCCCACTTGCGGGTGATCTCGAAGAAGCGGTCGGCGTCGGCGGGGCGGACGACGGCCATCATCCGCTCCTGCGACTCCGACATGAGGATCTCCTCGGGCGCGAGCGAGGGGTCGCGCAGCGGCACCGCGTCGAGCCGCACCCGCATGCCCGTGCCGCCGTTGCTGGCCATCTCGCTCGTCGCGCACGACAGGCCGGCGCCACCGAGGTCCTGGATGCCGGCGACCACGCCGGCCGCGTACAGCTCGAGGCAGCACTCGATGAGCACCTTCTCCGCGAACGGGTCCCCGACCTGCACGCTGGGACGCTTGCTCGGGCCGCCGGACTCGAACGTCTCGGAGGCGAGCACCGACACCCCGCCGATGCCGTCGCCGCCGGTGCGCGCGCCGAACAGGACGACGAGGTTGCCCTCGCCGCTTGCGGCCGACACGTGCAGCTCGTCGTGCCGCAGCGCCCCGACACACAGCGCGTTGACGAGCGGGTTGCCCTGGTAGACGGGGTCGAAGACCACCTCCCCGCCGATGTTGGGCAGCCCGAGGCAGTTGCCGTAGCCGCCGACCCCGGCGACGACGCCGTGGACGACGCGGGCCGTGTCGGGGTGGCCGATCTCGCCGAAGCGCAGCTGGTCCATCACGGCGACCGGCCGCGCGCCCATCGCGAGGATGTCGCGGACGATGCCGCCGACCCCGGTCGCCGCGCCCTGGTACGGCTCGACGTAGGAGGGGTGGTTGTGGCTCTCGACCTTGAAGGTCACCGCCCAGCCGGCACCGATGTCGACGACGCCGGCGTTCTCGCCGATGCCGACGAGCAGCTTCGCGCGCATCTCGTCGGTGGTCTTCTCGCCGAACTGCCGCAGGTGCACCTTGGACGACTTGTAGGAGCAGTGCTCGCTACACATCACCGAGTACATGGCGAGCTCGGCGGACGTCGGGCGGCGGCCGAGGATCTCGCGGATGCGACCGTACTCGTCCTCGGTGAGACCGAGCTCGTCGTAGGGCTGCTCGACGTCCGGCGTGGTCTGGGCGGCGGCGACGGTGTCGGTCCGTGGCGACAGCCGGGACGGGGAAGTAGGAGCCACAGTTCTCGATCCCTTGCCGAGACGCCGGAGCCAAGACCCCGGAGCGGATGGATTCGACCACGTTACCGTGGCGCCTCCCCACGAGGGTGGCGGCCCCGGGGCCTCGGCTCCATCACATCAGGGAACCCGCCACCGCATCGACGAGGTCTTGTTGTCCATTGCTTGCATGCTGCTGCAGCCGCACAGCTTCAGCGCCCCTCCGAAGTTCGCATACTCCCAGTACTCCCCGAGACAGTTGGCGTACGTGCGGGCCGAGCTGATCGAGTTGTCCCAGCTGGAACCGGAGAGACT
>JBKHXE010000123.1:0-5866 GCA_046566185.1 Actinomycetes bacterium | reverse complement strand
CGATCACGAAGGGGGTGGGGGTCAGGACCAGACGAGGGCGCGCGACGGGTCCTCGAGCACGGCGGCGATGTCGGCGAGGAACCGCGAGCCGAGGTCGCCGTCGACGAGCCGGTGGTCGAACGACAGGCCGAGCTGCGTCACCCAGCGCGGCTTGACCTTGCCCTTGTGCACCCATGGCATCTGCCGCACCTGCCCGAAGCACAGGATCGCCGCCTCGCCGTTGTTGAGGATCGGCGTGCCGGTGTCGACGCCGAACACGCCGACGTTGGTGATCGAGATCGTGCCGTCGGCCATCTCCGCCGGCTGTGTCCGGCCCTCGCGCGCCCGCTGCGTCAGCTCGCCGAGCGCCTCGGCCAGCTCGCGCAGCGTCATCCGGTCGGCGTCCTTGACGTTCGGGACGACGAGGCCGCGCGGCGTGGACGCCGCGATGCCGAGGTTGACGTAGTGCTTCAGCACGATCTCCTGGGCCTGCTCGTCCCACCGTGCGTTGATCTCCGGGTTGCGCCGGACGGCGATCAGCAGCGCCTTGGCCACGACGAGCAGCGGCGACACCTTGACGCCCTCGAACTCGCGGTCGGCCCGCAGCCGCTCGACGAGCCGCACCGTGCGCGTGACGTCGACGGCGACGAACTCGGTGACGTGCGGCGCCGTGAACGCGCTCGCGGTCACCGCCTGTGCCGTCATCCTGCGCACGCCCTTGACCGGGATCCGGGTCTCGCGCTCGCCGGGCCGCGCGGCTGCCGCGGTCGGTGCGGGCGCCTCGCCGGCCGCCAGCACGTCGTCCCGTGTCACCACACCGCCCGGGCCGGACGGCCTGAGGCTGCGCAGGTCGACGCCGAGGTCCTTGGTGAGCTTGCGCACCGGCGGCTTGGCGAGCACCTTCGCCCCCGCGATCACAGGGGCCGCGGGCTGCGGGGTCGCGGTCACGGGCGCGGCAACCGGCTCGGTCGCGACGGCGGTGGCGGCGACGTGGCGCGGACGGCGCTTGGCCTCCGTCGTCCGCGGGCCGTAGCCGACGAGCACCGCCTGCCGGCCACCGGACGCCGGACCGCCCACCATGCCGGGCTCGACCGCGCCGTGCTCGGGCGGGGTCTCGACGTCGGACGGCGAGGACGGCACGATCTCGGCGGACTCGGCCGGCATCGTCGGCGTCCCGCCGTTGGCGGACGGCGCACCGGCCGGGTCGACGTCCACGCTGATGATCGGGGTGCCGACGTCGACCGTCTGCCCCTCGTCGACCATCAGCTCGGTGACGACGCCGGCGAACGGCGACGGCAGCTCGACGAGCGACTTGGCGGTCTCGATCTCGACGATGGTGTGGTTGACCTTGATGGTGTCGCCGGGCCTGACCTTCCACGACACGATCTCGGCCTCGGTGAGGCCCTCCCCGACGTCGGGGAGCCGGAACTGCTTGATCTGCGGCATCGAAGCTCCCTCTCTCAGAACGCCAGTGAGCGGTCGACGGCGTCCAGGACGCGGTCGAGGTCGGGCAGGTAGTCCTCCTCCACCCGGCTCGCCGGGTAGGGGATGTGGAACCCGCCGACGCGCAGCACCGGAGCCTCGAGGGAGTAGAAGCAGCGCTCGGTGATGCGGGCCGCGACCTCGGCGCCGACGCCCAGGAAGACCGACGCCTCGTGCACCGTGACCAGCCGGCCGGTGCGCTCCACCGAGTGCTGCAGCGTGTCGAAGTCGATCGGCGACAGCGACCGCAGGTCGACCACCTCGACGTCCTTGCCCTCCTCGGCCGCGGCGTCCGCGGCCTGCAGGGCCGTCTTCACCATCGGCCCGTAGGCGGCCACGGTGACGTGCCGTCCCGGGCGGACGATGCGCGCGCCGTGCATGGGGAGCACGGCGCCGGTCGCCGCGTCCGTGTCCACCTCGCCCTTGTCCCAGTACCGCCGCTTCGGCTCGAAGAACATCACCGGGTCGTCGCAGGCGATGGCCTCCTGGATCATCCAGTAGGCGTCCGCCGGGTTGGAGCAGGTGACGACGCGCAGGCCGGCGGTGTGGGCGAAGTAGGCCTCGGGCGATTCGCTGTGGTGCTCGACGGCGCCGATGCCGCCGCCGTAGGGCACCCGGACGACGACGGGCAACCGCACCGAGCCCTCGGAGCGGTACCCCATCTTCGCGAGCTGGGAGACGATCTGGTCGTACGCCGGGTAGATGAACCCGTCGAACTGGATCTCCGCGACGGGCCGGTAGCCGCGCAGCGCCAGCCCGATCGCGGTGCCGATGATCCCTGACTCGGCGAGCGGGGTGTCGATGACCCGGTCCTCGCCGAAGTCCTTCTGCAGGCCGTCGGTGACGCGGAAGACGCCGCCGAGCTTGCCGACGTCCTCGCCCATGACGAGGACCTTGTGGTCGTCCTCCATCGCCCTGCGCAGCCCGGCGTTGACGGCCTTGGCGATCGTCATCGTGGTCATCGGGCCACCTCCTCGCCGGCGCCGGCGTCGGCGAACGACGCGTGGTACTGCTCGAACCAGGCGCGCTCCTCGTCGATGAGGGAGTGGGGGCCGGTGTAGACGTGGTCGAACATCGTCACCGGGTCCGGGTCGGCGAGCGCCCGGCAGCCGTCGCGCAGGTGCTCGGCGAGCCGCTCGCTCTCGTCGTCCACGGCGTCGAAGAAGTCGGGCTCCGCGTGGCCGCCGCGCGACAGGTACGCCTTGAGGCGGGCGATGGGGTCCTTGAGCTTCCACTCCTCGACCTCGGCCGCGATGCGGTACCGGGTCGGGTCGTCGGACGTCGTGTGGGCGCCCATCCGGTACGTGAACGCCTCGACGAACGTCGGGCCGTCGCCGGAGCGGGCCCGGTCGAGCGCGGCCTTCGTCACGGCGTAGACGGCGAGGACGTCGTTGCCGTCGACCCGGACACCCGGGAAGCCGAAACCGCTGGCGCGCTGGTAGAGCGGCACGCGGGTCTGGCGCTCGTTGGGCTCGGAGATCGCCCACTGGTTGTTCTGGCAGAAGAACACGACCGGCGCGTTGTTGACGGCCGCGAAGACGAACGCCTCGTTGACGTCGCCCTGGGACGTCGCACCGTCGCCGAAGTAGGCGATGACGGCGGTGTCGCGGTCGGCGTCCCCGGTGCCCACGGCTCCGTCGCGCTGCACGCCCATCGCGTAGCCGGTGGCGTGCAGGGTCTGGGAGCCGATGACGATCGTGTAGAGCTGGAAGTGGTTCTGCTTCGGGTCCCAGCCGCCCTGGTTGACGCCGCGGAACAGGCCGAGCAGGGTCACCGGGTCCACGCCGCGGCACCAGGCGACGCCGTGCTCGCGGTAGGTGGGGAAGACGAAGTCCTGCGGGCGGGTCGCGCGGCCGGAGCCGATCTGGGCGGCCTCCTGGCCCAGCAGGCTGGCCCACAGTCCCAGCTCGCCCTGCCGCTGCAGGGCGGTCGCCTCCGCGTCGATGCGGCGGGTCAGGACGAGGTCGCGGTAGAAGCCGCGGAGGTCCTCGGGCCCGAGGTGGGCGACGAGGTCGGAGTACTCCGGGTGGTCGACTCTCTCCCCCTCGGGGGTGAGCAGCTGGACGAGCTCGGGCCCGGTGGGCGCCGTTCTCGAGCCGACGACGCTGTCGGTCACGTGCTCTCCTTCGTCGGTGCCGGCGTCCGGGGGTCGCCCGAGCCGGCGCGGCCGGGAACGCCCCACCCTCGGTACGGGTCGCCGGTGCGGGACGTGGCGCCGCTCACAGGCGCTTGAGCACACCGTATCGGCCGCTGCGGGCCACGTGGTACGCCGGACGACGATCAGGGACGGGCGTGACCCGGGGGCACGTGGCCGCCGTCGACCTTCTGGTGACCGAGGGCCCGGCCCGGCGGCGTCAGAGCGCTGTCGACCGCGCCGGAGACCGACAGCTGCTGGTGCGGCTTGCCCTTGGCCGACGTGCCGCCGGGCGCCGCGGTGACCCGCTGCGCCTGACGGCCGGGAGCCTCAGCGGACCGCCCGGGCGCGGTGCTGCCGGAGGCGCTGACACGGTCGGCATCGCGGCCCGGTGGCGAGCCGGCTCCCTTGTCGTTCCTGCCGTTCTTGTCGTTCTTTCCGTTCTTGCCGTCCTGACGCCCCGAGCCGTCCTGCCGGTCCGGCTCCAGCTGACCCGCGGAGTCCTTCTGGCGGCCCGGCTCGGCCGCCCGGCCGCGGTCGACCGGCGGGGCCGTGGGGGCCGGCGGCGGGGGCGTCGCGGTGAGCACGGGCTCGGAGGCGACGGCGACGTCCACGCCGTCGGCCGCGACGACGGCGACCGGACGACGCAGGACGGGCTGCGCCTCGTCGCCGGTCGCCGGGGCCGGGGGCTCGGCGGCCTGCGCGGGTGCCGCGATCACGACGCCACCGGGACGCCACAGCCCGTCCTGGTCACCGGTGCCGGGCAGGCCGCCGCCGGTGACGGCCATGGTGCCGAGCAGCCCCAGCAGCAGCACGCCTCCCGCGGACAGCGCGGCGGCGGCGGCCGTGAGGCCGACCGTCGAGCGCCGACGCGGAGCCGCGTGCATCCGCCACCCCCAGGCATGTCACAGTTCACGGCAGGTGCGCCGCACGAAGAAGGAGCCCTCAGAGTAGCCCCGCGTTTGCTGTGCGTCACAGTTTCGCCCATATCGGTCGCGCAGGAGCAACCCGTTCGGCGTAGGAGGAGGCCGTGCCCGCTGGTCAGTCCGGCGCACGCGTGTGGCTGGCGCTCGGCATCGTCTACGTGGTCTGGGGGTCGACCTACCTGGCGATCCGCGTGGTCGTCCTCGCCGGCCTGCCGCCGATGCTGTCGATGTCGGCCCGCTTCGCCGCGGCCGCCGTCCTGCTCGCCGCCGTGCTCGCCGTCCGGACCGGGCCGCGGCGCCTGCTCCTGCCGCCCCGCCAGGTCGGCGCCAGCGCCGTCGTGGGCCTGTTCCTGCTGCTCGGCGGCAACGGCCTGGTCGCGGTGGCCGAGGAGGAGGTGCCGAGCGCCCTGGCGGCCCTCCTCGTGGCCACCACGCCCCTCTGGCTGGTGCTCATGCGCAGCGTCACCGGCGACCTGCCTCGCGCGCCGACGTGGGTGGGGACCGCGGTGGGGTTCGCGGGGGTCGCCGTCCTCGCGCGTCCGGGTGGTCACGAGGGCGACGTGACGTGGGCGGGGACCCTGCTCGTCGTGCTCGCCACGTTGCTGTGGGCCACCGGGTCGATGTCCGCGGGCCGGCTGCCGATGCCCGCGGACCCCTTCGCCTCCTCGGTGTGGCAGATGGCCGCCGGGGCGCTCGGGCTGCTCGCCGGCGGCACGCTGCGCGGCGAGTGGGCGGACGTCGACCTGGCGGCGGTCGAGGCGTCGGGCTGGGTCGCGCTCGGCTACCTCGTGGTCTTCGGGTCGCTCGTCGCGTACACGGCGTACGCCTGGCTGCTGGGTGCCGCGCCGATCTCGCTCGTGTCCACGTACGCCTACGTCAACCCCGTCGTGGCGGTGGTCCTGGGGTGGGCGCTGCTGGCGGAGCCGGTGACGGCGGCCGTCGTGCTCGGTGGCGGGCTGGCCGTGCTCGGGGTGCTGCTCGTCGTCCGGACCGAGCGCGGTGGACGACGCCGCCAGGCGGTGCAGGCGGCCGCCGCTCCGGCGCCGGCGGTCAAGCCCTAGGAGGCGGAGCGCTCCCGCCAGCGCCGCGCGAGGTCGAGCAACCGGTCGTTGGCCTCGGTCTCGGCGACGCTGCACCGGCAGCCCTCGCCGGCGAACGGCCGCACCGACAGACCCTCGGCCTGGCACATCGCCGCGAAGTCGAGGGTGTCGTCGCCGAGGGCGAGCCAGACGAAGTTGCCCTGGGCGTCCGGCACGTCCCAGCCCTGCTCGCGCAGCCCGGCCAGCACCCGGTCGCGCTCCGCGACGAGGGCGTCGACCCGCTCGAGCAGCTCCTTCTCCGCCGC
>JBKHXE010000122.1:0-16189 GCA_046566185.1 Actinomycetes bacterium | reverse complement strand
TGCACCTCATCCAGGCAGGGGACGGCGAGGGGCAGGTGCCGCTGCGCAAGGTCCCCCGCACCGTGACGAAGCTGAAGCCGAAGCTCACCAAGGGCGAGGCGGCACAGGTCGTCGTGCGGCTGAAGTCGCTGGGCGGGCTCCGCCCGCCGATCCCCCAGGGCATCGACCCGTTCCGCGCCCGGCCGAACCGGAAGATGATGCGCGGTCGCTGATCGCCCCGAGGAGGGTGCCGCTGCGCAGAGCCGGCGGCACCCTCTCGATCGGGCCGTTGTGGTCAGAAGGACTCGGTGATGATGGTCTGGAACTGCTCGCTGCTGTTGAGCGCCTCGTCCAGGACCTCCTGCCACTCCACCCCGGACAGCACGTTCAGCGGGCGCTCCTGCTTCTCCAGCTCGGAGAGGAAGTCCTCGTTCTCGAAGGCGCAGGTGAAGCCCTCCTGCAGCTCCGCGAGACGGTCGTCGGGCAGTCCGGGCGGTGCCACGATCCCGCGACCGGTGGCCTCCAGGGCGGAGAGCTCGTTGCGAAGCTGCTCGCCGCCCTCACCGTCCGGCTCGTAGTCGGCGAGCGTGGGGACGTCCGGCAGCTTCTCCACGGGCTCCATGGAGGCGACCACCAGGGGTCGGACCTCGCCGCTCTGGATCGAGTCGTACATGCTGTCCCAGGACTGGACGTAAGCGTCGCCGTCGCCGCTGATGAGCGCCAGGCGCGCCTCGCCGGACCCCTGGAACCCCGTGATCATCTCGGTCTCGAAACCGTAGATCGCGGCCAGGACGTTCGGCGTGATGTAGTCGTTGGCGCCTTCGCCTGTCGAGGGGAAGCGGACCGGCTGGTCCATGTCGATGAGGTCCTGGAAGTCCTGCATCTGGGAGTCCGCGCCCACGGCCAGCGCCGACGTCGTCGCCACGATGCGGCCCACCGGGGAGAACTCCAGCATGTCGAACTGCACGCCCTCCGCACCGGCGATCTGCGCGCTGACCGCCCCCACCGTGTTGACGATCTGGATGCGCGCCTCGTCGGCCGAGGTGCTGAACGTCCTGTTGGTGGCCAGGAGGCCTCCGGCGCCCGGCTCGTTCTGCACCACGAGCTTGGCGTCAAGGCACTCGCCGAGGTACGGAGCCAACGCACGGGCGTACGTGTCATAGCCGCCCCCCGGCTCGTACGGGACGACGAAGTCGATCGTGGTGCCCGCGTAGTACGGCTCCTCGGCGGTGGGTTCGTCGCCGGCACTCGCGCCGTCGGTGGCGGCGTCCCCGCCGCAGGCGGTGAGCGTCAGGCCGGCTGCGACGGCACCGGCGAGGATGCGGGAGGCCTGGAGGCCACCGCTGTGGGCGTGATTCATCGTGCGCTCCTTTGTCCGAGAGTGACGTGCGGATCGGCGGGCAGACGGGTCGGCGGCAGAGGGACGCCCAGGCGTGGTCGGCCGGACGTCACCGAACGGCACCGGGCAGGACGTCGGCCCTGTCGGGCGCGCCGTCGGCGGAGAACAACAACGACTTGATGACGAGCGGCACGACATGCGCCGGCCGGATGAGCTCCCCGATGTCCACGAAGTCCAGCTCCTGCAGGGTCAGGCCGTCGAGACAGACCACGGGGACCGGCAAGCCGATCTCGTCACGCAGGATGTGCCCGAGGCTGCTGCCGATGTCGCCGTCGACCAGCACGACGACCGGGTGACCCGCCCGGCTCCACGGCGTCAGGCCCTGAGCCAGGCCGTCGGCCAGGCCTCGCAGCCGCTGGTACAAGGGCTCGTGGGCCCACTTGACGGAGAGGGCCACCGGGGCGCTGCCGTCCTCCATGCCGTGCCGCACGGCCGCCGCGCGCACCGCCGCGGCGACCTCCTCGGCGTCGATCTCGTCGGACAGGCCGGCCTGAAGGTGCAGAACGGGCAGGTTCTGCATCGGCAGCACCGACTCGTCGGAGAGCGAGACGGTGTTGCCGCTGACCTGGACCGAGAACTGGGACGCCCCGATCACCGTGGCGCGGATGCCCTCGGGTGGCTGAGCCACCTTCGCCCCCAGGCGTCCGGACGGGACGGCCGAGCGGATGGCGTCGGCAAGAGCCAACGCCAGGTCGCCGTAGTCGGCCGGCTCACGGCCGTAGATGTACTCGGCCACCCCTCCGGAGAAGGTCACCACGTGCGGGCGCACCCGGGGGAGGCACGTGAGCGGCTCCGTCACCATGAGCCGGCGGCCCAGCTCGCCGCCGTCGCCCCCGGCGATCAGGTCCAGCAGCACGTCGCTCATGCGCCGGACGAGCTCCTGCTCCAGGTCCGGCGCCAGCACCTCGCCGAGCGCGAGGCGCCTGCCCAGCGTGCCGGCCACCTCCTGGGCGGGCCCCTCCACGCGCGTCACCCGGCGGTCCTCGTGGGCGACCAGTCGGCCTCCGACGGCCACCGCCGCGGTCTCGAGGACCTCGCCGTCTCGGCACAGCGCGAACTTGCTCGTGCCGCCGCCGATGTCCACGTTGAGCACGACGGTGCCGTCCTGCGACAGCGCCACGGCACCCGACCCGTGGGCTGCCATGAGGGCCTCGAGGTGGTGGCCGGCGGAGGCGGTCACGAAGCGGCCGCCCTCGTCGGCGAACAGCTCGGCGATGGCCTTGGCGTTGCGCCGCTTGAGCGCCTCCCCGGTGAGGATGACCGCGCCGGTGTCGACGTCGGCCCGCTTGATGCCGGCCTGCTCGTAGGCCGCGTGGATGAACGACTCCAGGGCCTCGGCGTCGATGCGGTTGTCCGGCAAGTACGGCGTCAGCGTGACCGGGGAACGCCACAGGACCTCGCGGCGGACCACGACGAACCGGCTGGACAGCGCCTGCGCCAGCCGCTGCATGTGCACGCGGGCGAACATCAGGTGCGAGGTCGACGAGCCGATGTCGATGCCGACGGTGGTCAGCTCGACGTTCTCGACGTCCCAGTACCCCTCGTCGCCGCGCGGCAGGTGGTCGTGCTCCCCCTCCCCGGCGTGGTGGTCGTGGATGACGAGGTCCTCGGCCCGGACCCCCCATCCCCGATCGAGGGAGTCGGTCACGCCGGCTCCGACAGGAACTGCTTCATGCGGAACTCCGCACCGGTCTTCGCCAGCTCCTCCCGGTACAGCCTCCGGATGCGCGGGTCCTCGTCCTCGTACTCGATCTGGCGCCCGCCGTCCTTGAGCGAGACGTCCATCCCCATGAACGTCTTGACCTTGTCGGCGGTGAACGGGTAGCGAAGGCCACCGAAGGCGACCGCGAGGTAGCGCGCGGGGTCCGGGCTGGTGTTGAAGTGCTGGTGGAACATCATGTCCGGGGGTGCGTAGACGACGCCGTGACGCCAGTCGACCCGGTGGAAGTCCTCGTCGCCCTCGTACCAGAGCAGCGAGTAGCCCTGCCCGGTGACGGCGTACACGTGGAAGTCCGCGCCGTGGCGATGACCCTTCTTGTAGGTGCCCACGGGCATCTCGGAGATGTGCGCGTGCATGGTGCCGTCGGCGAGGACGAACATCATGTTGCTGCCGCCGGCTCCGCGGGCCTTCCACTCCTGCAACTCGAAGCTCGCGAGGTCCGGCACGAAGTTCGTCTCCCACATGTGCCGCCCCGGCCGCAGCGGAAGGAAGTCGCCGTCGCCGGAGAAGTGCCGCTCGGCGCCCAGTCGCTCGGGGAACTCCGCGGGGTTGTCGAAGACGAACGAGTCGTTGTGGAACAGGTTCATGACGATCGGCGCACTCGTCGTGGAGGACAGCCGTGCCGGCTCCGAGCCGCTGGCGTTGTAGTGCCGGTACCGGTAGTTCAGCGGCAGGGCGAACAGGCTCTTCGGCCCCCACTCGAAGGAGTGCTTCCGCCCGTCGGGCGCCTCGATCGTCGTGCTGCCCCTACCGCTGAGCACGTACACGACCTCCTCGTAGAGGTGCTTCTGCGGCTCGGTCGCGGCACCGGGCGGGAGGTCGAGGACGACCACGTCGATGAAGTCACCCCGCCCCTTGACGTGCACGAACGCGCCGTTGACCCCGGTGCGCGCCCACGGTCCGGTCTCGACGGCCAGCAGGTCGACGCCGAAGTCCTCGACCACGGGGATGCCCTCCCCGTTCGCCCACTGCAGGTACGGGTTGGTCAGAAATCGGACTCCGGACTCCGTCGCGGTCATGTGTGCGTGCTCCTCGGCTCTCTCGTTCCCCGGGTCTCCGCCCGCTCCCCCCGACCGTGCCGGTGAGCGCTCAGCAGAACGTACTTCCGCCCAGGAGAGTAGGACCGGCCACATCCGCATGTAAAGGTTTCGTCGGCCTACTTCTCTGGACAGCAGACGTAGTGGGTCGTGCTGCAGAGGAATGCTGGATAGGGTGGCGGGCGTCGTGCACGTCACCCGGGCCGAGGAGCCTCCGTGGACACCAGCGAGATCAAGCACGAGATCGTCACGGCGATCCGGATGCTCGAGGGTGCCGGCCTGGTGGACATGAACGGACACCTGAGCTGCCGGGTCCCGGGCACGGACCGCGTGCTGATCAACTCACGCCGCGCGAGCCGCGCCAACCTGACGGCCGACGACATCGTGACCATGGACCTGGAGGGCAACCTCGTCGAGGGCGAGGACGAGCCGCCGAGCGAGAAGCACATCCACACGTCGGTGTACCGCGCGCGCGACGACGTCTCGGCGGTGCTGCACAACCACCCGCACTGGCAGACGGTCCTCGGCATCGCCGGGATCGACATGCAGCCGGTCTTCTCGATCGGCTCGTTCGTCGAGGCAGGCATGCCGGTCTACGAGCCGTCGAGCCTGGTCAACACTCGCGAGATGGGCGACGAGCTGGCCGCAGTGCTCGGCCGGTCCACCGTCGCGAGCCTTCGCTACCACGGGAGCGTCGTGGCCGAGAGCGGGATCCAGACGCTGTTCGCCCGGGCCGTGTACGTCGAGGAGAACGCGAAGAAGCAGTACTACGCCTCCCTGCTGGGCCCGGTGGTGCCCCTGCGCGGGGAGAACCTGGAGCGTACGCGCACGACCAACTGGCAGCCGAAGATCGCGCGCAAGGTCTGGGACTACTACGAGCAGAAGTCCCGCCAGGACGGCCGGCTGCCCGACTGACCGCCTGCCGCGGGCGGTTCGCTCGTCAGGTCAGGACCAGGCCCGCGACGCCGCCGAGGATCAGCAGGACCCCGACGGTGGTGGACATCCCGATGGCCTCGCTGCGTCCCAGGAACAGGACGCTGACCGGCAGGACGACGACCGGCACGGCCACCGAGATGACCACGGCGATCGCCACCGGGATGTACTGGGTGGCCGCGATCTGGGCGGTCTGCGCCCCGATGGTCAGCCCGCCGCTGAACAGCCACAGCCGGAGCCCCGTCCGGTCGGCGGCGCGGACGGCGCCCGCGAGCTTGCGCAGATCGGTGTGCACCACCGCATAGGCCAGGAACCCCACCACGGCGCCGACGAAGCTCCCGACGATCGGCGCCTCCCAGTCGCGGACACCCGCGCCGCGGGCGACGTTGCCGAGTCCGTAGGCCAGTGCGCCCAGCAGCCCGATCCCGAGGTGGACAAGCGAGACGGACCGGCGCGAGTCGTCGTCCTGGCCGGCAGCAAGCCGTCGCCGTGCGGTCAGGTTGAGCCCGACGAGGACGGCCAGACCGCAGAGGATGGCGACGGGCGGCAGCGACTCGTCGAGCAGGATCCACGCGAACACCGCGGCGAAGAAGGGGTTGGTGACCTGGATGGCGCTGGCCCGGGTGGGGCCGATGGCGCCGATGGACTTGGTCCAGAACCACCGGCCGAGGTAGGAGGTCAGCACTCCGCCGACGGCGAACATCCCGATCGCGTCCCACTCCGGTGCAGACCCCGGACCGCCCAGGACGAGGTACTGCCCGAGCACCACCGTCGACGCGAAGACCACGTTGCTGGCCAGGCTGACCAGGAAGCCGAGGTCCTGCGGCAGCCGGCGGATGGCAGGCCCGACAACCAAAGCGTTCATGCTGAACAGCAGCAGGGCAGCGATGGCCAGCAGCTCGCCGGGGCCGATCACCGCCCTGCCCCCCGCGGCCGGACGGCTACAGCAGCAGGTGATCCAGCTCGCCGGTCGCCTCGGTCAGCCGCCCGAGGATCGCCGTCACGACGTCGTCGGTCATGCGGTTCATCGGCACCGAGACGTTGACCGCGAGCCGCGGGGACTGGGTCGAGTGCAGCGCCATGGCGATGGAGCTGACGCCCTCCTCCGCCTCCTCCATGCTGCGTGAGTAGCCGCGCTCGCGGATGCGGGCCAGCTCCTCGAGGAGCGCCGTGCGGCTGGCGATCGAGTGCGACGTCAGCTGCACCAGCTCCTCGGTCGGGTAGAGCCGCAGCACCTCGTCCTCGGAGAGCTCTGCCAGCAGCGCCTTCCCCGTCGACGTGCAGTGCGCTGGCATGGACCGGCCGAGCCGACCACCGACCCGCAGGGCGCGGGTGCTCTCCAGCGAGTCGATGAAGTGGACCTGGTCGCCCTCCAGCCGGCCGAGGTGGACGGTCTCCCCCAGGTCGACGTTGAGCCTCTCCAGCACGGGGCGGGCGCGGGTGCGCACGTCCAGCCGGCGCAGCACCCCGAACGCCAGCCCGTCGAGCGTGGGCCCCGGCACGTAGCTGCGTGTCGCCGCGTCCTGCCGGACGAAGCCGCGGTACTGCAGCATCGCCAGCAGACGGTGCGCGGTGGACGAGGCCACGCCCAGGTACCGGCTCACGTCGGTGAGCCGGAGCCTGGGCTGCTCGCCGAGGAGCAGCAGCACCTGCAGAGCCTTGTCCACCGACTCGATCGGGTAGGTTGGGGTACTGCCGTACGACGGCGCAGGGGGCAGCTCTTCCACGGACGTCACCGGTCAAGGCTACGCGCTGTCTGCCCTGCAGAGAACGCTCGACCATTCTCCGTCCACCCGAGAGAGACATGCCGGGGTGCGGCGAGGCCTGCGCGCCCGGCCACGCCAGCTCAACCACCCGCGGCGGTCGCCTGCGGGTCGCCCCCGGCGGGTCCCGCCGACGTCAGACCCCGCACCGCGTCCAGCGCCTCGTCGTACCCGACGTCTTGCGTCACCATGCGCCGGCACTGGACCAGGGCGCGGGGCCAGTTGACCGACACGGCTCCGCACAGCCGGCCCGCGTCGTCCTGGTACAGGACCGCGCCACGGGGGTGCTCGCCCTCGAGCGTCCCGACGATCTCGTGCCGGACGCCGTGCACCGGCCGGCCGACGATCTGCGCCTTCCAGTCGTACTGGTCGCTCCAGACGTACTCCACCGGACGATGGGTCCGCAGGTCGTCCGGGTGGGCGATGTTGTGCGCCGCGACCACCGCCTGCTCCACCGCGTTGGTCCAGTGCTCGACGCGGACGTGCTCGCGGCGACCGGGGTGGAACCATCGCGCGACGTCGCCCACGGCGAGGACGTCCGGGACGTCCACGGCGCGCGAGTACTCGTCGCACAGGACGCCGTTCTCGACCGGGATCCCCGAGTCGGCCAGCCACCCGTCGTTCGGGATCGCGCCGATGCCGACGACGACGGTCGCCGCGCGAAGCCGGGTGCCGTCCGTGAGTCCCACCGTGAGGTCTCCGGCGACACCCGCGACCTCCTCGACACCGACACCGAACCTGGTGGCGGCGCCGTGCCGGTGGTGAAGCGCGGTGAACAGCGACCCGATCTCCGGTCCCACGACGCGCCCGATCGGTGTGGGCATGGGGTCGACGAGGGTCACCTCCCGGCCGAGCCCGCGGGCGGTGGCAGCCACCTCCGCGCCGATGAAGCCGCCACCGACGACGACGACTGGGCCGTCCTGCCGCAGGGCTTCTGCCAGGCGCCGACTGTCGTCCAGGGTCCGGACGACGTGCACGCCGGAGTCCGGGCGCCACGGCGAGGGCCGGGCGGACGCTCCGGTGGCCACCACGAGCTTGTCGTAGTCCAGCGCCTCCCCGTCGGCCAGCAGCAGCCGGCGGCCCGCGACGTCCAGCCGGGTGGCCGGGGAGCCCAGCCGCAGCTCGATGCCGGCCTCCGCGGCCTTCTCGGCGGTCAGCAGCACGACCTTGTCCAGCCCCCAGTCCCCGGCCAGGAACTGCTTGGACAGCGGGGGCTTGTCGTAGGGAAGGTGCGACTCCGCCCCGACGAGCACGACCCGGCCGCTGAAGCCCTCGCTCCGCAGGGCCTGCGCAGCGCGGACGCCGCCGACGGAGGCGCCGACGACGACCGTGGTGGTCATGCGTCCTCGATGCTCAGCGCGTTGACCGGGCAGCTCCGCGCGGCCTCCTCGATGCGGGGCCGGTCCTCCTCGGAGATCTCCTCGCGCAGCAGCACCACCACACCGTCGTCGTCGATGTCGTAGACGTCCGGCGCGGCGTCCACGCAGTTGGCGTACCCCTGGCAGGCACCAAAGTCGGCCTTCAATACCGGCATGTCACGTCCTTTCTCGGTTCAGGCCCGCTTCTTGGGCGCGGCGATCCCGGCGCCGCCGTCCGGGTGCACGGTCGTGCCGGTGACGCCACGGGCTCGCCCGGACGCCAGGTAGACGTAGCTCCAGGCCATGTCCTGCGCTGTCAGCGCGACGTGGAGGGGCGTCCTCGCGGCCATCTCGGCAGCACGTCCCGGAGTCGCGCCCAGGCTGCGGTCGGCCAGGCCCAGGCTCGGCAGGCCGCGCAGGTCGGTGTCCAGGGTGCCTCCGGGCGCCACCCCGTTGACCCGGATGCCCGGGGCCAGATCGTGCGCGAGCGCGGTGACGATGCCCCGGACGGCGAACTTGGAGGCGACGTACAGGACCCCTCCCCGCCCCGGGTAGTAGGCCGAGGTCGACTCGGTGAGCACGACCGCCGCGGACTCCGACGCCGCCAGCAGCGGCAGCGCCGCCTTGACCGAGTGCAGCATCGACCGGACGTTGACCCCGAAGATCTCGTCGAACGCCGTGTCGATCACGTCCGCGTCGAGATCCTCGATACTGCGGTAGTAGTCGAAGATCCCGACACAGCTCACCAGAACGTCCAGCCCGCCGAACGCGGCCGCGGCCGCGGCCACCGCCGCCTCGTTGGCCCCCGGCGTCGTCGCGTCACCCACGGTCACCGGCACCTCGGGCCGTGCCTCCCGCAGGGCCGCGGCCTTGGCCTCGTCACGTTCCAGGACGGCGACCTGGGCACCCTCCGTCAGGAAGGCGTCGACCACCGCCCGACCGATCCCTGACCCGGCACCCACCACGAGGGCGCGGCGCCCCTCCAGCCAGCCACTCACGACCCGTCCTCATCCT
Source organism: Actinomycetes bacterium (assembly GCA_046566185.1). Taxonomy (GTDB): domain Bacteria; phylum Actinomycetota; class Actinomycetes; order Actinomycetales; family SCSIO-59966; genus SCSIO-59966. Next base: position 6,986 of record JBKHXE010000122.1, on the reverse strand, counting down.
CCCGGACCAGGGGGCCGAAAGGGTTGCCGACCATGGCCGAGAACGTGGCGGTGTTCTGCCAGGTCAGCGCCTCGAGCTCCAGGGGGCACAGCGCGACCCACTGGCCCGACTTCGGCGACTCGACCAGCAGCCGGGAGCCGTTGCGCGTCTCCACACGCACCACGCGCACCTCGGCGAACTCGTTGCCTATCGAGATCGGCTCGCCCGTCGTGTGCTGGAGCAGCTCGGCCCGCTCGTCGGCCGCCCGCCGGGCGGCACGGGCGTCCTCGTCCTCGCCGTCCCATTTCAGGGTCATCGCCGCACTCCCCCTCCGACCGCTGCGCTCGAGCTCGGGTATTGCGCTCACAGGAAGATAGCCAGGTTCTGCATGCGGATCACCGAGTCGTCCACCATGATCGTCCGGCGCGCCAGCTTCCAGCCGTCCGGGGTCCGCCGGAGCAGGTCCTCCCGCCCGGCGGAGACGAAGGAGCCCTCGCGCACGTCGCCGCGATTACGGAACAGCAGGGTCGCCGAGTCGACGACGAGGTGGTCCGGGTCGTCCGTCGCGAACGTCCGCACGTTGGTCAGGTGGTGGCGGAGCCGGGAGGGCGGATCCTCCGTCCAGGCGTGCTCGGTGAGGAACCGCGCCACCCGGCGCGAGAGCGAGTACTTGTCCTCGTCGAAGTGCGCCATGCCGGGCGAGGTGTCGTACCCCGCCCCCAGCGCCGTCGTCACGCGCACCGGCATGAGGTAGTGGATGTCGTCGGTGAGCAGGTCCAGCCACTCCTCGTAGGCCTGGGCGTCGAGCAGCCAGGCCTCGTCGACCAGCCACTGGTGGGCCGACTGGTGCCGTTCGTCGCCGAACGGCAGGGTCCGGCCCACGCGCTGCTGCCGGGGGGCGTTGCGGCCCAGGACGGACCGGTCCGAGTGCAGCTCCACCGGCGTGGCGCCGCGTGCGGCCGGTCCGGTCACGGGGGTGGGCGGGGGGGTGCTCATACCTGCACCCCCACCTGGGCGGCGCCCTGCTGGCTGACGGAGACCTGCTGGCTCCCTCCCATCTCGACCGTCGCGGCGGCCTGGACCGGCTGCTCGACATGGTCGGCCCAGCGGTAGAGCAGCTCCCGCTGGTTGTACTCGCCGTAGCCCGTGTGCGCGACGCCAGGTCCGTGGAACTGCTCGCGGCTCAGCGGCGCGACAACCTCGGTGCCGTCCTCGAGCAGGCCCATCCGGCCGTTGAGCAGCAGCCGTCGGGCCATCGAGCCCGCGGCGGTGCTGGTCAACGAGACCCAGTTCTCGACGTCGTCCTGCTCGAACATCCCCGTCGACCCGAAGCACATCAGGTAGGCCTTGTACGACAGGGCCTTGAACTCCTCCGGCGCCTCGGCGTCCACGGCGAACCAGGAGAGCACCTCCGTCTCGTTCTCACTGACCGGCTGCCACTGGCGGATCGAGATGAACGGCAGCACGTCCTCGGTGTCGGCCGCCACCTTCGGCCAGTTGTGCACCAGCGACAGGTTCGGGTAGATCGACGCCGCGCTGATCATGAAGCCGTCGTCACCGACCAGCTTCAGCTGGTCCTCCGTCAGGGTCTGCTTCATCCGGTCGATCATCACCTGCGGGTAGCCGACGTACCGGAAGCGCTCGTCCACCCCACCCTCCGGCAGCTTGTACGTCGTCCCGCCGCCGTTCCCGGCCCAGTAGGTGCAGCCGTCCTTGCGCTTCTCGGCCTTCGGCTCACGGAACAGGCCGATCTCCACCACCGAGGTGTGCGTCTGCGGCGTGTGGTACATGTCGCCGGCGAAGTTCTCGGCGCCGATCTTCCAGTTCGCCTTGATCCGCCAACGCTGCGGTCCGCGCAGCTCGATCCCGCTCGGGCTCTGCTTGGTGTAGAAGTCCAGGTAGAAGCGGAAGTCGCCGAGGAAGTCCTCCAGCGGCTCCGCGTCGGGGTCCAGGGAGAGGAAGATCAGCCCGTTGTAGCTCGCCAGGTTCGGCGCCGGCAGCAGCCGCTGGCCCTTGCGCCTGAAGCCGTCCTCGCCGCCATACGCCTCCTTGTGGAACGGCAGGCCGACGATCCGACCGTCGTTGCGGTAGGACCACCCGTGGTACGGGCACCGGAAGTGCGAGGCGTTACCCATCTCCGCCCTGCACACCTGCATGCCGCGGTGCAGGCACATGTTGAAGTGCGCCCGCACAGCGCCCTGCTCGTCACGGACCACGATGAAGGAGTCCTCCAGCACCCGGCGTACCACGTAGTCACCGGCGTTGGGGATCTCCGACTCGTGCGCCACGAACACCCAGGCGCGGCCGAACACGCGCTCCTTCTCCAGCTGGAACAGCTCTGGGTCGTTGTAGACGTGCGCCGGGATCATGCCCCGCCGCACGTCGGCCAGGACCCTCGCCAGATCGCCCATGTGTCTCGACTCCTCCCGGCGCCTTCACGGCAAGCCTCGATTGTTCTGTCTAACAGACTACGCCTCTGCTGCATAGAGTGGTCCGCCCGGTGGTGCGTCGCGGAACGCGGCATAGACGAGTACCTCGCGTTCATGCTGGACGTCGGTGCGCCGTACGGTCATGCCCAGTCGGCCGGCGACCGCCCGCGACGCCGTGTTCTCCGGTGCGATGTACGCGACGATGGAGGGAACGTCGAGGCGGGCGAAGCCCCACCGCAGCCAGGCCTGCCCGGCCTCGGTGGCGAAACCGCGGCCCCACGCGTCGCGGCGAAACGCCCACGTGAGCTCCACCTCGTCGTGCGCCGGCCAGTACTGCAGGCCGGTACGGCCGAGGAACCGGCCGCTGCCGCGTTCGTGCACCGCCACCCGTCCGTGCCCGCGCGTGCTCCACATCTGCTGCGCCTCCTCGATCCGCCGCAGATGGCCCGCCTCGTCCAGCGGCTTGAGGAAGCGGCTGACCTCCGGGTCCGCGTACAGGGCCAGCAGGTCGGGCAGGTGCTCGCGGCCGAGCCGGCGCATGACCAGTCGCCGGGTGGTGAGTTCCACGTCGTCCTCGCCGGGGGCCGTGCGAGGGCAGCTCATGCCAGGACTCCCTGGGCGGTCGGTCGGAGGCGGCGTCGAGGTGGCGCCGGCGTAGTCGGGGTCACAGCCGCTCTCGAGGAGCTGCTGGAACTCTTTCCGTCGACCTCGAGGCCCGAGCCGGGACGAAGGTGACCGGCAGGCTCGTGATGCCGCGGAGAACGTTGTTGATCTTTCTCACCGGCTCTCCCACCGTGATGGTCTCGACCTGGGCGGTGAGGGCGTCGAGAACCGCGCGCAGCTCGGTCTTGGCCAGGAACTGGCCGGCACAGACGTGAAGTCCCGAGCCGAACGTGAGGTGGCCCGCGGGGTTGCGCCGGACGTCGAAGCGGTCCGGGTCGGGGTACTGGTTCTCATCCCGGTTCGCGCTGGCGTAGACGACCGCCACGCGCCGACCGGCCTCGATGCGCGTGCCTCCTACCTCGACGTCCGTCACCGCGACGCGCGAGAAGAGCTGTGCTGGCGCCTCGATGCGCAGTACCTCGTTGACCGCCGACGGCGCCAGGGCGGGGCTGTTGCGCAGCTCCCGCCACTGGTCCGGGTGTTCTCCCAGGAGAAGGATCATGGCGCTGAGCGCGTTGACCGTCGTGTCCATGCCGGCCGTGAGGTACGCCGACAGCAGCGGCAAGCAGTCGTCCTCGCTGATGACTCCGGCCTCCGCCGCCTGGTAGACGGCTGCGCCCATGCTGCCGGGCAGGAGCCGCTCCCGGGTGGCGACCGTCCGGATGTACTCGAACTGCTCGGCGATCGCCTCGAGACCCGCCGCTGTCCGTTCGCCGGGAGGTCCGAACGCGTTGAAGGCACCGTTGGCCCACTGCAGCAGGCGACCGCGGCTGTCCTCCGGCAAGCCGATGAGCTCCCCCACGACCTGCACCGGGAAGATCTCGGCGAAGTCCGTCACCGCGTCGAACGACGCCCGCTGCGCCATGTCGGCGACCAGGTCCGAGGCCCGCGAACGAATCATTGCCTCCACGTTCTTCAACGCGCGGGGGCCCAGCCGTTCGTCGAGGACGGAGCGCAGGATGTCGTGCCGCGGCGGGTCGGACGCGATGATGCTGCCGGAGCGGACCTGGTTGAACTGCTCGTTGAAGCCGACGCCACGGCCGGAGACGAAGTGCTCGTGGTCGTTCAGGACCGCCCGCGCCTCCGCGTAGCGGACCACCGCGTAGAACCCGTTCCTGGGCAGCCACACCACCGGGCCCAGGCTGCGCAGCCGGGCGTAGCTCGGGTAGGGATTCGCGAGCACCTCGTCGGCGAACAGGTCCACGTCGCTGTCCGGGGCGACCACCGAACTCATACCCAAACCTCCTTCGGGCGACGTCATCGCCGGCGTCCCGTACCCTAGCAGAAAGGTCTTCCGGAGGGCAGAACTCTGGGCTAGATTTGGCCGGAGTTCACGTCGACTGCACGTCTTCGCGAAAGGTGCATCCAGGACATGGCAACCACCCCGGCCTCGGTCGCCGACGCACCACCGGCCACCAGGACCTACACGTCGTACATCGACGGGGCCTACGTCGCCGCTGATCGCGACGCGGAGACGCTGCAGCTGGAGAACCCGTCGACGCTGGAGCCCGTGGGCACCGTCTACGCGGCCTCCTCCCAGCAGGTGGACGCGGCGGTGCAGAGCGGTCATGCCGCCCAGCGCCAGTGGTGGACGATGGAGGCCGCCGAGCGGACCAGGCGCCTCACCGCTTGGGCCGCACTGCTGGCCCGGTCGGCGGAGGAGATCGCCGCGCTGGACGTCGAGACGGTCGGCCGGGTCCGGCGCGAGGCCGTGTCCGACGTCACGAGGTCGACCGGTCAGATCGAGTTCTGGGCCCACGAGGGCCCCCAGCTGTTCCGCCGCTCCGAGCGCAGCCACGTTGTCGGGCACCTCTTCCTCACCTGCCCCGAGCCGGTCGGCGTGTGCGCGCTCCTGCTCCCCGGGAACGTGCCGAGCCGGATGCTGCTGGCGCACGCGGCAGTCGCACTGGGCGCAGGCAACGCCGTGGTCGCGAAGCCCGCGGACCTCTCGCCGTCGTCGGCCCTGCTCATCGCCGAGCTGGCGCTCCAGGCGGGCTTGCCGGCCGGTCTGCTCAACGTCGTCACGGGCTCCGCGGCGACCGGCGCAGCCCTGGCCGGCCATCCGGACGTCGGCGGCCTGTCCTTCACCGGGAGCACGGCCACTGGACGATCCGTCGCCACCGCCGCGGCCGGGCGGTTCGCCAAGGCGGCGCTGGAGCTGGGCGGCAAGTCGCCCCAACTGGTGTTCCCGGACGCGCCCCTGGACGCCGCATGCGAGGCCATCATCTGGTCCGTCTGCTCCAACGCGGGTCAGGTCTGCACCGCGGGCACCCGCGCCCTGGTACACCAGGACGTGTACGACGACGTGCTCGTCCGGCTCGTGGACCTGGCGGGTCGGGTGCGGGTCGGTGACCCCATGGACGACGTCACGCACGTCGGCCCGCTCGCCTCGCGCCAGGCGCTGGAGAAGGTGACGTCCCTGGTGGAGAGCGGTAAGCGAGAGGCGAGGCTGGTCCACGGCGGGGGGCGGGTGGAAGGACTGCCCGGCTACTTCTTCCAGCCCACGGTCTTCGCCGACGTCGAACCCACTGCCGAGGTGTTCCAGGAGGAGGTCTTCGGTCCGGTCCTCTGCGTGACCCCGTTCATCGACGAGGACCACGCCGTCGCCCTCGCCAACGACTCCCAGTACGCGCTCGCGGCCAACATCTGGACGGCCGACCTGCGACGGGCGTTCCGCGTGGCCGCCCGGATCGACGCCGGCACGGTCTGGTGCGGCACCAGTCGCCTGGGTGATCCGCACATGCCGCTCCGCGCGGCGCAGAAGAGCGGGGGATCGCACTACCGCGGCCTGGTAGACGTCTTCACGCGCGAGAAGCTCGTCGCCGTATCCCTGAGGGACGACGATCCCGGGCCGCACTGGGGCCTCGGCGCCGGGAAGGGTGAGTAGCCGCCGTGGGTGATCTGCAGCTCAGCGGCCGCCTGGGGGTCGTCACCGGGGGTGGGCGCGGGATCGGTCGGGCCCTCTGCGACTTCCTTGCGGACGCCGGGGCCCGGGTGATCGTGGCGGACATCGATGCGGACACGGCGGAGCAGACGGCCGAGGCCATCCGGCGGCGCGGTGGTAGCGCGAGCTCCGTTCGGGTCGACGTCGGGACGTCCGCCGGTCTGGACCCGCTGGTCGAGCACGTCGACCGCCTCGGGAGCCCACTGGAGTTCCTGGTGAACAACGCCGCCGTCTACGCGGGCCTCACGTACCGGCCGATGGAGGAGATCGACGAGCAGGAGTGGGACCGGGTCCAGCGGGTCAACGTCGCCGGGGTGTGGAACTGCACGAAGCGTCTCCTGCCACCCCTGACGGCCAGCGGACGGGGGCACGTCGTCAACATCGCCTCAGCCATCGCCTTCCGCGGCACTCCCCGACTGCTGCACTACGTGACCTCGAAGGCCGCGGTCGTGGGCATGACCAAGGCGATGGCCCGCGAGCTGGGGGACCGGAACATCACCGTCAACGCAGTGGCTCCGGGATTCACCTGGACCGAGGCGAGCCTGGAGCAGGTCACCGACGAAGCGCAACTGGCGGAGCAGGTGGCACGGCGCTCGCTGAAGAGACCTCAGCAGCCGCAGGACGTCGCTGGAGCGGTCGCGTTCCTCTGCTCCGACCTGGCCGGCTACATCACCGGCCAGACCTTGGTGGTCGACGGTGGTTCGCACATGCACTGACGCGCCTCCTGCTGCGGTTACGTCCCCGACCCGACGCTCGACGGCCTCGCCTTCTCGATGTCGTGGAGAATGCCCTGGCACTGCGCATCGGCGGACGCCGTGAGGGTTTCCCGAACCTTGCCATGCGCGTCACCAGGACGAAACACGGGCTGCGGTTGACTGGACGACATGAGCCAGACGGCGACGCACCGGAACGCCCCGCTGGTGACCGGCGTCCTGCGTCGTGTCGACGCAGCCTTGGCGCGCGGCGCCGCG
>JBKHXE010000121.1:0-18516 GCA_046566185.1 Actinomycetes bacterium | reverse complement strand
GATGGACGAGCTCGGCATCGACATCCGCCGGGAGGTGCCGAAGAAGCTCACCGACGAGGCGGTCGAGGCCTCGGACGTCGTCATCACCATGGGCTGCGGCGACGCCTGCCCGTTCTACCCCGGCAAGCGGTACCTCGACTGGGATCTCGAAGACCCGGCGGGCCAGGGCGTGGACGCCGTACGGCCCATCCGCGACGAGATCGACCGTCGCGTGCGTGGCCTGCTGGCCGAGCTCGACATCTCCGTCGGCTAGACGGGGCTGCTCACCCGAAGCGACCGGAGATGTAGTCCTCGGTCGCCTTGACGCTCGGGTTGGAGAAGATCGTCGCGGTGTCGTCCATCTCGATGAGCTTGCCCGGCTTGCCGGTGCCGGCGATGTTGAAGAAACCGGTCCGGTCGCTCACCCGCGCCGCCTGCTGCATGTTGTGGGTGACGATGACGATCGTGTAGTCCTTCTTCAGCTCGTCGATGAGGTCCTCGATCGCCAGTGTGGAGATGGGGTCGAGCGCCGAGGCTGGCTCGTCCATCAGGAGCACCTGGGGCTTGACCGCGATGGCCCGGGCGATGCACAGCCGCTGCTGCTGCCCGCCGGACAAGCTGGAGCCGGGCTTGCCCAGTCGGTCCTTCACCTCGTTCCAGAGGTTGGCACCCTTGAGCGAGCCCTCCACGATGTCGTCCAGGTCGGACCTGGAGATGCGCTTGGCGTTGAGGCGCAGCCCGGCCGCGACGTTCTCGTAGATGGACATCGTGGGAAACGGGTTGGGTCGCTGGAAGACCATCCCGATCTGGCGACGCACGTTCACCGGGTCGACGTTCGGGGCGTAGAGGTCCTGGCCGTCGACGACGACCTTGCCGTCGACGTGGGCCCCCGGAATGACCTCGTGCATCCGGTTCAGCGAGCGCAGGAACGTCGACTTGCCGCAGCCGGACGGGCCGATGAGGGCCGTCACGGAGCTGGGCTCGATCGTCATCGAGACGCTCTCCACGGCGAGGAAGTCGCCGTAGTAGATGTCGAGGTCGGAGACGTCGATGCGGGTTGCCACGGGTGCGTGTCCTTCGGTCTGGCCGGGTCAGCGGCCGGTCTTGGGTGCGAACAGGCGAGAGATGAGCCGGGCGCCGAGGTTGAGCGCCATCACGATGATGATGAGTGTCAGCGCCGCGGTCCAGGCCCTGTCGATGTACGGGTCCCGCGGCACGCCGGGCGCCACGTAGGAGTAGTAGGCGAACACCGGCAGGGTGGCCATCCGGCTGTCGTCGAACGCGTCGAAGTTCATGGAGGTCGTGATGCCGACGGTGACGAGAAGTGGCGCCGTCTCGCCGATCACTCGGGCGATCGCCAGCGTGACGCCGGTGGCGATGCCCGCGATGGCCGTCGGGACGACGACCTTGACGATGGTGCGCCACTGGGGCACACCCAGGGCGTACGCGGCCTCTCGCAGCTCGTTCGGCACCAGCTTGAGCATCTCCTCCGTCGAGCGGATGACGACCGGGATCATCAGCACCGACAGGGCGACGGCGCCGGCGAAGCCCATCCGGATGCCCGGCCCGAAGAACACGACGAACAGGGCGTACGCGAAGAGACCTGCCACGATCGACGGGATGCCGGTCATGACGTCGACCAGGAACGTGATGGCGCGCGCGAGGCGCCCGCGGCCGTACTCCACCAGGTAGATCGCGGCGAGCAGCCCGATCGGCACCGACATCAGGGTCGCCAGGCCGGTGACGATGAGCGTGCCCACGATGGCGTGGTACGCGCCACCACCCTCACCGACGACCCCCCGCATCGAGTACGTGAAGAACTCCGGGTCGAAGCGAGGCAGGCCGTTCTGCAGCACGGTCACGATCACGGACACCAGGGGCACGAGGGCGAGGAGGAACGCCGACGTGACCACCACGGTGACGAGCCGGTCGACGGCCCGGCGCGGGCCCTCGACGCTGCGGGACCAGGCGTAGAGCCCGGCACCCGTCAGCACGGCCGCGACGAGGGCGGCGAGGAGCGGGTTCCACCCCGACACGACGAGGGGGAGCGCCACGGCGACGGCTCCCCCGACGGTGGCGAGAGGCGCCCAGCGGGGCAGCGACGATCCCGCGAAGCTCGGACGATCCGCAGGATCGACGTCGCTCGGGCGGACGGTCTGCGGGGTCTGGCTGGTCATCTCAGTTCGCCCCCGAGAACTCGGCGCGGCGCGCGATGATCCACCGCGCGAACATGTTGACGGCCAGGGTGATGACGAAGAGCACGAGGCCGGAGAAGATCAACGTGTTGACCGCGATCCCGGTGGACTCCGGGAACTGCAGCGCGATGTTCGCGGCGATCGTCGCCGGGTTGCCGGCGGTGACCAGGGTGAACGTGATGCCACCTGAGACGCTGAGCACGATCGCCACGGCCATCGTCTCCCCGAGTGCTCGACCCAGGCCCAGCATCGAGGCGCTGATGACACCGGGCTTGCCGAACGGGATCACCGCGGTGCGGATCATCTCCCACCGGGTGGCTCCCAGCGCGAGCGCCGCCTCCTCGTGCAGGACCGGTGTCTGGAGGAAGACCTCCCGCGACACAGCCGTGATGATCGGCAGGATCATCACGGCCAGGACCACGGCCGCAGTCAGCATGGTCCGGCCGGTCGCCGAGGCAGGACCGGTGAAGAAGGGCAGGAAGCCCACGTTGGCCTCGAGCCAGACCCCGAGCTCACCGAGGAGCGGAGCGACCACGGCGAGGCCCCACAGGCCGTAGATGATGCTCGGGACGGCGGCCAGCAGGTCGACCACGTAGCCGAGCGGCGTCGCGAGGCGGCGCGGCGCGAAGTGCGAGATGAAGAGGGCGATGGCCACCGCCAGCGGGGTGGCGATGAGCAGCGCCAGGACGGCGGAGTAGAGGGTGCCGAACACGAGCGGCGCGACGTAGACGAGCAGTCCCTCGCCCCCCGGCACGTCCTCGGCCGGCGCCGCGATGGCGGGCCACGCCTCCACGAGGAGGAAGGCAGCCACCCCGGCGAGGATGACGAGGATGAAGATCCCGGCGCCCCTGGCGGTCCCCGAGAACGCCCGGTCCCCGGGTCGGCGCGTGGCGCGCCCCGCGGTGGCTGTCGTGGTGCTCACGCTCGTCCTTCCCTGCTGTGTCCGTGTCTCGCGCGGGTACCCGGAGGCCGCACTCTAACGATGCGGCCCCCGGGTACCACTCTTGGCGACGCGCTCCGGGTCAGCCGGCCGAGATCGCGTCGATCGCGGTCTGGAACTCCTCGCGCTGCGACTCGGAGATCGGCGCCGAGCCGGCAGCGTCGGCGGCCGTCTGCTGGCCCTCCTCGCTGATGACGTAGGACAGGAACGCCTTCACCAGGTCCGCCGTCTCGGCGTCCTCGTACGTCGCGCAGGCAAGGTGGTAGGACACCAGGACGATCGGGTAGGTGCCCGCCTCCGTGGTGTCGCGGGCCAGGTCGATGGCGTAGCTGTACTCGCCGCGCCCCTCGACGCGCTCAGAGGCCTCGACGACAGCAGCGGCGGCCTCGGGCGAGTACTCGGTGAACTCCTCGCCGACCCGGACCTTGACGATGCCGAGGTCACCCGCCTGGCTGGCGTCGGCGTACCCGATCGTGCCGTTGCCGCCCTGGACGGCACCGACGACCCCGGACGTGCCCTGCGCCGCCTCGCCGCCGGCCACCGGCCAGTCGCCGCTGGGCTCGTGCGGCCAGGCGCCACCGGACGCCGCAGCCAGGTACTCGGTGAAGTTCTCGGTCGTCCCGGACTCGTCGGACCGGTTGACCGGGGTGATCGGCAGGTCGGGCAGCTCGGCGTCCGGGTTGTCCTCCGCGATCGCCGGGTCGTTCCAGGTGGTGATCTCCTGGTTGAAGATGCCCGCGATCGTCTCGGGGCCGAGGTTGAGCTCCTCGACGCCCTCGAGGTTGAAGATGACGGCGATCGGGGAGATGTAGCTCGGCAGCTCCACGAAGTCGCCACCGCAGGTCTCCTTCGCGGCGGCCACCTCCTCGTCGTCGAGGTAGGCGTCCGAGCCGGCGAAGTCGACGCCACCGGCGGTGAACTGCTCGCGGCCACCGCCGGAGCCCACCGGGTCGTAGTTGACGGTGACGTCCGGGTACTCGCTCGAGAAGCCGGCGATCCAGGCCTCCATGGCGGCGGCCTGCGAGCTGGCGCCCGCGCCGGCGATCGTGCCCGAGAGGTCACTCGCCTCGCCGCCGTTCTCGCCGCCACCAGCGGCCGGCTCCTCGTTCGCGGCACCGCAGGCGGCCAGGCCGAGGGTGAGCACGAGAGCCGCGGAGACAGTGGTCGTGCGGCCAAGCTTCTTCTGCAGCCCAGTGCTGCGCTTCACGATGGTGCCTTTCTGCAGTCGGTGAGCTCCGAGGGACCCCTCTGGAGCGCGTGCGTGACTGACCGGTCGCGAAGGACGCTAGGGAGGACAGGTGAAGCAGTACCCCGCCGTGGGTGAACCCCCGGTGAACGAATCCCGGTCATTGGGCGTCGTCACAGGGACGTCACGGGGACGTGACGGTGAACGACCGCGTGGTGACGTGAGGGTGAACGAGGTGCCGACCGCTGCGTGGCGGACCGTCACGGCGCGCAGCCGCACCGTCGCGCGTGCCGAGCCGCCGCGCCCGGTGCTGGACGCCGTGGCAGGGTGAGCAGCCATGGTGACACCCCCCGCGCGGCGTGACCTGTGGGGCGACGGCTTCGGCCGCGTCGCGATCCGCAGCGCACAGACGCTCATCGTCCTCACGCTCGTGGTCGTCGCCGTCTACGCCGCGGTCTCGCTGCGCCTGCTCGTCGTTCCGCTGCTCATCGCGACGCTCGTCGCCGCCGCCGCGACCCCGCTCGTCACGTGGCTGTCCCGGCGTGGCCTCCCCCGCGCCCTCGCGGTCTGGACGGCGCTGCTGGCCGGCCTCGCGGCGGTCGGTGGGCTCGGCTGGCTCGTCGGCGCGGCGGTACGCGACCAGTGGGACGAGCTGCGCGAGGGCGCGAGCCAGGGGCTCGAGGAGCTGGAGCGGTTCCTCACCCAGGGACCACTGGGGCTGAGCCGGCAGCAGATCGAGGACGCCCGGGCCTCCTTGGGGGAGTTCGTCGCCGGCTCGCAGTGGCAGTCCGGCGCGATCACCGGCGCGACGCTGGTGGCCGAGGTGGTCGCCGGCATCTTCCTCGGCGCGGTCCTGCTCTTCTTCCTGCTCAAGGACGGCGAGCGGATCTGGGCCTTCCTCAAGGACTTCCTGCCCCAGCGGCACGCCGACCGCTACGACCGGATCGCCGACCGCTCGGTGATGGTGCTCGGCGGCTACGTGCGCGGCACCGCGATCATCGCGGCGGTCGACGCGTTCTTCATCGGCCTGGCCCTGGTGATCCTCGGCGTCCCGCTCGCCCTGCCGCTGGCGGTCGTCGTGTTCGTGGGCGCGTTCGTCCCGTTGGTGGGCGCGACCGTGGCCGGGGCGCTGGCTGCGTTGATCGCCCTGGTGTCCAACGGGTTCGTGACGGCGCTCATCGTGGTCGCCGTCGTCATCGCCGTGAACCAGATCGAGGGCGACGTGCTCGCGCCGGTGGTCCTCGGCCGCAGCCTGTCGCTGCATCCGCTGGCGATCCTCATGGCGCTCACCGCCGGCACGATCCTCGCCGGCATCGTCGGCGCGATCCTCGCCGTCCCCTTCGCGGCCGTGCTGTGGACGATCGTGCAGACGTGGCGCGAGGACCCGGAGCCGGTGGCCGCCGGGCCCGCCGACGCCGTCGAGGCGCCGGAGGCGCACTAGAGCACGCCGAGCAGCGCGGAGCAGGCCTCCTCGCAGGACCGGCACGCCTCGGCGCACACCCTGCAGTGCTCGTGCATCCCGGCGTGGTGACCGCACTCCGCGCCGCAGGAGCGGCACGCGGCGATGCACGCCTCGAGCACGGCGCGCGTCACCGCGACGTCCGCGGCGGTGTGGCGGGACAGCACCTCGGCGGTGGCGCGGCACACGCTCGCGCAGTCGAGGTTCAGCGCGATGCACCGCCGCAGGTCCGCGACGGACTCCTCGGCCAGGCACGCGTCGGCGCACGCGGTGCAGGCCTGGGCGCACTCGGTCGCGGCGTGGATGGCGGTCGCCAGGGTCTCCCGGTCGACGGCGATGTCCTCGGGGTAGGTCATGATCATCTCAGCGGCCCTCATGGAGTCTCCTCTACCCGTGGCGTGGGCTGGTGAAACGACGACCCGCGGCTCCCTCAGGGAGGAGCCGCGGGCCGCCCGCTGTCGTGCCGGTCACCCGGTCAGCGCTTGAACGCGTCCTTGACCTTCTCGCCGGCCTGCTTGATGTCAGCCTTCGACTGGTCGGCCCGACCCTGGGCCTCCAGCTCCTCGTCGTCCGTGGCGCGCCCCACGGCCTCCTTGGCCTTTCCGCGCATCTCCTCGGCCTTGTGGTCGAGCTTGTCGTCGTTGCCCATTGCGGACTCCCGTCTCCCGAGCGAACCACCTGACCCCTCGACCGTAGGCCCGGTCGCGGGATCTCACACCTCGAGCGAGTGACGCTCCGTGGCGACGACGCGGCCGTTGCGGCGGGACACGTGCGCCACCAGCAGCTCGCCCGGCGCGAGGAACGGGTCTCGGCGCGGGATGTCGTCGCCCACGCCGGTCGCCGCGTTGCCCGCCAGCGTGCCGAGCAGCGTGCCGAGCACCGGCCGGTGGGTGCACACGAGGGTGGGCTCGCGCCGGGAGAGCAGCTTGCGCACCAGCACCGACACCTTCGCGGGGTTGGCGCGGTGCCCGGTCTCCGAGAGCCGGCCCTTGGTGCGCAGGCGCACGCCGGCGGCGTCCGTGTAGGGGCGCACCGTCTCGGTGCAGCGCACCCAGGGGCTGCTGACGACGCGGGTCGGGGCCCACACGTCGAGCAGCGGGACGAGCAGCTTGGCGACCTCGCGGCCCCGGTCGTCGAGCGGGCGGTCCTGCTCCTTGCCGGTCCAGCCGGCGCGGGGGACCGCCGGGCCGTGCCGCAGGACCACCACCGGCACGGTGTCGAGCACGCCCTCGGCGTCGGCGTCCAGCAGGGCCTGCAGCTGCTGCCGGTCGCCGCGCCGCGTCAGCCGGCGCATCGCCTCGTCGGCGTCGAACCACTGCGCGAGGTCGACCTCCTCGGGGTGCGGCGGCGGCGGAAGCTCGGTCGCCGGGGCGTTCGCGGCCCAGTAGGCCACGTGCTTGTCGGTGGCGCCCGCGAGGCGGTAGCGCGCGGGTGGCAGCGTGATGCCGAGGGACAGCGCCAGCCCGGTCTCCTCCGCGACCTCCCGCACCGCGGCCACCGCGACCGGCTCCTCGTCGTCCAGCTTGCCCTTGGGCCAGGACCAGTCGTCGTACGCGGGCCGGTGGACCAGCAGCACCTGCAGGCCGCCGTCGTCGGCCCGTCTCCAGCAGAGCGCCCCCGCTGCCCGCACGAGGCGCTGACGCGCCGGGCTCACCGTCGGGGCCGGGCCGTCGGGCGCGTGCGCGTCGCCTCGATGAGCATCTCCTGCAGGTCCCGCAGGGGCTGGCCGTCGGCGTCGGTCGAGTGACGGGTCCACGAGCCGTCCGGGCCGAGGTGCCACGAGGAGGTGCCCGGGTCCACGGACAGGTCGAGCAGCTCGCCGGTGCGCTGGACGAGCTTCGGGTCGACGAGCCGCACCAGCGCCTCGACCCGCCGGTCGAGGTTGCGGTGCATCATGTCGGCGCTGCCGATGTAGGCCACCGGTGTGCCGCCGCCGGCGAACCAGAAGACCCGGCTGTGCTCGAGGAAGCGGCCGAGGATGCTGCGCACCCGGATCGTCTCCGACAGCCCTGGGACCCCGGGCCGCAGCGCGCAGATGCCGCGGACGACGACGTCCACCGGCACCCCCGCCGTCGACGCCCGGTACAGCGCGTCGATGATCGCCTCGTCCACGAGGGAGTTCATCTTGAAGCGGACCGCCGCCGGGCGGCCCTCCCGGTGGTGCTCGACCTCGGACTCGATGTGGTCGATGAGTCCGGCGCGCAGGTGCAGCGGGGCGACGAGCAGCCGCCGGTACTTGGTCCTGGGTGCGTAGCCGGACAGCTGGTTGAACAGCTTCGCGAGGTCCTCGCCGACCCGGTCGTCGCACGTGAGCAGCCCGAGGTCCTCGTACAGCCGCGCCGTCTTGGGGTTGTAGTTGCCGGTGCCGACGTGGCAGTAGCGCCGCAGCCCCTCGGCCTCCTGCCGGACGACGAGGCTCAGCTTCGCGTGCGTCTTGAGCCCGACGATGCCGTAGACGACGTGGACGCCGGCCTGCTCCAGCTTGCGGGCCCAGGTGATGTTCGCCTGCTCGTCGAACCGCGCCTTGATCTCGACGAGGGCCAGCACCTGCTTGCCGGCCTCGGCGGCGTCGATGAGGGCGTCGATGATCGGCGAGTCGCCGCTCGTGCGGTACAGCGTCTGCTTGATGGCGAGCACGTGCGGGTCGTCGGCCGCCTGCTCGAGGAACGCCTGGACGCTGGTGGAGAACGAGTCGTACGGGTGGTGCAGCAGGATGTCGCCGCGCCGGATCGCCGCGAAGACGTCGCTGGGCTTGGCGGTCTCGCGTCCCTCGGTGAGCTGTCGCGGCGTCCTGGCGACGAACTTGGGGTAGTGCAGGTCCGGGCGCTCGAGGTCGGCGACGGCGTTGAGCCCCCGCAGGTCGAGCGGCTCGGGCAGCTCGTAGACCTCGTTCGCGTGCACGCCCAGCTCGCGCACGAGCAGCTCGCGCACGTGCGGGTCGACGTCCTCGGCGACCTCGAGGCGCACCGGAGGGCCGAACCGGCGGCGCAGCAGCTCCTTCTCCAGCGCCTGCAGGAGGTTCTCGGCGTCGTCCTCCTCCACCTCGAGGTCCTCGTTGCGCGTCACCCGGAACGTGTGGTGCTGCAGCACCTGCATGCCGGGGAACAGCTGGTCGAGGTGGACGGCGATGATCTCCTCGAGCGGCACGAAGCGCGCCCCGCGGCCCTCACCGGTGACCTCCACGAACCGGGGGAGCAGCGGCGGCACCTTGACGCGGGCGAAGTGCTCCTTGCCCGTCGCCGGGTTCGCCACGACGACCGCGAGGTTGAGCGACAGCCCGCTGATGTAGGGGAAGGGGTGCGCCGGGTCGACCGCCAGCGGGGTGAGGACCGGGAAGACGTTGCCGCGGAAGAAGTCGTGCAGCCGGGCCTGCTCGTCCTCGTCGAGCTCGTCCCACCGGACCAGCGTGATGTCCTGCTTCTCCAGCTCCGGCTGCACCTGCTGCCCGAACACCGCCGCGTGCCGGGCCATCAGCTCGTGCGCCTTCGCGCTGATGGCGTCGAGCACCTCGCGCGGCTCGAGCCCGGAGGCGGCGGTCACCGCGAGACCGGTGGCGATGCGCCGCTTGAGGCCCGCGACGCGCACCATGAAGAACTCGTCGAGGTTGCTCGCGAAGATCGCCAGGAACCGGGCCCGTTCGAGCAGCGGGAGCCGGTCGTCCTCGGCCAGCTGCAGCACGCGCTCGTTGAACGCCAGCCAGCTCAGCTCGCGGTCGAGGAAGCGGTCGGGGGGCAACGACTCCTCGGCGACCGCGAGGTCCGCGGGCGCAGCGGACCGGGCCGCCGCCGGGCTCGTCGGGGACGCCCGCCGCGTGCCGGCCGGTCGCCTGCGAGCACTCGTCTGGGTCGCCGGCTGCGTCATTCCTGCATGATGACAGCCGGACGTGAACACCGCTCCACCGTCCGGTCGGGGTCGCAGCCTGTCCCCGCCCCCGAGTGTGACTCCTGCAGCGGACACGCCGCGCGTGTCCGCACACGGACTCACACTCGAGGGGGAGGGGGAGGGGGGCGGGGCGGTGGTCAGGGGCGGGTGTACAGCACGTCGGTGTCCGCGTCGTCGTGCGTGAAGCCGAGCGCCGAGTACACCGCGAGGGCGGGCGCGTTGTCCGCCTCGACGTAGAGCATCACGTGGCGCAGCCCGATGTCGGAGAGGTGGTGCAGCCCGGCGAGCGTCAGCACCCGGCCGAGTCCGAGGCCCTGGGCCGACGGCGAGACGCCCACGACGTACACCTCTCCGACCGCCCCGCCGCCGGAGTGTCGGTGCACCTTCGTCCAGTGGAAGCCGAGCATCTCCCCGGTCGCCGCGTCCTCCGCGACGAGGAAGCCCTCGGGGTCGAACCACGGTTCGGCCATCCGCTCGCGCAGGTCGCGCAGCGTCATCGCGCCCTGCTCGGGGTGCGCGGCGAACGCCGCCGCGTTGACCGCCACCCACGTCTCGTCGTCCTCGCCGGGGCGGAACGGCCGCAGCCGGACGCCGTCCGGCACCGTCACGGCCGGCAGGTCACCGGTCAGCGGGCGCCGCATCACCCAGAGCGACCGGCCGGCCCGGTAGCCGCGGGACGCCGCGAGCGCGGCGGCTCCGGGGTGGCCGCCGTGGGCCCACACCTGCAGCCGGCCGGTGCCGGCGGTCGACTCGACCGCCGCCAGCAGCGCTCGCCCGACCCCCTGCCGCCGCCGCGCGGGGTGGACGACGAGCTCGGCGGTCGCGCCGTCGCCAGCGTCGGCGTCCACCCGGGCGTAGCCCGCGACGTCGCCGTCCGTGCCGCGGGCCAGCAGGTGACGCCCCGCCCCTGCATCGGCGCGGCGCAGGGCCAGCTCGGTCTGCTCCGACAGCGGACGGACGCCGTCCACCGCCTCGGCGTCGCGCGCCAGCGCCAGGACGGCCGCGACGTCGCCGGCGGGCAGCGCGGCGACCGGGGTGACGTCGACGTCGCTCACCGGCGGGAGCCTACGTGCGCGCCTCCTCCTCGGCGGCTCGGCGCTCCCGCGAGGGCGGTACGAAGCGGTAGCCGACGTTTCGCACGGTGCCGATGAGCTGCTCGTGGTCGGCGCCGAGCTTGGCGCGCAGCCGCCGCACGTGGACGTCGACGGTGCGGGTGCCGCCGAAGTAGTCGTAGCCCCACACCTCCTGCAGCAGCTGGGCGCGGGTGAAGACGCGGCCCGGGTGCTGCGCCAGGTACTTGAGCAGCTCGAACTCCTTGTACGTCAGGTCGAGCGGGCGGCCCCGCAGCTTCGCGGTGTAGGCGGCCTCGTCGATGACGACGTCGCCTGCGCGGATCTCCTCGACCGCCTCGTCGCTGCCCGCGGCGGCCAGCGCGGCCCGGCCGGCCGCCAGCCGCAGGCGCGCCTCGACCTCCGCGGGGCCGGCGGTGTCGAGGAGGACGTCGTCCGCGCCCCAGTCGGCCGACACGGCGGTCAGGCCGCCCTCGGTGAGGACGACGAACAGGGGGCAGGAGATGCCGGTGGTCCGCACCAGCCGGGTGAGGGAGCGGGCGGCGGCGAGGTCGCGACGCCCGTCGACGAGGACGGCGTCCGCCGGCGGTGCCTCGACGAGCGCGGTCGGCTCGGCCGGCAGCACCCGTACGTGGTGGGCCAGCAGCCCCAGCGCCGGCAGCACCTCCGCAGAAGGCGCGAGGGCGTTGGTCAGCAGCAGCAGTCTGGCCAAGGAGTCGCCTCCGTCCTCGCGCGCCGGCCTCGGATGAACCGGCGCCGTCGCACGATGGGTGGGGAGTCTAGAGGACGACCGGTGGGTGGACGGCCGGTTTCAGTCGGTGAGACGAGGCACGATGGCACGGTGCCGATCCCCTCGCGCCCCCGCGCCGTGGCCGTCGACCGGGCGGTCGCGCTCCTGTCGGCCGACGGCGTGCGCGTCTCGGCCCGGCACACCGCCGGCCCGGGCGACGTCGCCGTCGTCCTCGCCCACGGGTTCACGCTCTCGTGGGCCGACCCGGCCGCCGTCCGCCTCGCCGAGGCGCTGTCCCGCCGCGCGGGCGTCGTCGCGTTCGACTTCCGCGGTCACGGGCGCAGCGCCGGCGTGAGCACCGTCGGCGACCTGGAGGTGCACGACGTGGACGCCGCCGTCTCCTACGCACGCTGGCTCGGCTACGAGCGGGTGGTGACGCTGGGCTTCTCCATGGGCGCCGCGGTCGTCGTCCGGCACGCCGGCCTGGCCGGCCGCGGGGACGCCGAGCAGCGCGTCGACGCCGTCGCGGCGATGAGCGGCCCCAGCCGCTGGAACTTCCGGGGCACGTCGCCGATGCGCCGGGTGCACCTCGGCATCGGCACCGGGATCGGTCGCGCCGTCGTGCGGCACGCCTTCGGCACCCGCGTGGCCCGCCTCGGCTGGGAGCCCTGGCCGGCCCCTCCGGACGCGCTCGCGTCCTCGGTCAGCCCCGTGCCGCTGCTCGTCGTCCACGGCGACGACGACCCCTACTTCGGGGTCGACCACGCCCAGTGGCTGTACGCGTCGGCCCGGGAGCCCAAGGAGCTGTGGATCGAGGCCGGCCTCGGCCACGCGGAAGCGGCCGTCGACGCAGCCCTCGTCGAGCGGATCGCGGACTGGCTGGTCGCCCGTGCCAGGATGCCGCGGTGACCCGGCTGGTTCCTGCGCTCTCGGGGGCGGCGCTCGGCGTGCTGATCGGCGTGGCCGCGCTCGCCGGCGTCCCCGCGCTCGCCGCCGCCCTGCTGCTGGCGACCGTGGCCATCGCGTCGGGGTGGGCCACGCTGCTGAACCTGCCGACGCCCCGGGGGAGCACAGCCGTCATCGCGCTCGGCGGTGCGGTGGCGGTCACGGTCGCCGCGCTGACCGACGACCCGCCGTACCTGCGCTGGCTGCCCGGCGTCCTCGCCGTGACCCTGCTGGTCGAGTTCGGCCACCAGCTGCTGCGCCGCGACATGCGCCCCCGCCTGGTCGAGTCCGTGACCGGCGTCGTCTCCGCGCTCGTCGTCGTGGGCTTCGGCGCCGGCTGGCTGGGCGCCCTGCACGACGACGGCGGCACCGGGGTCGTGCTCGTCGGGGCCGCGTCGGCCGTCGCCGCCGCCGTCGCCCTGGGCCTGCCGTGGCCGCAGCGGGTCACCGGACCCGCCGCGGTCGCCGGCGGACTCACCATCGGTGGCCTCGTCGGCGCGCTGCTGCCGGACGAGCGCGCGCTCCCGGCGGCCCTCGTCGGCGCCCTCGTGGGCGTGGTCGCCGCGACGCTCGACCGGCTGCTCGCGCACCTGCCGACGTCCGTTCGCCCGACCGCGTCGGTCTCGATGGGGGTCGCGCCGGTCGTCGCCTCCGGCATGGTCGTGTACACCCTCGGGCGCCTCGTCTCGTGACCTTCCGCGTCCTGACCGTCTGCACCGGCAACGTCTGCCGGTCCCCGATGGCCGAGCGGCTGCTGCGGGCCGGTCTCGGGGACGGCGTCGAGGTGACCAGCGCCGGGACGGGGGCGCTCGTCGGCGAGCCGATGACCGCGCCGACCCGCGCGCTGGTGACGCGGCACGGCGGGGACGCCGAGCGGCACGCGGCCCGGCAGCTCACCCCCGAGCTGGTGGCGGGCGCCGACCTCGTGCTCGCGATGACCAGGCGGCACCGTGGGGCCGTCCTGACCACGCTGCCGCGCGCCGCCCACGTCACCTTCACGCTGCGCGAGGCGGCACGACTGGCCTCCGCAGTCGACCCTGCGAGCCTGCCGCAGGGTCCCTGCGAGGCGCGCCTGCGCGCGGCGCTGCCCGCCCTGCGCGCGGCCCGCGGTCACCTGCCTCCGCCCGACCCGGCGGACGACGACGTCCCCGACCCGTACCGCCGTCCCGACGCGGTGTACGAGGCGATGGCGGCGGTGCTCGTGCCGGCCGTCGACGCGATCGTCGCGCTCGCCTCGCCGCCCGACTGACCCGTTTGGGTGTGTCGGCTCGCGGATGAGCGTCCACCGCACGATCCTGGTGACGGGTGAAGGTCTCGGGCCGCCCCCGAGGAGGGGCCATGGTGGGCACGGTCGTCGTGGGCAAGGTCGTCGACGCGTCGATGCTGCGGACCAGGAGGGGCGCTGTCGCACTCGTCGTCGCCGCCGTCCTCGGCACGGCGACCGGCGCGACGACCGAGGTCGGCGTGGCCGACACCCCGGGCGGCGCAGCCGTGAGCCCTGTCGTGACGGCGCCTCGGGTCGCCGCCACCCCCGTGCCGACACCCCCCGTGGCCGCGACCGGGGGAGCGGCCGTCACCGAGCCGGTCGTCGTCCTGCAGGCCGTCCCGCCGCCCGCGACGCACACCGTGGTGGTGACGCTGCCCCGCGAGCCCGCGCACACCGTCACCGTGACCGCCGAACCGGCGGCCGCGCCGGAGCCGTCCGCGACCGAGCCGCCGGCGCCCGAGCCGTCGGGGTCGCACGGTGGGCGTGACGAGGGGGACGGGTCGGGGGACGACGAGGAGCCGGCGCCCCCCGAGACGCCCGGCGCCGACGGCAACGCCTGACGTGCCCGGACAACCCGTCCGCCATCCGGACAGCGGGAAGCAGACGGGCCCGCCGGCGGTTCCCTGGTGTCGTGACGGACGCTCTCGACTCACTGGTGGTGCGGCTGGCTCTGCTCGCCGCCGCGCTGCTGGCCGCTGTCGTGGTGGGATGGTGGCTCCGCCGGCGCGACGGCCATGACCGTTCCGTGGACTCCGGCGACGTCCTCACCCCGGCCGACCTCGGCGGCGCTGCCCTCGGTGCGCGGGCCACGCTGCTCCAGGTCTCCAGCGCGTTCTGCGCGCCGTGCCGGCAGACCCGTTCCGTGCTGGAGCGGCTGGCCGCGGCCACCGAGGGCGTCGCCCACGTCGAGGTCGACGCCGCCGACCACCTCGACCTGGTGCGCCGGCTCGACGTCCGCCGCACCCCCACGGTGCTCGTCCTGGACGGCGCCGGTCGTGTCGTGCGGCGCGCCTCCGGCGCCCCGACCCCGGCGCAGGCCGCCTCGGCGCTCGCGGCGGCCGTCCCGGAGCTGGAGGCCTCCCGTGGCTGAGCCGTCCGAGCACGCCCCGCAGGTCGACGTCCGCAGCCCCCGCTTCGGGGCCGGCGTCACCACCGTCGTGCTCGCCGTGGTCCTCGTGCTCGGGGCGGGGACCGCCGGCGCCGTGCTGCTCGCCGTCCAAGCCGTCGTCTTCGCGCTCGGCGCCGCCGGCCGGCCGCCGTACGGCTGGTTCTTCGCGCGCTTCGTGCGGCCGCGGCTGGGGCCGGTGACCGAGACCGAGGACGCTCGCCCGGTGCGCTTCGCGCAGACCGTGGGTCTCGTCTTCGCGCTCGTCGGCCTCGTCGGCGCCCTGACCGGCGCGAGCGTGCTCTTCGCCGTGGCCGTCGCCGCGGCACTGGTGGCCGCGTTCCTCAACGCCGCCTTCGCCTTCTGCCTCGGCTGCGAGATGTACCTGCTGCTCAAGCGCGCCACGGCCTGATGGCAGGTCTCGACGAGTCCTGACCGGGCGACCCGGTGGCAGGCTGGCCACCATGTCCGACGACCTGTGCTTCACGCCCGCGACCCAGCTGGTCCGCATGGTGCGGGCCAAGGAGATCTCGGCGCGTGAGCTGCTCGCCGCCCACCTCGACCGCATCGAGCGCGTCAACCCCGCCGTCAACGCGATCGTCACGCTCGACGCCGAGGAGGCGGAGCGGCGC
Organism: Actinomycetes bacterium; assembly: GCA_046566185.1. Classification (GTDB taxonomy): domain Bacteria; phylum Actinomycetota; class Actinomycetes; order Actinomycetales; family SCSIO-59966; genus SCSIO-59966. The sequence goes on along the minus strand of JBKHXE010000121.1, from coordinate 3,126 downwards.
GCGGCGCACGCCGACGCGCTGACGGCGCGCGGCGAGGCCCTCGGCCCGCTGCACGGACTCCCGGTGGCGCACAAGGACACCCACCTCACCGGCGGCCTGCGCACGACGTGGGGCTCGCCGCTCAAGGCCGACTTCGTGCCCGAGGACGACGAGCTCGTCGTCGCGCGCCTGCGGGACGCCGGCGCCGTCCGGGTCGGGAAGACCAACACCCCCGAGTACGCGGCCGGCTCGCACACCTTCAACCCCGTGTTCGGTGTGACTCGCAACCCGTACGCGCCCGACCGGAGCGCCGGCGGCTCGAGCGGCGGGTCGGCGGCGGCGCTCGCGGCGGGCCTGGTGCCGCTCGCCGACGGCAGCGACATGGGCGGCTCGCTGCGCAACCCGGCCGCCTTCTGCAACGTCGTGGGACTGCGTCCCAGCCCTGGGCGGGTGCCCTCGCACCCGACGCTGATGGCGTGGGCCGACCTCAGCGTGCAGGGCCCGATGGGGCGCACGGTGGGGGACGTGGCGATGTCGCTGTCGGCGATGGCCGGCCCGGACCCGCGCGTGCCGATCAGCCTGCAGGACGCCGGGGCGGCCTTCGCGCCACCGCTCGCGGAGGACCTCCGGGGACTGACGGTCGGCTGGTCGGTCGACCTCGGCGGCCGGGTGCCGCTGGACGCCGAGGTGCGCGACGTCCTGGTGCGGCAGGCCGTGGTGCTCGAGTCGCTCGGGGCACGGGTGGTGGAGGACTGCCCGGACCTCGACGGGGCCGACGAGGTGTTCTCGGTGCTCCGCGCGTGGCAGTTCGTCACGACCTTCGGGGACGTCGTCCGCAGCCACCCCGACCAGGTCAAGCAGGCGATCCACTGGAACGTCGAGCGCGGCCGCGGGCTCTCGGCGGCCGACGTCGGCCGTGCGGTCGCCCTGCGCACCAAGCTGTTCGAACGGGTCGTCGAGTTCTTCTCGCGCTGCGACGTCCTGGTGTCGGCCACGACCCAGGTGGTGCCCTTCGACGTGGAGCAGGAGTACCCGACGGTCGTCGGAGGCGAGGAGCAGCGTGACTACCTGCAGTGGATGCGCTCCTGCACCATCGTGTCGGCCACGACGTGCCCGGCGCTGTCGGTGCCGGCCGGGTTCACGCCTGACGGGCTGCCGGTCGGTCTGCAGGTGATCGGTCCGCCGCGGGGCGACCGACGCGTGCTGGACGTCGGGCACGCGATCGAGCAGGCCACGCAGTTCGGCGCGCGCCGCCCGCTCGTGTGACGCGCGTCGCAGCTACCCAGCGTGCTCGCCGCGTCAGGGTGAACGTCCTGGTCAGCCCCTCGTTCCCCCGCTCCCGTGACGCAGGGTGATGGCGACACGCCGATGAGTGGTCACGTCGCGGCCGATATCCCACGAATGGGCTAAAGCCGACGCTCCGAGGCGCCGAGGTGAAGGGTGTCCGCTCTCGGAGGAGACACCGCATGTCCGCTCGTCCCGCCCACCTCGCCCGGCTCGTCGCGCTGCTGTGCGCGGCCGTGCTCACCGCCGCCCTCCTGGTCGCCGGCGGCCCGGTCGCCCCCGCGTCGGCGTCGGCGTCCGAGCTCTACGACCTCGTCAACGCCGAGCGCAAACGGGCCGGCGTCCCGCTGCTGGCGCGCAACGCGAGCCTGGACGCCGTGGCGCAGGACTGGACGCGTCAGATGGCGTCCAGCGGCACCCTCGCGCACAACCCCGACCTGTCGTCGCAGGTGCCGAGCGGGTGGCGCTACCTCGGCGAGAACGTGGGGTACGCGGGAAGCGCAGCCCAGCTCCACGAGGCGTGGATGAACTCCGCCGGTCACCGCGCCAACATCCTCGACGGCGACTACAACTCCATCGGCCTGGGCTACTACGTCGACTCCGGCGGCCGGGTCTGGGGAACGCAGGTCTTCGCGCAGTACTCCGGCGTGAGCGCGCCGACCGCGACGACCACCACCGTGACGACGACCGTGCGCCTCAGTGACCCGTCGGGCGACCGTCGGGCCGACGTGGTGGCCCGCAACGCGTACGGGAAGCTCCTGGTGTACCGGGGCAACGGCTCGGGCGGTTGGCTCTCGGCGCGGCTGAGCGGCTCGGGGTGGAACGGGATGACCGCCATCCTCACGCCCGGGGACGTGACCGGTGACGGGCGCAGCGACCTGTGGGCCCGTGACGGGAACGGTGAGCTGTGGGTCTATCCCGGCAACGGTTCCGGTGGCTGGGGCTCCCCCCGGCGCGTCAGCACCGGCTGGAACGGCATGACGGCGTTCGCGACGCCAGGGGACTTCGACGGCGACGGACGCAACGACCTCCTCGCGCGCCACCAGAACGGCACCCTGTACCTGTACCCGGGCGACGGGCGCGGTGGACTGCGCGACGCGCGAGTCGTGGGCAGCGGGTGGAACGTCATGACGTCCGTCCTCGGCGTCGGCGACCTCAACGGCGATCGGGCCGTGGACGTCGTGGCCCGCGACACCGACGGCAACCTGTACCTGTACCCCGGCAGCGGCCGCGGGTCGTGGAAGTCGCGAGTGAAGATCGGGCACGGCTGGGGCTCGATGACGGCGATCCTCAACGTCGGTGACTTCACCGGGGACGCTCGGCAGGACCTCCTGGCACGACACAGCAGCGGCCGGCTCTACCTGTACCCCGGCAACGGCCGCGGAGCCCTCGGCGCCGGCAGGCAGATCGGCAGCGGCTGGAGCGGGTTCACCTCGCTGTCGTGACGGCTCAGCAATCGTGACCGCTCAGTAGACGAGCGCGCGGCTGCCGTCGGCCAGCGTCTCCTCGACGAAGGCGGCCGAGCCGGCCACCCGGACGCCGGGCAGCAGGTCGGTCGCGGTCAGCCGGCGGCGGGCCGCGCACTGCGAGCACACGGTGACCGACCCGAGGGCGAGCACCGCGTCGAGCAGCTCGGCGGCCGGCGTGGCCTCCGGCAGCGCGAGCTCGCGAGCGGGAGAGCCCGGGACGGCGAGCCACGTCGCCTCGCCGGTCAGCCACAGCGACACCGCGACGCCGGACGCCGCGGCCACCGAGGCCACGGTCAGCGCCTGGTTGCACCGCTCGGCACCGTCCGTGCCCCACGTGCACTTGACCACCAGTCGCGACGCCACGGCAGCACCGTAGCGACGGACGCGTCAGTCG
>JBKHXE010000120.1:0-8270 GCA_046566185.1 Actinomycetes bacterium | reverse complement strand
CGCGGTGGCTGACCCGCGAGCAGCTGGCGGCATGGGTGCGCCTGGCCGCCGTGCTCGAGCTGCTGCCGGGCACGCTGGACTCCCAGCTGCGGCGCGACGCCGGACTGACCAACTTCGAGTACTACGTGCTGGCCATGCTGTCCGAGGCGCCGGGCCGCACGCTGCGGATGACCGCCCTCGCCGCGCTGACGAACGCGACCCTGCCGCGCCTGTCCCACGTCGTCCGCAGGCTCGAGGACCGGGGGCTGGTCGAGCGGTTCCCGTGCCCGGAGGACGCGCGCGCCACCAACGCCCGTCTCACCGACGACGGCTGGCGCAGCGTGCAGACGGCCGCGCCCGGTCACGTCGCGACGGTGCGCGAGCACGTCATCGACGCCCTGACCCCCGAGCAGGTGCGGCAGCTCACCGCGATCACCGACACCGTTCTGCAGCGGCTCGACCCGGCCGGTCGGATGAGGGCGATGTACCGGCGCCACGACGACCCGGACGGGCCCGGGGACTCGGTGGACGACGCCCCCTAGACTGGCCGCACAGGCACTGACCCGGCCATCACCGGTGAGCCTCCGGAAGAACGGGGTGTCCCCACGAGGACACCCTCAGTAGAACCGGACGGGTGCGGCCCGTGACAGCCGTCGAACGAGCGGCCGGGGGAGACCCCGGCAAGCGAGGTGGTACCGCGGTGCCGCCGGGACCGGCCCGGTGACGTCGTCCTCGCACCATGATCGGCACGAACTGCAAGATCACGGTGAGGGTGGAGATGACGTACCCGAAGGCGACCCACGGCGACGCGACGGGCGGCGTGCCCGCGACCCCCCGGTTCCCGGAGATCGAGCAGCGGGTCCTGACGTACTGGGAGTCCGACGGCACGTTCGAGGCCTCGGTCGCGGCCCGGCCCGCGGGCGAGCAGGGCAGCAACGAGTACGTCTTCTACGACGGCCCGCCGTTCGCCAACGGGCTGCCCCACTACGGTCACCTCCTCACCGGGTACGTCAAGGACGTCGTCCCCCGCTTCCAGACCATGCGCGGCAAGCGCGTCGAGCGGCGGTTCGGCTGGGACTGCCACGGGCTGCCGGCCGAGGTCGAGGCGGAGAAGCAGCTCGGCATCACGACGAAGGCCGAGATCGAGCAGATGGGTGTGGCGGCGTTCAACGACGCCTGCAGGGTGTCGGTGCTGCGGTACACCGACGAGTGGGAGTCCTACGTCACCCGCCAGGCCCGATGGGTGGACTTCGAGAACGACTACAAGACGCTCGATCTCGACTACATGGAGTCGGTGATGTGGGCGTTCAAGACCCTCTACGACAAGGGCCTGGTCTACGAGGGGTACCGGGTGCTCTGGTACTGCACCCGCTGTGAGACCCCGTTGTCGAACACCGAGACGCGCATGGACGACGTCTACCGCCAGCGGCAGGACCCCGCGGTGACCGTGGGATTCCGGCTGGAGACGGGCGAGCTCGCCCTCATCTGGACCACGACGCCCTGGACGCTGCCCAGCAACCTCGCGATGGCCGTCCACCGCGACATCGAGTACGTGGTCGTCGCGGTCGGCGGCGAGCGGTACGTGCTGGCGGCCGACCGGCTGGACCACTACGCCCGGGAGCTGGGCGAGTCCCCGCAGGTTGTGGAGCGACTGCGCGGGAGCAACCTCGTGGGCCGCCGGTACACCCCGCCGCTGTCCTACTTCGTCGGCCGTGAGAACGCCCACCGCGTGCTCGCCGCCGACTACGTCACCACCGACGAGGGCACCGGGATCGTCCACATCGCACCGGCCTTCGGTGAGGAGGACAAGCTCGTCACCGACGCGGCGGGCATCGAGGCCGTGGTGCCGGTCGATGCGCACGGCAGGTTCACCGAGCAGGTCGGCGACTACGCCGGCCTGCACGTGCTCGAGGCGAACCCGCAGATCATCCGCGACCTCAAGGCCCGCACCGGGTCGGTGACCGACGGCACGGTGCTGCTGCGCCACGAGACCTACGACCACCCGTACCCGCACTGCTGGCGCTGCTCGACCCCGTTGATCCAGCGCGCCGTCTCGTCGTGGTTCGTGAAGGTGACGGCGTTCCGCGACCGGATGGTCGAGCTCAACCAGCAGATCACGTGGGTGCCCGACCACGTGCGGGACGGCTCGTTCGGCAAGTGGCTCGAGAACGCGCGTGACTGGTCGATCAGCCGGAACCGCTTCTGGGGCAGCCCGATCCCCGTGTGGGTCAGCGACGACCCCGTCCACCCGAGGGTGGACGTGTACGGCTCGCTCGCCGAGCTCGAGCGCGACTTCGGCGTGCAGGTGACCGACCTGCACCGACCGTTCGTCGACGAGCTGACCCGGCCGAACCCCGACGACCCGTCGGGGCGCGCCACCATGCGACGCGTGCCCGAGGTGCTGGACTGCTGGTTCGAGTCCGGCTCGATGCCGTTCGCGCAGGTGCACTACCCGTTCGAGAACGCGGACTGGTTCGAGCACCACTACCCGGGCGACTTCATCGTCGAGTACATCGGCCAGACGCGCGGGTGGTTCTACACCATGCACGTGCTGGCCACGGCGCTGTTCGACCGCCCCGCGTTCCGCACCTGCGTCGCCCACGGCATCCTGCTCGGGGACGACGGCCGCAAGATGAGCAAGTCGCTGAGCAACTACCCGGACGTCAACGAGGTGTTCGACCGGGACGGCTCCGACGCCATGCGGTGGTTCCTCATGTCGTCCCCGGTGCTGCGCGGCGGCAACCTCATCGTCACCGAGCAGGGCATCCGGGACGGGGTCCGGCAGGTGATGATCCCGCTCTGGAACGCCTGGTACTTCTTCTCGCTGTACGCCAACGCGGCCAACGGCGGGTCGGGAGTCGACGCCCGGTGGCGCACCAGCAGCGCGAACGTGCTGGACCGGTACCTGCTGGCGAAGACCCGCGAGCTGGTGCAGTCCGTCGGTGACCAGCTCGAGGCGCAGGAGATCGCCACCGCCACCGACAGCGTGCGGGCCTACCTCGACGTGCTCACGAACTGGTACATCCGCCGGTCGCGTGACCGCTTCTGGGCCGAGGACGCCGACGCCTTCGACACGCTCTACACGGCGCTCGAGGTGCTCACCCGCGTCGCGGCCCCGCTGCTGCCGCTGACGACCGAGGAGGTCTGGCGCGGTCTCACCGGCGGTCGCAGCGTCCACCTCACCGACTGGCCTGACGTCGCCGACCTGCCCGCGGACGACGCGCTGGTGGCCGCCATGGACGCCGTCCGGGGGGTCTGCTCGACCGCCCTCGGCCTCCGGAAGGCCCAGGGCCTGCGGGTGCGCCAGCCGCTGCCGGCGCTCACCGTCGTGACGCCCGCGGCCGCGTCGCTCGAGGCGTTCCGCGACCTCGTGGCCGACGAGGTGAACGTCAAGGAGGTGCGGCTGGTCGACCTCGGCGCGGCCGCCGAGGCCGACTTCGGCGTCAGCCACCGGCTCGTCGTCAACGCGCGCGCCGCCGGTCCGCGGCTCGGCAAGCAGGTGCAACAGGCGATCCGCGCCGCGCGCGAGGGCGACTGGACGACGTCCCGGGGGGGCGTGGTCACCGCCGGGGGCATCGACCTGGTCGAGGGCGAGTACGAGGTGCAGACCGTCGTCGACGACGCCGGCGAGGCCCGGCGGGCGACCGGGACGCTCCCCGGCGACGGGTTCGCCGTCCTCGACACCGAGGTCACCCCGGAGCTGGCGGCCGAGGGCATCGCCCGCGACGTCGTCCGCGTCGTCCAGCAGGCCCGGCGGGACGCCGGGTTCGACATCGGCGACCGGATCCGGCTCACCGTCGTCGGGGAGCCGGCCGTCTGGGACGCCGTGGTGGCGCACCAGGAGCTCGTGGTCTCGGAGACCCTGGCCGACTCGTTCGGCTCGGCGGGTGACCTCGACGCCCTGCCGGCCGGCGACGGCGTGACCGAGGCGACCGTCGGCGACGGCCTGGCGGTCCGGGTGAAGGTGGAGCGGCTGTGACCGACGACCAGAGCGCGCAGGCGCGGCTGCGGCAGGTGTTCGCCGAGCTCACCGCGCGCACGCCGGAGGACCGGATGCAGCCGCGGCTCGACCCGGTGCGGGAGTGCCTCGAGCTGCTCGGCGACCCGCACCTGGCGTACCCGGTGATCCACGTGGCGGGCACCAACGGCAAGTCCTCGACCGCCCGCATCGTCGACCGCCTGCTGCGCGAGCACCACTTGCGGGTCGGCCGGTTCACCAGCCCGCACCTGACGAGCGTCACCGAGCGGATCAGCGTCGACGGCGAGCCGATCTCCGCCGAGCGGTTCGCCGAGGTGCACGAGGACGTCGCGCCGTACGTGGCGATGGTCGACGGCCGGCTCCGCTCGGCCGGTGAGGTTCCTCTGACGTACTTCGAGGTGCTGGCGGTCATGGGGTTCGCGGCCTTCGCCGACGCACCCGTGGACGTCGCCGTGGTCGAGGTCGGGCTCGGCGGCACCTGGGACGCCACCAACGTCGTCCGGCCGCAGGTCGCCGTCATCACCCCGATCTCCCTGGACCACACGGCGGTCCTCGGCGACACGCTCGAGGAGATCGCCGCCGAGAAGGCGGGGATCGTCAAGGAGGGCGCGGTGGTCGTCAGCGCGACCCAGCCGGAGGCGGCGGCCGCCGTGGTGCTGCAGCGCTGCGCGGACGTCGGAGTCCGGGTCGCCCGAGAAGGCGTCGACTTCGGCGTCGAGAGCCGCCAGGTCGCCGTGGGCGGACAGCTCGTCAGTCTGCAGGGCGTGGCGGGCCGGTACGAGGAGCTGGCGCTCCCGCTGCACGGGGAGCACCAGGCCCGCAACGCGGCGGTCGCCGTGGCCGCGGTGGAGGCGTTCATCGGCGGGGGCGACGGCCCACTGGAGCCGGACGTCGTCCGGACGGCACTCGCGGACGTCGACTCCCCGGGGCGGCTCGAGGTGCTGCGGCCCAGCCCGACGATCCTCGTCGACGCCGCGCACAACCCCGCCGGGACGGCGGCGCTCGTCGCCGCCGTCGAGGAGGAGTTCGCCTTCGCCGAACTCGTGGGCGTCGTCGGCGTCCTCGCCGACAAGGACGCCGGCACGATGCTCGAGCTGCTCGAGCCGGTGCTGGACGAGATCGTCGTCACCCGCTCCGCGTCGCCACGCTCGGTGGCGGTCGACGAGCTCGCCGCCCTCGCAGAGGAGATCTTCGGGGAGGACCGCGTGCACGCCGTCGAGCGGCTGGACGACGCCCTGCAGCTGGCCGTGGACCGCTCGGAGTCGCGCGCCAAGGACGGCCTCGGGGCGGGCGTGCTCGTCACGGGGTCCGTGACGGTGGTGGGAGAGGCCCGGGCGCTGCTGGTCCGGGAGCGCCGCCGGTGAGCCTGGTGCCCCCGCCGGGCAAGGCGGTCGGCCGGCTCGCGGCGTCCTGCCTGGCGCTCGAGGCCTTCCTCGTGCTGTTCGCCGTGCTGGCGGCCGTCGGGCTCTCGGCGCTGCCCGACGCCGTCGTCTGGGGCGCGGGCGGTGGCCTCGCGCTGGCGTGCCTGCTCACCGCGGGGGTCGTGCGAACGCGCCCCGGCCTGTGGCTCGGCACCGTGCTGCAGGTGCTCGTGCTCGCGACGGGCTTCTGGGTGCCCGCGATGTTCTTCCTCGGCGGCATCTTCGCCGCGCTGTGGGTGTGGTTCCTGCGCCTCGGTGGCCGGATCGACCGCGAGACGGCGGCGCGCCGGGCATAGCCCGCTGCCGCCGGTCGACCGCCTGTGCCGACAGGGAGGACTGTCGGCGATCACCGAGCACGGGGCCAGGCGGTCCTGGGCGTCCGCTCCTCCCCGTGTGTACATCGGTACAGTGCCCGCGCCGCCGTCCACGTCGAAGGAGACCCTTGTGAGCCAGATCGCCGCGACTCCCGAGCGCAGCCTGGTGCTGGTGAAGCCGGACGGCGTGGCGCGCGGCCTGGTCGGCGAGGTGCTGCGCCGCGTCGAGGCCAAGGGCTACGCGCTCGCCGCGCTGGAGCTGCGCACCGCCGACCGGGAGACGCTCGAGCGCCACTACGCCGAGCACGAGGGCAAGCCGTTCTACGAGCCGCTGCTCGAGTTCATGTCGTCGGGGCCCGTGGTCGCCGCGGTGATCGAGGGCCAGCGCTGCATCGAGGGCTTCCGGTCGCTGGCCGGCGCCACCGACCCCACGGCGGCGGCGCCCGGCTCGATCCGCGGCGACCTCGGCCGCGACTGGGGGCTGAAGGTCATGCAGAACCTCGTGCACGGCAGCGACTCGCCCGAGTCGGCGGCCCGCGAGATCGGCATCTGGTTCCCGTCGCTCTGAGCCCGCCCGGCGACGGGGTTACCCTGGACGGCGATCCCCGCCCCGTCCCCCTCGTGGAGGCGCCGTCCCATGTCCCAGCCCGTCGAGACGCGCCGGCGCGGCGACTCGGTCTTCGACCGGCTCGAGCTGCTGCTGCCGAAGGTCAGCAAGCCCATCCAGTACGTCGGCGGCGAGCTGAACGCCACGGTCAAGGAGTGGGACTGCGGCGGCGACGACACCGTCCGCTGGGCGCTGATGTACCCGGACGCCTACGAGGTCGGACTGCCCAACCAGGGTCTGATGATCCTCTACGAGGTGCTCAACGAGCGCCCGGACGCCCTGGCCGAGCGCACCTACGCGGTGTGGCCGGACATGGAGGCGCTGATGCGGGAGCACGGACTGCCGCAGTTCACCGTCGACGGGCACCGGCCGGTCGAGGACTTCGACGTCCTCGGGGTGTCGTTCTCGACCGAGCTGGGCTACACGAACCTGCTGACCGCGCTCGACCTCGCCGGCGTCCCGCTGGAGGCGGCCGACCGCACCGAGGACCACCCCGTCGTCCTCGCCGGCGGCCACGCGGCGTTCAACCCCGAGCCGATCGCCGACTTCCTGGACGCCGCCGTCATCGGGGACGGCGAGCAGGCCGTCCTGCAGGTGACGGACGTCGTCCGCGACTGGAAGGCGGAGGGCCGCCCCGGCGGCCGGGAGGAGCTGCTGCTGCGGCTCGCCCGCACCGGCGGCGTCTACGTGCCGCGCTTCTACGACGTCGACTACCTGCCCGACGGACGCATCAAGCGCATCGTCCCGAACCGGCCCGGCGTGCCGTGGCGCGTCAGCAAGCACACGGTGATGGACCTCGACGAGTGGCCCTACCCCAAGCAGCCGCTGGTGCCGCTCGCCGAGAGCGTCCACGAGCGGATGAGCGTCGAGATCTTCCGCGGCTGCACCCGCGGCTGCCGCTTCTGCCAGGCCGGCATGATCACCCGTCCGGTGCGTGAGCGGTCCATCGAGGGCATCGGTCAGATGGTCGAGAAGGGCCTGGCGGCAACGGGTTTCGAGGAGGTCGGGCTGCTGTCGCTCTCCAGTGCGGACCACTCCGAGATCGCCGAGGTCACCAAGCAGCTGGCCGACCGGTACGAGGACTCCAAGGTCGGGCTGTCGCTGCCCAGCACCCGGGTGGACGCGTTCAACATCGACCTGGCGAACGAGCTGTCGCGCAACGGCCGCCGGTCCGGTCTGACGTTCGCGCCCGAGGGCGGCAGCGAGCGAATCCGTAGGGTCATCAACAAGATGGTCACCGAGGACGACCTCATCCGCACCGTCGCCACCGCGTACGCCAACGGCTGGCGGCAGGTGAAGCTCTACTTCATGTGCGGCCTGCCGACGGAGACCGACGAGGACGTGCTGCAGATCGCCGAGCTGGCCAAGCGGGTCATCGCGACCGGCCGCGAGGTCTCGGGCCGCAGCGACATCCGCTGCACGGTGAGCATCGGCGGCTTCGTCCCGAAGCCGCACACGCCGTTCCAGTGGGCTTCCCAGCTCGACCACGAGACGACCGACGTCCGTCTGGCCAAGCTGCGTGACGCCATCCGCGCCGACCGGCGTTACGGCAAGGCGATCGGGTTCCGGTACCACGACGGCAAGCCGGGCATCGTGGAGGGACTGCTCTCGCGCGGTGACCGCCGCGTCGGCCGCGTCGTCCGTGCGGTCTGGGAGGACGGCGGCCGCTTCGACGGCTGGAGCGAGCACTTCTCCTTCGACCGCTGGATGTCCTGTGCGGAGCAGGCACTCGCCGGCGAGCCGGTCGACGTCGACTGGTACACCACGCGGGAGCGGGACGTCGACGAGGTGCTGCCCTGGGACCACCTCGACTCCGGCCTCGACAAGGACTGGCTGTGGGAGGACTGGCAGGACGCGCTCGCCGAGGTCGAGGTCGAGGACTGCCGCTGGACGCCGTGCTTCGACTGCGGCGTGTGCCCGCAGATGGACACCGAGATCCAGATCGGGCCGACCGGGCGCACCCTGCTCCC
>JBKHXE010000119.1:0-10089 GCA_046566185.1 Actinomycetes bacterium | reverse complement strand
CATCGACAGCGGGAGACCGACGTACCCCTGCCCGATGACGACCAGCTTGCCGCGCACTTCGGTAGCGGAATCAGCGGGCACGGACGCTCCTCGGCTCAGACGGTGGACCCGCTCAGGGTACTTGTCGGCGACCGCCGGGGCTCGCGCGGAGGCGGCGCGGATAGCATCGAGGGGCCCGACCCCCGTCCCCGAGGAGTGCTGCGTGAGCGACCCTGGCTTCATCGCGCCGGCGAAGCCGGTCATCGGTGAGGAGGAGATCGACGCCGCGGTCCGCGTGCTGCGCAGTGGGATGGTCGTCCAGGGCCCCGAGGTGGCGGCCTTCGAGGACGAGTTCTCCCGCCTGGTCGACGGCCGGCACTGCGTCGCGGTGAACAGCGGTACGTCGGCGCTCCAGCTGTCGCTGCTGGGGCTGGACCTGCATCCCGGGGACGAGGTCGTGGTGCCGTCGTTCTCCTTCGCGGCCAGCGCCAACGCCGTGCGGCTGGCCGGCGGAGAGCCCGTCTTCGTCGACATCGAGCCCGACTCGTTCTGCCTGGACCCCGGCGCCGTCGAGGCGGCCGTGGGACCGCGGACGGTGGCGATCATGCCGGTGCACCTCTACGGGCACCCGGCCGACATGACCGCGATCGGGGCGATCGCCGAGAAGCACGGGCTCGCGGTGGTCGAGGACGCCGCCCAGGCGCACGGCGCGACCTGGGCCGGCCGACACGTGGGCACCTTCGGGGTGGCCGGCTGCTTCAGCTTCTACCCGACCAAGAACATGCACTCGCTCGAGGGCGGGATGATCACCACCGGCGACTCGGAGTTCGCCCGCACGATGCGGCTGCTGCGCAACCAGGGCATGGAGCGGCAGTACGCCAACGAGATCGTCGGCGCCAACATGCGGCTCACGGACGTCGCCGCGGCCATCGGCCGTGTGCAGCTCGGCAAGCTCGACTCCTGGAACGCCCGTCGGCAGGCCAACGCCGACGTGCTCTCGGCGGGCATCAAATCCGTGGTGACGCCGCCGGTCGCGAAGGAGGCGACGCACGTGTTCCACCAGTACACGATCCGCGCCGGAAACCGCGACGAGCTCCGGGACGCTCTCAAGGAGCGCGGCATCGGCACCGGCGTCTACTACCCGACGCCGATCCACCTGCTGACGCCGTACCTCCCCGGCACGCGCGAGGGCAACCGCGACTGGGACCTCCCCGAGACCATGCGTGCGGCCGACGAGGTGCTGTCGCTGCCGGTCCACCCGTCGCTGCACGAGGACGACCTCGCCCGCATCGTCGACGCGGTCAACGAGCTGGGGGTCGCCCCGTGACCGGCACAGGGACCGGCTCAGGGACCGGCGCACTGCGCGCCGGGCTTGTCGGGCTCGGGATGATGGGCCGCAACCACGCCCGCGTGCTCGCCGGTCTCGAGGGCGTGGAGCTGGTCGCCGTCGCCGACCCGGCCGGTGACCCGAAGGGGCTCGCGCACGGCGCCGAGGTGGTCGCCGACGTGCCGGCGCTGCTCGAGCGCGGCCTCGACTACGTCGTGGTCGCCTGCCCGACCGGGCTGCACCACGAGGTCGGCCTCCAGGTCGCCGAGGCCGGTGCAGGCGCGCTCGTCGAGAAGCCGCTCGCCGACACCCTCCCCGCCGCCCAGGACCTCGTCGACGCGTTCGAGTCCCGCGGGATCGTCGCCGGCGTCGGCCACATCGAGCGGTTCAACCCCGCCCTGCAGAGCCTGCGGAGCCGGCTCGAGGCGGGCGAGCTCGGCGAGGTCTACCAGGTCGTCACGCGACGCCAGGGACCGTTCCCGCACCGCATCGCCGACGTCGGCGTCGTCAAGGACCTCGCCACCCACGACATCGACCTGACCGCGTGGGTGACCGGACAGCAGTACGCCACGGTGGCGGCGCAGACGTTCCACAAGAGCGGCCGCCCGCACGAGGACATGGTGTCGGTGAGCGGCAAGCTGACCGACGGCGCGCTCGCGAACCACCTGGTGAACTGGCTCAGCCCGTTCAAGGAGCGCTGCACGGTGGTCACCGGCGAGCGCGGCAGCTTCGTCGCGGACACGCTCATGGCCGACCTGACCTTCCACGCCAACGGCGCCCACGAGATGGGCTGGGAGGCGTTGCGCGCCTTCCGCGGTGTGGCGGAGGGCGACAGCACGCGGTTCGCGCTCACCAAGCGGGAGCCGCTGCTCGTGCAGCACGAGAAGTTCCGCGACGCGTTCCTCTCCGGGGACACCACGGAGATCGTCACGCTGCGCCAGGGCATGCGGACCGTGGAGGTGGCCGAGGCGGTGCTCGAGTCGGCCGGCTCCGGCGCCACGGTGGCCGTCCGGCCCCGGGACTGAGCCTCGCCCACGTCACCTAGCATGGGCGCGTGTTCAGAGGTCGTCGCGCATCCAGCGAACGTGGGTCGTCCACCCAGCCGGCGGAGCCGCGTGCCCGGTCGGCGCGGGGTGAGCGCGTCCTCGCCGGGGTGAGCCTGGGGCCGAAGAAGCGCGAGCGGCTGCAGGCGCTCGCGGACCTGCGAGGCGAGTCCCTCGAGGAGACCGCGGAGCAGATCACCGCCAACCTGCTGCGGTCGGTCCCCGGCACGATGGGCGGATACCTGGGCGTCGACTTCTCGGAGCTCGAGATCGCCGAGAGCGGGGTCGACCACGGCATCCCGTGGATCCGGACCGAGGCGGGACGGCTCTTCTACGAGCACCCGGCGACCGCGCGCGACGCGCTGATGTACGTGCTGCTGCGCGACCGGGTGCCCGCCAAGCTCGGCCCCGAGACCCTCGTCGTGGCCAGCCACGTGATCCGGCGCTACCTGCACGGTGCGGACGCGCTGCCCGAAGGAACCCGGGTGGCGGTGGACGCCGGGTGCTACACAGGGCTCAAGCCGCTGGCCTACGCCGACAAGGTGGGTGCCGACGGCAAGGTCGTCGCCATCGAGATGATGCCGGACAACTACGAGCTGCTGACGCGCAACGTGACCGAGAACGGCCTGTCCGAGCGGGTCGCGACCGTCCACTGTGCGCTGTCGGACCGCACCGGGAGCGTCATGACCCGACGCCTCCGCAAGCAGCAGGCCACCATCGCCGACGGCCTCGACCAGCTCCAGTCCTTCGGCGAGGAGTGTGAGGTCCCCATGAACACCCTCGCCAACGTCTTCGACGAGACCCTCGACGGGCGCACCGTCGACTTCCTCAACGTGCAGGTCAACGGGCACGAGCTGGCCGTGCTCGACGGGCTCGGGCACTGGACGGACCGGGTGCGCACCTTCTCGGTGACGTCGCCCTACACCCGGGACGGCAACCCGCTCCGCGACGAGGTCGAGGCCTGGTTCCGCGACCGTGGCATCGCGGTCACCGACGTCGCGGAGACGTCGGTGCGCGCGGAGCAGGCCCTCCGGGTCTGAGGCTGCGGCCCGCGTCCCTCAGCGGCGAGAGCGCAGCCCGGCGCGCCGACCGGCCCGCCGGCCGAGCTCCCGCACCAGCTCCCGGCCGGAGACACCCTCCAGACCCGGGGCGCTCCGGTCCGCGCGGTTCGCCCGCTTGCGCAGACGCTCCACCCGGTTGCGCAGCCGGGCGATCTGGCGGTCACGCTCGTCGAGCAGCGCGCGCTGCTCCTCCAGTGCTCCGTCGATGGCCAGCTCGACGGCGTCGGCGGCCAGCTCGGCGGACACCATGATGGTGCCGACCGGGGTGCCCTCCAGGGACGTGCCCTCGGGCACCCGCAGGTTGTCGGGGTCGCCCACCACGCGGATGTCGAGGCCGGCCACGAGCTCGGCCCGCCGGTCGCTGAGCTCGCGCAACCGCTCGGCCGCCCAGCCCGGCAGCGGCGGGCTCTTGATCTCCTCCGGCCACGCGGCTGCGTCCTTGACCAGCTGGGTCAGCCCGAGCCGCACGGGGCCCGTCGTGTACGCGTCGGGCCAGCCCTTGGTCTCGGCGAGCAGGTTGATGCGGCGAATCATGTCCGCACGGCCGAGGCTCACCGAGCTGTTCTTCTTGTCGGTCTCGCTCAGCGCCAGGATGGACTCGGGGAGGCCGAGCAGCTGCTCGAACACGCGCGGGAGCAGGCCGTGGTCGGCCTCGTCGGCGACGATCAGCGTGAAGCGGTCGCGGCCACCGGCGGCCTCGGTCCAGCGGTCGACCAGGGACCCGATGTCGTGCGGCACCCACAGGTTGCGCCAGTGCGGGTCGCTGGTGTCGTCCCCGAGGACGCGCTCGAGCCACTCGTCGTAGGTCAACGTGATGCGCCGCATCTTGACGCGCTGCTGCCACTGCGACGGCAGGAGCTTGTCCAGCCGGCGGGCGGTCGCCACCACGTGCGCCCGCTCCCCACCGAGGCCTGCGACGGTCTGCTTCGCCCCGTCCAGGTCGACGCGGGCCCAGTCCTCGGTGCTGATGCAGACCCGGAGGTCGCCCGCCTCCTCGACCTGGCGGACCAGGTTGTCCCAGTGCTTGATCGGCGGCTGCGGCCGGCCGTCGGGGGTGCCGAGCAGCGACCACACCGCCTTGAGCGGACGAGGCCCCTTGCCGGGGACGACCACGCCGTGCTCGCGCAGCTGCTCGCGCGAGCGGTTCAGGGCGAACTGGATCGCGGTCGTCCCGGTCTTCTGCGGACCGATGTGCAGCAGCCGGGTGCCCTCCGGGAGCAGGAGGTCGGCGTCACGGACGGCAGTCATGCGGCTCAGACTACGGGGAGCCGATCGCGCGACGGCCGAGCACCTGAGGTCCCGGCGAGGGCCCGGCTCCGGCCCGTGAGATTCTGGGCGGCATGCGGATCTGTGTCGTGGCGCTGGGCAAGATCGGTCTGCCGCTGGCGGTCCAGTTCGCCGACAAGGGCCACACCGTGGTCGGGGCCGACATCGACGAGCGGGTCGTCGCCCTGGTCAACGACGGTGTCGAGCCGTTCCCGGGTGAGCACCAGCTCGGGGAGAAGCTCGCCGCTGCCGTCGCGGACGGTCGGCTGCGCGGCACCACCGACACCGCGGCCGCGGTCGCGGAGTGCGAAGCGGTCGTCCTGGTCGTGCCGCTGTTCGTCGACGCCGACGGCATCCCCGACTTCGCCTCGATGGACGCCGCGACACGAGCGGTGGCCGAGGGCCTCAGGCCCGGGACGCTGGTGAGCTACGAGACCACGCTCCCCGTCGGCACCACCCGGAGCCGGTGGGCGCCGATGCTCGCGAAAGGCTCGGGTCTCGAGGCCGGCCGCGACTTCCACCTCGTGTTCAGCCCCGAGCGGGTGCTCACCGGCCGGGTCTTCGCGGACCTGCGCAAGTACCCCAAGCTCGTCGGCGGCATCGATGACGCTTCCACCAAGGCCGGGATCGCGTTCTACGAGGCGGTCCTCGACTTCGACGACCGGCCCGACCTGCCCCGCCCCAACGGGGTGTGGGACCTCGGGTCGGCGGAGGCGGCCGAGCTCGCCAAGCTCGCGGAGACCACCTACCGGGACGTGAACATCGGGCTGGCCAACCAGTTCGCCCGCTACGCCGACTCGATCGACGTCGACATCACCAAGGTGATCGAGGCGTGCAACTCCCAGCCGTACAGCCACATCCACCGGCCCGGGATCGCGGTCGGCGGTCACTGCATCCCGATCTATCCGCGGATCTACCTCTGGAACGACCCTGAGGCGACCGTCGTACGCGCGGCGCGGGAGGCGAACTCCGCCATGCCGACGTACGCAGTGGACCTGCTGGCGGCGGCGTACGGCGACCTGGCCGGTGCGCGCGTCCTGGTGCTGGGGGCGTCCTACCGCGGAGGCGTGAAGGAGGCCGCGTTCTCCGGGGTCTTCCCGACCGTGGAGGAGCTGCGCCGCCGCGGCGCCGAGCCGTTCGTGTCCGACCCGATGTACACCGCCGACGAGCTCGAGGAGCTCGGCCTGCCCGCCCACCGCGACGAGGCCGTGACCGCGGCAGTCGTCCAGGCCGACCACGCGCAGTACGCCGCACTGACTCCGGCCGACCTCCCCGGGGTGCGGGTGCTGGTCGACGGCCGGCGTGTCACCGACAAGGCGGCGTGGGACGTCGAGGGGATCCGCCGGGTCGTCATCGGCGGCTGAGACTCTGCGGGGCTCGGCCCGCCGACGGTCCTCAGCCAGCGATTCGAACGCGGGCCGCGGCGTGCAAGGTCGTCGCCGCCCTGACCGCGGCACGAGCGGCAGCCGACGTGACCGGGCGCGCCTGGTATCGCTGACGGTTACGCTCGCGTCGCATCTGGTCGAAGTGACGGGCAGCCTGATCCTCCGGCGGACTGTCGAGCACCGCTGTCAAGAACCGGCCGAGGGCGTCGTGCTGCCCGGCACCCGGGCGGGTTCGGTAACCGTAGGCGGCAAGCATGGCTTCGCCGACGTCGTGCGCGGCGTCGTAGGCAAGGTTGTACCGGTTCTGGTCCCGGGTGACGTTCGGAACGTCGGCCAGCGCCTCGGCCGCCTGGGCGAGGAACGCCGCGGCTCGCAGCTCGTCGACCGGCATCGCCTCGAGCTTTCGGGCGGTGACCAGGGCTTGCACGGCAGCTCGCTGCCGGGCGGTCAACGCGGCCACCGTCATGGAGCGTCTCCCAGGACGGGGACCACCGGGTTGCTCCTCACCTGGTCGAGGAAGGCGGAGTCGGTCTCCCACTCGGCGGTCGTCATGATCACAGGATTCACTGGCCTGCCGACAAGATCGCCGACGCTGCGGCACGCGGCGTACACAGCGTCCTCGTCGGGCGAGCCGACGACCATCAGGTCGATGTCGTTCGGTGGGTCGCCTGCGATCCCGGACATGCGGGCGGCGTAGGAGCCGAAGAGAAATGCCATGACGATCCCAGTCGTCCCAGCGAGCTCCCGTGCCAACAGAGGCACCGGGCCGGCCGCGACGATGACGAGATCGCGCACCGGCTTGGTCAGAGGGTTGGTCGGATTCGGCCTCAACAGCCGGGAGTTCCCCACTCGTCGCTCTTGAAGGACTCCTGCCTCGACCAGTCGGGCGACCTCTCGATGTGTAGACCCCCACGAGACACCGGTCCGTTCGACCAGGTCGGAGATGCTCAGCTCCTCTGCACCCGAGAGGAAGACCTCGGCGAGCAGCCTGAGCTGGCTGTCCGACCTGAACAGCGGCACGAATCGAGGAGCGATGGATCGCATAAATGGATACTACTATCCATTTATGCGATGACCCGGGAACCTCTCAGCGGCGGAGGAGTCGCCTGGCCAGCGAGCGCAGGCGTGAGCCAGTTGGTGACCCGTCGGCCGGGCGGTTGCGGGCCTGTTTCCGTGCGGCGCGGGCGCCGGCTCGACGGGCCAGGGTCGCCTCGGCCGTGATCGCGTCGTGGACCAGCTGCCGGGCCGCGTCGTAGATCGCGTCGTAGCGCGTCCGGGCGTCGTCGAGGGATGCCTGCGCCTCCTCGTCGTCCGACGCGTCGGCGAGGGTGCTGAGCGCCGACCAGACGTCGTCGGCGACCGCCCGAAGGTCGTCGGGGACCGAGAGGTCCGCCCAGGTGAGCCGGTGCCGGCTCAGGTCCGGGTCGATGAACTCGTCGACCGGGTGGGCCTGCGTCGGAGGAGCCGGGGCCCCGAGGGCGGTCAGCGGGCCGGTCAGCGCGCTCCGCCAGTCGGTGAGCAGGTCGTCGTACCGCACGAAGCTCCGGGTGAGACCCCGGGTGCCGCGCTCGGCCATCAGCATCGCGTTGACCCAGCCGGCGAGGTTGCGGGCGGCGTACCCCTCCTCCCCGAGCTCCTCGAGACCGGACTTGTAGTGGGTCGCCCGGCTGCCGAGCACCTCAGCGGGGTGGCGCAGCATGGTCAGCGACGCGAGCCGGACCCCGAGGTCGTCGGCGGCGTCGCGCCACAGCGGGAGGGTCCAGGTGGTCCGCGGGTCCTTGAGCGCCGAGATGCGGCTGCTCTCGGTGACCTGCTGGAGGGTGTCGCGCAGCTCGGCCCGCTCGGCGTCCCGGACGGCGGCCAGCAGCCGGTCCTGGGCGTCGGGGCGCCCGTCGGCGATGCTCACGGCGGCGCGCTTGAGCAGCCGGTTGTGGAACTCCACCGACCACTTCGACTCGTAGAAGCCCTTCGGGTTGGTCGCGTTCGCGTTGAGGAACGGCCCCGGGACGTGCAGCCCGAGCATCGCGAGAGCGCCGGCCGCGGTGCTGGTGCCACTC
Source organism: Actinomycetes bacterium (assembly GCA_046566185.1). Lineage (GTDB taxonomy): Bacteria > Actinomycetota > Actinomycetes > Actinomycetales > SCSIO-59966 > SCSIO-59966. The sequence goes on along the minus strand of JBKHXE010000119.1, from coordinate 1,971 downwards.
CGTCCGGCGCCGGTGACCAGCAGCAGCGTCCGCTTCATGGTCGGCGACCCTACCGGGTAACGATCCGGACTTCGGTGGACAGGCGGCCCTCCGAATGCGGACACTGGTCACTCAGGCCACACACGTCACGCACCCGACCTGAGACGAGCATGTTGATGTCCCGACCCCGTTCCGCGCCCACCTGGGCCGCCCGCGCCGCCGTGCTGTCGCTGGTCGCGACGACCGCCGCGACGGGGGGTGCGGCCCTGGGCGCCCAGCAGGTCGACCGATCGGACGAGGGGACCCCGAGGCTCGCGGCGACCGAACGGCCGGGAGCGGGACGCGGGCCCGAGCGGGGTCCCGAGGTGGACATGGCGACGTTGCGTGTCCCGCGCAGCGCGGCCCGGACCGCGGTGCAGCACGCGCACCGGGACGCCGGTCGAGCGGATCGCGTCCCCTCGGAGGACGCAGCCGAGGTGGTCGCACGCCGGGCCACCACGCGCACCGACGACTTCGGCCTCGTCGGCGTGACCTGGCCGGCCGGCCACGACTCCCGCGGCCTGCACGTCGAGGTCCGCACCCACGACGCCGACGGGTGGAGCGGGTGGTCGGAGCTCCCGGTCGAGACGGTCGACGTACGCCACGAACCCGGCGCGCGCGCCGGCACCCTCCCCGCGTGGGTCGGTGACGCCGACGGCGTCGCGGTCCGGATGCTGTCCGACGCAGGTACCGCGCCGGAGGACGTCGAGGTCGCGCTCATCGACGGCGGCACGGGCCTGGCCGAGGACGCGGAGGGCGATCAGCTTCCGGCCGGCCAGGTGGGGCGCCCCGCGCCCACGCTGGCGCTAGGTGCGATGACCGAGGGCTCCGGTGTCGTGGAGCAGCCTGACATCGTGATGCGGGACGAGTGGGGCGTCGACTCCTCCACCGAGGTCGAGTGCTCCTCGCCCCGGACCGCGGACACGATGCGCGGGATCGTGCTGCACCACACGGCCGGCGGCAACGACTACACCCCCGAGCAGGCGCCCGGGATCGTGCGCGGCATCCACCGCTACCACACGGTCTCCCAGGGCTGGTGCGACATCGGCTACAACTTCCTCGTCGACAAGTACGGCACGGTGTACGAGGGACGTCGTGGCGGCATCACCAACCAGGTCCGCGGCGCCCACGCCGGCGACGCGTTGGTGAACAAGTGGACGACCGGGATCTCGATGATGGGCAACTTCGAGACCGCCACGGTGCCCGCCGCCCTGAAGGACGCCGTGGTCCGGCTCTCGGCCTGGCGGCTGTGGCTGTTCGGTCGGCAGGCCGAGGACAGCATGCTGATCGACGACGTGCCCTACCAGCGGATCTCCGGGCACCGGGACTTCAAGTCGACCGCGTGCCCGGGCAAGAACGGGTACGCCTGGCTCAACGGCGGGATGCGCGCCGAGGTGCAGGCCGTCCTCGACGCCGCGGGTCCGGCGCCGTCCGACCCCGAGCCGACCACCGAGCCCACCCCGACCACCGAGCCCGAGCCCACCCCCAGTCCCGAGCCGGAGCCTGAGCCGGAGCCGGTCCTGCGTTACTCCGGGGAGAGCAGGTACACCACCGCGGCCGCGATCGCACAGGAATCGTTCCCGGGACCGGTCGACAGCGTGTTCCTCGCCTCGGGGACGACGTACCCCGACGCTCTCTCCGGCGGGCCGGCTGCCGCCCGCAACGGCTCCCCGGTCCTGCTCACGCGTCCGGGCGCCCTCCCGGCCGAGACCGCCGCGGAGCTCGACCGCCTGCAGCCGCGCGTCGTCTACGTGCTGGGCGGTCCGGGTGCCGTCTCCGACGAGGTGCTCGCCCAGGCTCAGCAGCACGCACCGACCGTCACCCGGCTCGCGGGCAGCAACCGGTACGTCACCGGCACGGCGATCAGCAGGCAGTTCTGGAGCCAGGCCGGCACCGTGTACCTCGCGTCAGGCGAGACCTACCCCGACGCCCTGTCCGGCGGCGCGCTTGCCG
>JBKHXE010000118.1:0-22874 GCA_046566185.1 Actinomycetes bacterium | reverse complement strand
GCCTGGACCCGTGCGCCTTCGACCGTGACCCGGTGCGCCACCTCGACGTCGTCTTCGGCGTCGCCGAGCGTCACGGTCGTGGTGTCGACATCCACCTGCACGAGCCGGGTGAGCTCGGCGCCTTCACCGTCGAGCTCGTCTGCGAGCGGGTCGCGGCGCTGTCGATGCAGGGTCGGGCCACGATCAGCCACGCCTTCGCCCTCTCCACCGTCGAGCCCGACCGGCAGGCCGCACTGGTGGACCTGCTCGCCGCCCACGACGTCGCCGTGACGACCGTGGCCCCCGGGGTGCGTGAGCCCCTCCCGCTGGAGCGGCTGCGCGCCGCCGGGGTGCGGGTCGGTCTGGGGCAGGACGGCATCCGCGACTACTGGTCCCCGTACGGGGACGGCGACGTCCTCGGGCGCGCCTGGCAGCTGGCGTTCCGCTCCGGCTTCCGCCGCGACGAGCTCGTCGAGGCCTGCGTCGAGACCGCCTCCCTCGGTGGCGCCGCCGTGCTGGGGCAGCCGCTGCCGGGCCGTGGCCTGGACGTCGGGGCGCCGGCGGACCTCGTCGTCGTCCCCGGCGACACCGTCACCGCGGCGGTCATGGACCGTGCGCCGCGCACCCTCGTCGTCCGCCAGGGGCGCGTCGTCGCCCGGGACGGCGAGCTGGTCGGGTAGGCCTCGCCGCCGCGCGGATGCTCCTCGTCGCCCACCCGACCGAGCCGACGCGAGAAGGCTGACGGGACCCCCGCTGCCGCGTACCGTCGCGGCCATGCACGATCGACCCGCCGAGCTGCACCGGGCGCTGGCCGAGGTGGTCCGCTTCCGCGCCGGGGTCGCGCAGCGCCCGGTCGCCCCGCCGGTCACCGCCGACGACCTGGCCGGGGCGTTCGGTGGGCCGCTGCCGGAGGGGCCGACCCCGCCGGCGGACGTCGTGGACCGGCTGGTCGCGGCGGCCGGGCCCGGCCTGGTGGCGACGGCTGGACCGCGCTTCTTCGGCTTCGTCATCGGTGGCTCCCTGCCCGCCGCCACCGCAGCCGACGTGCTGACCACCGGCTGGGACCAGTGCGCCTTCAACGCCGTGCTGTCACCCGCCGCGGCGGCGGCCGAGGCGGCGGCGGGTCGGTGGCTCAAGGAGCTGCTGGGCGTCCCCGCGACGGCGTCGGTGGGGTTCGTCACCGGGGGGCAGCAGGCGAACACGGTGGCGCTGGCGGCCGCCCGGCACCACGTGCTGGCGCAGGCCGGCTGGGACGTCGAGCGGGCCGGCCTGCGCGGCGCGCCGCGGGTCCGCGTCGTCGCGAGCGTCGAGCGGCACGCCACCGTCGACCGCGCGCTGCGCCTGCTCGGCCTGGGCACCGACGCCGTCGAGCCGGTCGCCGCCCGGGCCGACGGGGCCATCGACGTCCACGACCTCGAGCGCGTCCTCGACGGGGGTCCGCCCGGCCCCACGGTCGTGTGCGTGCAGGCCGGCAACGTCAACACCGGCGCGTGCGACGACCTGCGCCTGGCCTGCGAGGTCGCGCGGCGGCACGACGCCTGGGTGCACGTGGACGGTGCGTTCGGCCTGTGGGCTGCCGCGAGCCCGGCCACGCGTCACCTCGTGGACGGGGTCGAGCTCGCCGACTCGTGGGCGTGCGACGGGCACAAGTGGCTCAACGTGCCGTACGACAGCGGCTTCGCGATGTGCGCGCGTCCCGACGTGCACGCGGCGGCCGTGTCGTACACGGCTGCCTACCTCACCGGGTCGGGCGCAGGACCGGCGGTGCTCGGCGACCTGACGCTCGAGTCCTCGCGACGCGCGAGGGGCTTCTCCACCTGGGCAGCGCTGGTCGAGCTGGGACGCAGCGGCGTCAGCGACCTCGTCGACCGCTGCTGCGCGCTCGCCCGGCGGTTCGCGGACGGCCTGGCGGCCGGCGGCGCGACCGTCGCCAACGAGGTCGTGCTGAACCAGGTGCTGGTGGCCTTCGGGGACGACGCGACCACCGACCGCGTCGTGGAGGCGGTGCAGCGCGACGGCACCTGCTGGATGGGCGCCACGACGTGGCGCGGTCGCCGGTACATGCGGATTGCGGTGTCCAACTGGTCCACGACGGAGGCCGACGTCGACCGGTCGGTCGAGGCGGTGCTGCACGCCTGGGCGTGACGGGCCAACCCCCTTCCGAGCCCGTCACCGACGGGCAGGAGTCCGATTGATCGAGGATGCGAGCCGAACGACCGATACTCGGCCAGCGCGCGTGAGGAGGAGGCGGGAGGAACCTTCGGGCCGAGTGGCGAGCCGGTCACTCGACGAGCCGTGCCATCGAGCTCTCGACCCGGAGCTCACGTACGCACGTGGCGGGACGAAGACCGTCCTGCCTCACCTTTCTCCGTGCCGATCGTGGTCGCAGCAGTCCGCGGGAACTGGCCGGGGGCGACCCTGACGGCCGTCATCGCCGGCCTGCTCGCCGGCCCGCTTCTGCCGGCCGACGTCGCCGCGGGGACGCCGCAGCCGCTGGTGAACTGGCTCGGTCGCCTTCATCGGCGTGGCGAACCTCGTCACCTGGCTGACCAGCCGCGCCCGCACCTCGCTCCTCGAGCGCCTCGCCGACCACCGGACGGCGTCCGCGCTCCGGGACGCTCTGGTCGTGCGCCGCATCGTCGTGCACTACCAGCCGGTGGTGGAGCTGCGCAGTGGGCGTGTCGTCGGCCTGGAGGCCCTGTGTCGGTGGGACCACCCCAGTCGAGTCGCGCACGAGCTGGTCGCGAACGCCAAGTGCGCCAGGATGTTGAGCGGGATCCTGCGGCTCGTCGAGTCGATCGGCGCCGTCACTCTCGTCGAGGGCGTCGAGAGCGACTCGCAGCTCGAGGTGCTCCGGCGGCTCGGGTGCCCGTACGCGCAGGGGTACCACCTGGGACGTCCGGCACCCGCCGATCAGATCACCGCGCTGCTGTCCCGAACGGTGGGCGCGGGGCGGTCACGAGACGAGCGGTGACGGCTCGTCGCGCCACGCGGCCCAGAGCGCGGCGTAGGAGCCCCCGGCCGCGACCAGCTCGTCGTGCGTTCCCAGCTCGCTGACACGGCCCGCCTCGACCACCGCGACACGGTCGGCGTCGTGGGCGGTGTGCAGCCGGTGCGCGATCGCGACGACCGTGCGGCCCTCCAGCACCGCCGACAAGGAGCGCTCGAGGTGTCGCGCCGCCCGGGGGTCGATGAGCGAGGTGGCCTCGTCGAGGACGAGCGTGTGCGGGTCGGCGAGCACGAGCCGCGCCAGCGCCAGCTGCTGGGCCCGTGACGGCGGGAGCGCCAGCGCGCCCGAGCCGACCTGGGTCTGCAGGCCCTGCGCCAGGGACTCCGCCCACTCGCGGGCGTCGACCGCGCCGAGCGCTCGCAGCAGCCGTTCGTCGTCCGCCGCCGGGTCGGCCAGCCGCAGGTTGTCGGCAAGGGTCCCGACGAAGACGTGGTGTTCCTGCGTCACGAGCGCGACCTCGCGGTGCAGCCGGTGCACGGGCAGGTCGACGACCGGGACGCCCCCGACGGTCACCTCGCCGGCGGTCGGCGGGTGGATGCCGGCGAGGAGCCGGCCCAGCGTCGACTTGCCGGCCCCCGAGGGCCCCACGACCGCGACGCGCTCGCCGGGGCGCAGGCGCAGGTCGATGCCGTGCAGCACGTCGTGCCCGGAGCGGTAGGCGTAGCGGACCGCGCGCGCCTCGACGTCCACGCCGTCCGGCTCGGCGTCCGTGGCGACCCGGTCGGGCGGCACCTCGGCGATGCCGATCATCCGCGCCAGCGACGCCGCACCGACCTGGATCTCGTCGAGCCACTCGATGAGCTCCGACATCGGGTCGACCAGCCGGACGGCGAACAGCGCCACCGTCGTCACCTGGCCGAGCGTCGCGGAGCCCGTGGTGACCAGGGCGCCTCCCCACAGCACGGCGGCCACGGTGGGCAGCAGGTAGCCGGTCTCGATCTGCGGGTACCAGCGCGTGCGCAGCGCGAGGGTGTACCGCTCGGCGACGAAGCAGCCGCGGACGGCGTCGTCGATGCGCCGGCGCCGGACGGTGCCGAGCCCGAGCGCGTCGACCGTGCGGGCGCCGTCCACCGTCTCGGTGACGGCCCCGTTGAGGGTGGCGTAGGACGCCCGCTCACGCAGGTAGCCGGCGGGTGCGAGGCGCAGGTACCAGCGGGTCGACACCACGAGCAGCGGGACGCCGGCCAGCAGCGCGAGCGCCACCCAGCCACCGGCCAGCACGGCGGCGACGGCGGTCAGGGTGACCGTCGTGGCGGCGACGAGCACGCGAGGGACGGCGAAGCGCACCGTCCACTGCATCGACTCGACGTCGTTCGTCGTCCGCGACACGAGGTCGCCGGTGCCCGCGCGCTCGACCGTCGACAGCGGCAGCGACGCCACGCGGCGCATGAAGTCCTCGCGCAGCTCGGCGAAGACGCGTTCGCCGAGGGTGAGGGCCGACCGGCTGGCGAGGCGCGTCAGCACGGCCTCCAGCAGCACGAACCCGATGAGCGCCAAGGCGATCCGGTCGACCCGCCCGACCGTCGTGCCCGCGACGACGTCGTCCACGAGCACCCCGAGCACCCAGGGCCCGGCGAGCCCGGCGACCGCGGCGACGGCGTGCAGCACGACCACCGAGAGGAGCCCCCCGCGGTGACGGCGACCGAGCCGGCGCGCCTCGGCCCGCACGGCCTCCTGGCCCGCGACGGGCAGCTGGGTGCTCATGCGTCGTCCCCTCTCAGCACGACCTCGCGGTACGCGGCGCCGACATCGTCGTCCCGGCGCAGCAGGTCACGGTGGCTCCCGGTCGCGACCACCCGTTCGCCCGCGAGCAGGGCCACCACGTCGGCGCGGTCGAGCAGCAGCGGGCTGGCGGTGACGACCACCGTCGAGCGGCCCCGCCGGTACTCGCGGAGCCGCCCGGCGACGTCCGCCTCGGTGTGGGCGTCGACGGCGCTCGTCGGCTCGACGAGCACGAGGGTCTCCGCGCCGCTCAGCAGCGCCCGGGCGAGCGCGAGCCGCTGGCGCTGGCCGCCGGAGAACGAGCGGCCGCGCTCGGTGACCTCGTCGTCCAGGCCCTTGGGCAGCGCGTCGAGCACGTCGGTGGCCGCGGCGGCCGCCACCGCCGCGAGCACCTCGCCGTCCGTGTGCCGGCCCCACGGGTCGAGCTCGGTGCGCAGCGACCCGGTGAACAGCCGCGGGTCGGCGTCCGCCACCACGACGCGCCGGCGCACGGCCGCAGCCGGCAGCGCGGTGAGCGGGACGTCGTCCAGCCGCGCGGGCGGGTTCCCGTCGTCGTCCGTGAGCCGGCCGAGCCGGTCGGCGACGGCCGCGGCGGCGGACGGGTCGGCGCTGACGAGAGCGGTGAGCATCCCGCGGCGCACCGTGAGGCCGGACGCCGGATCGGTGAGGACCGCGTCGGGGCCCGCCTCGTGCGCCGGGTCGGCGGGGTCGCGCACGGCGGGCTGCACCGACAGCACGCCGAGGACGCGCGTCGCGGCGACGTGGGCGCGGATCGTCTTCTGCAGCATCTCGGTGGCGGTGCGCAGCGGCACGACGAGGAATGCGGCGTAGCCGTAGAACGACACGAGCTCGCCGGGGGTGATCGAGCCCTCGAGCGTGAACCGGGCGCCGAGCCACGTGACGAGCGCGACGAACACACCGGGCAGCAGTACCTGCAGGGCGTCGAGCCACGACTGCACGCGAGCCACCGCGACCCCGGCGCGCCGCACCTCCTGCGACCGCTCGGTGTAGTGGGCGAGGAAGACACCCTCGCCGCCCACACCGCGCAGCACCCGGAGCCCGGCCACCGTGTCGGCGCCGAGCGCGGTGAGCCGACCCGCGACGTCACGCTGCGCGTGCTGACGACGCTGCAGGGGCCGTACGACGAACGCCAGCAGCGCCGCCGTGACGGGCACCCCGACGAGCACGACCACGCCGAGCGGAACCGAGGAGCGCAGCAGCAGCACCGCGACGGCGCCGTACGCGACCACCGCACCGACGAAGCGCGCGGTGATGTCGTACGCGTCGCCGAGTCGCACCGCGTCGCTGGCCACCGTCGAGACGACCTCGCCGGTCGGCAGCCGCACCGGCATCGCGGCCCCCACGTACGTGACGTGGTGGCCGACGACCTGGGAGGTGGTCAGCGCCGCCTGGATCCAGTTCGACACCGCCAGCCGGTGCCTCACGACGCCGGACGCGGCCTGGGCGACCGCGAGGGTGAGCAGCACGGCGGCCCACGTGACGAGGGCGCCGGCGTCGCCCGAGGCGATGCCCGCGTCGACGGCCCGGCCGAGCGCCCACGGCACCAGCGCCTGGGCCAGCATCCAGACGATGCCGAAGACGACGCCGCCCGCGATGGTGCCGGCCTGCCGGCGCCCGAGCCACCGCATGTAGGCCCAGGCCGACCGGGTGTCCGGCCGTCCGGGGTCGATGCCGGGCACAGAGCGCACGACGAGCCACGGTAGGCCGCCGCTTCGCCGCGCCGCGAACCGTTTTCGACCCTCCGCCCCCGACCTCTGGAGGGTTTGAGGGCTCTCGATCCCGGTCGAGAGCCCCACAAGCCTCCAGAGATCGGGTACACGCCGTCCACAGCCTCCCGATGGCGCTCGTCGTCCACACCCGCGGAGCGTGCCCCTGGCACAGCGGTGCCGGGGGCGGCTTCCTGAAGTGCATGCCGACCACCGCCCTTGTACCGGACGTCCTGACGACAGGCCCGTTCCGGGCACGTGACGTCCTGGCCCGTGGACTGCTGACCAGGGACCAGCTCCGGTCGTCGGTGTGGCGGCGTCTGGTGCGTGGGGTCTACGTGCACGAGTCGGTCGAGCCGACGACGGCCGTGCGGTTCGAGGCGGCCAGGTTGGTGCTGACGCCGGGTACCGCGGCCGCCGGACTGCTGGCGGCGTGGCTTCACGGCGCGTGGGAGCCGGCCCCGGATCGTGTCGTGCCTCTGGACGTCACCCGCCCGGTCCTGTCGTCCGGCGGAGCCATCGCGGGCCTCGGTCGACGCCGGCTCACGCTGCGCGGGACGCCGGACTGGTCCGGTGGGTGCACGGGTCACAGCGCCTTGGACCACGACATCGAGGACCGGGACGGCCTCCTGCTGACGTCTCCCCTTCGCACCAGCTTCGACCTGATGCGTGAACGTCGGCTCGTCGAGGCGGTCGTCGTCGCAGATGCCTTCATGTGGCGGCTCGGGGTGCCGCGGGTCCTGCTCGCGGCGTACGTCGCCGACCGGCGCCGCTGGCCTGGCGTCCGCGAGACCCGGGTGGCCGTCGACCTGGCCCGCGAGGGAGTGCGCTCGCCCGGCGAGTCCCGGTTGCGGCTGGTGTACGTGCTGGCGGGGTTGCCCGAGCCGTGGGTGAACGTCCCGGTCGTCGACAGCCGCGGTGTCGTGCTCGGCGTCCCTGACCTCACCCATCCCGGCAGGCCGGTGGGCTCGGAGTACGACGGCGGCTACCACGACGAGGAGGACCAGCCGCACCAGGACCGGCGCCGGCAGAACCGCCTCGTGAGCCTCGGCTCCTTCACGCTGCTGCGCTACGACCGGATCTCCGTCCGTGACGAGCGCCGGATCATCCTGGACGAGGCGCAGCGCCTCACGGGGCGCCGCGCGCCCGTTCTGCTCGACGACGCCGACTTCTGGCGTCCGTCGCGCGCTCGAGCGTGGTGACTGCCGCGATCTCTGGAGGTTTGTGGGGCTCTCACGGCCAGTCGAGACCCCCCAAACCCTCCAGAGGTCGGGGCGGGAGGGCGGGTTAGCGTGGGGGCGTGCTCCGGACGGCGACGCGACCGAGGTTCCTCGCGCTGCTCGTCGTCGCGCTCGCGGCCGCGACGCTGTTCGCAGCGCTCGGCGACTGGCAGCTGGCGCGGTCGCGCGACGAGGCGTCCGAGGAGGCGCGGGCGCAGGCCGAGGGGCAGGCTCTGGCCCCGCTCGACGAGGTCCTCGCCCCCGCCGAGCCAGTCGAAGGTCAGGACGTGCGGCGGCTCGTCGAGGCCACCGGCACCCTGGACGCCGACCGGCTGCTCGTCGTCCCCGACCGCGAGCTGGACGGCGAGCCCGGGCGCTGGCTGCTGGCGCCGCTCGTCGTCGAGGGCACGGGCGGCACGCTGCCGGTCGTGCTCGGCTGGCTCGCGGACGACGAGCCGGTGCCGGCGGTGGCCGGCGGCCGGGTGCGGGTCGAGGGTCGGCTCGAGCAGGGTGAGCCCCCGGTCGGCGGGCAGACGCCGGACGTCGAGAGCGTGCCGGCCGTCTCGCCGGTGGACCTCGTCAACGTGTGGGAGCCGCCGGTGTACACGGCCTACCTCGCGGTGACCGAGCCGCAGCCGCCGCTGCAGCCCGTGCCGGCGTCCCGGCTGGGTGACGGCTTAGCGCTGCAGAACTTCTCCTACGCGCTGCAGTGGTGGCTGTTCGCCGCCTTCGCGGTGTTCTTCTGGTGGCGGCTCGTGTGGGACGCCCACCGTCGAGAGCTCGAGGAGCGCCCGGCAGAATCGGTGCCGTGACCGCACGGACCGCCCGCTCCGCACCGAGCAAGCTCGCCGCATCCCTCACCCGCTACCGCGTCATGGCGTGGGTGACCGGCGGCTTCCTGCTGCTGCTGACCCTCGAGATGGTGCTCAAGTACGGCCTCAACGACGACGAGCCGGTGCTGGGCGACTGGATCGCCATCACGCACGGCTGGATCTACGTGGTCTACCTGCTGACGGTCGTGGACATGTGGTCCACGCTGCGGTGGGGCGCGGGCCGGCTGGTGACGCTGGTGCTCGCCGGCGTCGTCCCCGTGCTGTCGTTCGTCGTCGAGCGGCGGGTCACCGGCGAGGCGCGGGAGCGCATCGCGGCCCTCGAGGGGCAGCCGGCCGACGGCACTACCCTGGCGCGGTGACCGTCCCCGGCAGCAGCCCCGACGACGTCCCGACCCGGCCGAGCCACCCGCAGGACCCGGCGTCCGAGATCGTCGCGGACGGCGCCCCGGCGAGCGGCCCGGGGCAGACCGGGCCGGGCACGGGGCACCGCCCGGTGCTCGTCGTCGACTACGGCGCCCAGTACGCGCAGCTCATCGCGCGGCGGGTGCGCGAGGCGAACGTCTACTCCGAGATCGTGCCCCACTCGATGCCGGTCGAGCGGATCCTCGAGAAGAACCCGCTCGCGGTGATCCTCTCCGGCGGACCGTCGTCGGTGTACGCGGACGGCGCCCCGCGGGTCGACCCGTCGCTGTTCGAGGCGGGCGTGCCGGTGCTCGGCATCTGCTACGGCCACCAGGCGATGGCGCTGGCCCTGGGCGGCACCGTCGCCAGGACGGGCCTGCGCGAGTACGGCGGCACGCAGGTGAGGGTGCACTCACCCGACAGCGTGCTGCTCGCCGGCCAGCCCGACACCCAGAGCGTGTGGATGTCGCACGGCGACGCCGTCCAGGAGGCGCCCGAGGGCTTCACGGTGACGGGGACGTCGTCCGGGGCGCCGGTCGCGGCGTTCGAGGACGCCGGGCGGCGGCTGTTCGGCGTCCAGTGGCACCCCGAGGTGAAGCACTCGACGTTCGGCCAGCAGGTCATCGAGAACTTCCTTCGCCGCGGCGCCGGTATCGACCCGGACTGGACGACGGGCAACGTCATCGCCGAGCAGGTGCAGCGCATCCGCGAGCAGGTCGGCGACGCCGACGTCATCTGCGGCCTGTCGGGCGGCGTCGACTCGGCGGTCGCGGCGGCCCTCGTGCACGAGGCGGTCGGCGACCAGCTCACCGCGGTGTTCGTCGACCACGGGCTGCTGCGCGCCGGTGAGGCCGAGCAGGTCGAGCGTGACTACGTCGAGGCCACGGGCATCAAGCTCAAGGTCGTGGACGCCGCGGACACGTTCCTCGCCGCGCTCGCCGGAGTGGTCGACCCCGAGGAGAAGCGCAAGATCATCGGGCGGGAGTTCATCCGGGCGTTCGAGTCGGCCGCCCGCGAGATCGTGGCCGAGGCGGGGGAGCACGGCGAGGAGGTCCGGTTTCTCGTCCAGGGCACCCTGTACCCGGACGTCGTGGAGTCCGGCGGCGGCGAGGGAGCGGCGACGATCAAGAGCCACCACAACGTCGGCGGGCTGCCCGACGACCTGGCGTTCGAGCTCGTCGAGCCGCTCCGCACCCTCTTCAAGGACGAGGTGCGTGCCGTCGGCGCCGAGCTCGGCCTGCCGGAGGCGATCGTGTGGCGGCAGCCGTTCCCCGGGCCCGGACTCGGCATCCGCATCGTCGGCGAGGTGACCCGCGACCGGCTCGAGACGCTGCGTGCCGCCGACGCCATCGTGCGCGAGGAGCTCACCGCCGCGGGGCTCGACCGCGCCATCTGGCAGTGCCCCGTCGTCCTGCTGGCCGACGTCCGGTCGGTCGGTGTGATGGGCGACGAGCGCACCTATGGGCACCCGGTGGTGCTGCGCCCCGTGACGTCGGACGACGCGATGACGGCAGACTGGGCGAGGCTGCCGCACGACCTGCTGGCGAAGGTGTCGACGCGCATCACCAACGAGGTGGACGGCGTGAACCGCGTGGTGCTGGACGTCACCAGCAAGCCTCCGGGCACGATCGAGTGGGAGTGACGCCGCGCTCCGGCCGAAGGGCGCTGCCTCGCGTGGGGCAGCGCCCTTCGACCTGCTCGGCTACTTGAGCTTGAAGAGGGCTGTGGCGAAGGATCCGCTCTGGTCGGTGATCGTCACCCGGTAGCAGGAGCCTGGCTTCTTCGGCGTCTGCCAGTTGTAGACGAACTGGCCGGCCGTGACGTCGTACCGCAGGACAGTGGCGCCGGTCGCCGTGAGCTCGACCGGATCTTCGACTGCTGCTCCGTCACAGAGGGACAGCACGGCGACGAGGGACTTCACAGCCGCCGTGTCCGTGAGCTCCGTCGGGCCCGCGAAGATCTCGAACTTGAGCGGCACGGTGCTGCCGGCCCTCACGGTGTTGAGCACGTTGCCCATGTCCACCGGCTGGTACAGGCCGGAGAAGGTCCACGCCAGCACTTCGTACGACAGCTTGGCCGTGGACGTGTGGCCCGCGTTGTCCGTCGCCGTCGCCGTCAGGGTGTGGGTGCCCACGGCCGTCGAGTAGCCGGTGACCACGCAGCTGGCCACGCCCGAGACCGTGTCGACGGCGGTGCAGGTCGGCGCGGGGGGCACGGCGCCGAAGTAGGGCCTGGACCCTTCGGCCGGGCCTCCGATGAAGGTGACGTCGACCGGCGGAGTCAGGTCCACGTTGAAGGGGCCGCTGGAGATCCCCGGGTTGGTGTTGCCGGCCTGGTCCGCGACGGGGCCCGAGGCAACCGTCAGCCCGGTTCCTTCCGCCGTCCCGGTGCTGGCCTCCAGCACGCCCGGCTGCCCTTCCGCCAGACCCGATGTGGCGTCCGAGGCGACGAACCGGTTGGTCACGGGCGACTGGTACCAGCCGTTGGTGCCGGTGGGTTCGGCGACCGGGCCGTCGTCGGTGACGGTCGGCGGTGTCGCGTCGCGCTTGATCGTCACCGCGACCTCGGCGGCGGTGCCGCCGGCGCTGGTCGCCGAGCAGCGGTACTCGGTGGCCGTCTGGTCGGAGGTGATGTCCTGGTCGACGCAGCCGGTGGTGGACAGCGAGCCGGGCGACTCCTTCTCGCTGAGGGCCCACCGCAGGGACACGTCACTGCGGTACCAGCCGTTGTCGCCGTCCGGGGACGACGGAGTCAGCGTGTACGAGACCGTGGGCGGGCTGGGGTCGACGAGGAGGTAGGTGACCGAAGCGGTGGCCGTGAGTCCGCCCGCGTCGGTGTAGCTGCACGTCGCCGTCTGCTCGCCGATCCCGTCCGTGGCGTGGGGGCCGGTCACTGCGCTCAACGTGGCGGCGAAGCTGCTCGGGCCGTCCTCCGCGTCCGCGACCTCACATCCGGCCGACGGCACCGTCCCCTTGACGTAGGACTCTCCGGCGAGGACTCCGGTGACCGAGACCGACGGGGCCGCGTTCTGCGTCGATCCCGGCGACACGTCGAGGATGAAGTTCGCCCCCTCGGTCGTGTAGCTGCCCGTGCCGCCGTCGTTCACGGTCACCGTGACGGCGTACCGCCCGACGGTGTGCGCGGAGAACACGATGCTCTGCGGCTGCCCGCACTGGCCGAAGGTCAGCGTCGACTTGTCCATGCTCACCGCCGCCGGGGCCGTGATCGACAGCGTCGCGGGAGAGCCGTCGGCTGCGTTGCACCCTCTCTGCCCGTCGGTCTGCTCGTTCTCGGCCTGGATCTGGTAGCGGACCGTGGTGGACCCGCCGGCCACGATGTTCACAACCCCATCTGCGCTGACGGAGTTCTTCACCAGGTCGGCGAACGCTGCTCCCGCACCCGTGGTCAGGGCCAGCGCACCCGCCGCCAGCAGCGCCGTGGTTCTGCGCAGTGCTCTCATGTCAGGTCCCCTGTGTCGAGAAGGACGGGACCAGGGGTCTGGCCCGTTAGCGGCATGCTGCTTCTCGCGGGAGGATCGGCGCCATCGCCCGATAGGACCGCTCCGCGCTTATTCTTCTGAACGCTTCGGCTCCACGGGGGGTCGTCGTGAGGGTCTGGTGGGTCGACATGGGACGCCTGTTCGGGACGCATCCGGTGCTGGTGCGCACGGCGGTCGCCGCGCTCGTGGGCATGGCGGTCACGGTCTCCGTCGTCCTGGTGGACTCCCTCCGCTTCGCCTACCGCAGCCCGGACGGGCGGCTGGTCATCGAGACGGTCGCCGCCCTGGTGGCCGCGATCACGGCCACGCTGTTCTACGGGAGGTTCCGGCGCTGCGGATCGCTGCAGTCGCTGCTCCTCGTCCACAGTCTCGGTCTGTTCGCGGTCGCCGCGTTGGGGCTCGTCGTCCTGCCGATCGTCGGAGGGCTGGACGACGACAGTGCGCTGACGACGTGGGCTCCGCTGGTGGTCCGCTTGGTCGCCGCGCTGCTGCTCGGCGCGGCAGCTCTCGTACCGCACCGGTCGGTCCGACCGAGACCTCTCTGGAAGGACGTCGCCGTGGCGGCGGCTCTGATGGCCCTCGTGGTCGGTGCGGTGGCCGTCCTGGCCGGCAGCCTTCCGGTCGCAGTCGACACTCTTCCGCCGCCGGAGCAGTCTCGGGTACCGAGGTTCGACGGCCATCCGGTCGTGCTCGTCGCGCAAGGGGTGGCACTGGCCGGCTATGCCCTCGCGTCCGTGGCCTTCACGCGCCAAGCACGGTCGACGGACGACGACCTGGCCGGCTGGATCGGGGCCGCCGCGGCCCTGGGGGCGTGGGCGCGGGTCAACTACCTGATGTACCCCTCGCTCTACTCGGAGTGGCTGTACGTCGGCGACCTGCTACGCCTCGCCTTCTACGTCCTGCTCCTGGTGGGCGCGCTCCGTGAGGTCCAGGGCTACTGGGCTGCCCAACGACAGGTCGCCGTGGAGGTCGAACGTCGCCGGCTCGCCAGGGAGCTGCACGACGGCGTGATGCAGGAGATCGGCTACATCCGCAACGAGGCTCGCCAGGTGCCGGGCCGGAGCGGACAGCGTCTGGTGTCGGCCGCCGAACGGGCCCTCGACGAGGCACGCAGCGCCGTAGCGGCTCTCGTCGCGCCGGCGGACCAGTCGCTGTCGGACGTGCTGCGGCGGTCCGTCACCGAGGTGGCGGACCGGCACGGGGTGCGCATCGTGTGGGATCTCGAGGACCCCTCCACCGCGGCGGCCGAGCACCGTCACGACCTCGTCAGGATCGCTCGAGAGGCGGTCACGAACGCCGCTCGCCACGGCGGTGCTCGATGCGTGAGCGTGCGGCTCCGCTGCGGGGAGCTGCTGCTCGAGGACGACGGGACCGGATTCGATCCGAAGGCCGCGATCCGTCCCGGGGCCTTCGGCCTCATGGGCATGCGCGACCGCGCCGAGGGAATGAGCGGCGTGCTGGCGGTCTCGTCGAGGCCCGGCGCCGGAACGACGGTCAAGGTGACGTGGTGAGCCTGCACCCTACGGTGGTCGTCGCGGACGACCACGCTCCCACGCGAGCCGGCGTCCGAGAAGCGTTGGAGGGCGACGGGTTCGACGTGGTGGGGGAGGCGGCGAACGCCAGGGCGGCCATCGACCTGGTGCTGCGCACCCGTCCGCACGTCGCGCTCCTCGACATCCACATGCCGGGAAACGGCGTGGCCGCAGCGGCCCGCGTCGCGACGGCGCAGCCCGGGACGGCCGTGGTCATGCTCACGTACTCGCGCGAGGACGAGGACCTCTTCGGGGCGCTGAAGGCCGGTGCCCAGGGCTATCTGCTGAAAGACATGAACCCGGACCGGCTCGGCGCCGCACTCCGGGGCGTCCTGGCCGGCGAGGCATCGATTCCACGCGGCCTGGCGGCGCGGGTCCTGGACGAGTTCCGGGCCACCTCCGGCCGCGCGCCGCTCTTCCGGCCACGGCGGCCCTCCGGGTTGACGAGCAGGGAGTGGGAGATCATGGTGCTCCTTCGGGACGGCCTGACCACCGAGGGTGTGGCACAGCACCTGTCCATCTCACCGGCGACGGTTCGCGTCCACGTCTCCAGCGTGCTGAAGAAGTTGCAGGCTCGCGACCGTTCCACTGCCCTTCGGATGCTCGACGACCTGTGACCGGCGGTGCGGTCCGCACCGAGTGACAGGTTTCATCGGTGCCGTAACCGGGGAACCAACGGCTCGTTACACCGGGCACTGGACGGCGCCACCCGCACGTCCACCGGCAGACCCAGGAGAG
Organism: Actinomycetes bacterium; assembly: GCA_046566185.1. Lineage (GTDB taxonomy): Bacteria > Actinomycetota > Actinomycetes > Actinomycetales > SCSIO-59966 > SCSIO-59966. Next base: position 8,212 of record JBKHXE010000118.1, on the reverse strand, counting down.
CCATGAGCCTTCGCCGCACCGTCGTCCCCGTCACCGCCGTCGCCGCGCTCGCGCTCGGAGCGCTCGCCGCACCCGCCTCCGGTTCGTCGTTGAGCGAGAGGACCGAAGACCTGGTCCAGCTGGTGCGGGTGTCGACGCCCACTCCCCAGGACAAGGACCGCTTGCAGACGCTGGGCCTGGACCTCACCGAGCACGCCGGCCCCGACTTCGTCGAGGTGGTGCTGCACGACGCGACAGACGTCTCGACCCTGACGGCGGCAGGCTTCTCGTACGACGTCGAGATCCCGGACATGGCGCTGGCCACGGCGCAGAGCAACCGCGCCTCGCGGGCCTACGCCGACGAGGTCGAGGCCTCGCCGCTGCCGAGCGGCCGCGACACCTACCGCACGCTGGCGGACTACGAGGACGACCTCGCCGAGCTCGCGTCGCTCCGGCCGGACCTGGTGACCCGGTTCGCCCTGCCGCACAGGACCCTCGAGGGGCGCACCGTCTACGGCGTCGAGATCTCGACGGACGTCGAGAACGCCTCGGCCAAGCCGGCGATGCTCGTCATGGGCCTGCACCACGCGCGCGAGTGGCCGTCCGGCGAGCACGCGATCGAGTTCGCCTACGACCTCGTGCGCAACCACGGTCGTGACGACCGCATCACGAACCTGCTGGACGCCGGCCGCGTCATCGTCGTCCCCGTGGTCAACCCCGACGGGTTCGACAAGTCGGTGCGCGACGGCATGCTGCTCGACCTCCGCGAGCTGGACGACGGCGGGACGGTGTCGATCCTCGGCACGCCCGGCAACGCGTACAAGCGCAAGAACTGCCGGGTGGCGGACGGCGTGGACTCCAGCCCGCCCGGCGCGTGCGACGGGGCCAAGGTCAACGGCGGCTTCGGCATCGGCACCGACCTCAACCGCAACTACGGAGGGTTCTGGGGTGGGCCCGGGGCGAGCACCACGTTCGCCGACCCGACCTACCGCGGCGCCACCCCGTTCAGCGAGCCGGAGACGCGCAACGTGCGCGAGCTGGTCTCCGGCGAGCAGGTGACGACCATGATCACCAACCACACGTTCAGCAACCTCGTGCTGCGCCCGCCGGGGTTGCGCGAGCAGGGCGACACCCCCGACGAGCAGCTGTACGAGGCGCTCGGGGCGTCGATGGCGGCCCAGAACGGCTACACCAACCAGCACTCCTACCAGCTGTACGACACCACTGGCACGACGGAGGACTGGTCGTACTACGCGACCGGTGGTCTGGGCTTCACGTTCGAGATCGGCGAGGAGTTTCACCCGCCCTTCCCGGCCGTCGTCGACCAGTACCTCGGCGCGGGCGAGCTCGCCGGCAAGGGCAACCGCGAGGCGTACCTCGTCGCGCTGGAGAGCACCGTGGACGCCGCACGGCACTCGGTGATCGACGTCCGGCGGGCGCCGGCCGGCGCCACCCTGCGGCTGGCGAAGGAGTTCGCGACGCCGACGTACGACGGCTCCTCGTTCACCGACCGGCTGGAGTCGACGACGACGGTTCCGGGGTCGGGCACGGTCGACTGGCACGTCAACCCGTCCACGAGGCCCCTCGTCATGGAGCGCCGCGAGGAGGTGCTGGCGTCCCAGCCGACCCGCAGCCAGACGTGGACGGCGAGCACCGTGTCGCTCCCGACCCAGCACGAGGACGTCGAGTGGCAGGTGACCGAGGCGGACCAGGACCTGCTCGTCGTCGACCTCGACTGGCCGACGCCCGACGACTACGACCTCGAGGTCTACCGCAAGGCGGCCGACGGCACGCTGGTGCAGGTCGCGTCCAGCGGCTCGTTCATCGGCGAGAAGGAGCAGGCGCTGGTGGAGTCGCCCCAGCCGGGCACGTACGTGTTCCGGGTCATCAACTACGCCTCGGTGTCGCCGTCGTGGACGCTCACGGCGTCGCTGTTCGAGACCACCGAGCAGACCACCGGCACGGGTCTGGTGGAGACCTGGACGCTGACCTGCGAGCGGCCGGAGGGCACCGTGCTGCAGCGCGTCCCGGTCATCGTGGACCGTGGCCAGCAGGCGCGCGTCGACCTGCGGGAGTGTCGCTCGCGGTTCTGACGCACGGCGGCCCGACGGCCCGGGGACTCGCGGTGGACTCCGCCAGGCCCCGGGCCGTCGTTGCCACCGTGCCGTCGTGATCACCCGTGCGGGGATCCGGACGTGAAGGCGGTCGTCTACGCCCGCTACGCAGCGACGGGGAGTGCGTTCTCGGGTCGGAATGCGCCCCGGCCCGCCCCGGCCCCTCAGCGCTTGCGGATCTCGGTGACCTGGTCGTGCCGCTCGGCCGTCTCGTGCTTGGCCTTCTTGGCGGCCCGCTTCTCCTTGATCGACCGGCCGGGCTTTCGGGCCTGCCGGCCCTGGGTGTGTGACTTGTCCGACATCGCTGCGCTCCTGTCGTCGCCTCGGCGCCGGCCTGGCGCCCGCACCGGGCGGCTCTCACGCTAGACCCCGCGAGTGCCCCGTGACGAGCGGGTTCCTCTGGCATCGTGCCGGGCATGGCGGCGTGGAGGGCGGCCCTGGCCCCGGTGGTGGTCGCCGCGGTGGCGGTGGGCGCCGGGCTGCTCGCGTTCGCCGTGGTCCGTGCGGCGTGGCAGGCCACCGCGGACGACGCCGACGGCTGGGCCGACCTGGCCGGCGCTGTCGTGGGTGTCGCGGCCGGTGTCGTCGTCGCGGTGGTCTGCTACGTCGCCGGGCTGGCCGTCGCGGTGCGCCGCGTCCGGGCGCCGGGTGAACGGCTCGGCCCGTTCGCCGTCGGGGTGCTGGCTCCCGCCGTCTGGGGCGCCGTCGCGTTCGTCGTGTCGTCGCGTCTGCCGCGGGTACCCGGCCCCGACGCGCTGGGTGCGTCGGCGGTCACCGCGCTGGCGCTGCTCGCCCTTGCCGGCGTGATGGTCGCCTTCGCCTGGCCCTGGGTCGCCGTCGACCGGCGCCGGGCGCTACGCGTGCTGGGTCTCACGACGGTCGCCGTGGCCGCCGGCTGCGTCACCGTCGCCGTCGCGTGGGCAGAGGCCGCCGAACGTCGCGCCGTCGCCGGGTTGCCGCTGGTGCTGTTCGGCGGCGACGACGAGGCGCCCGTCGCCGGCTGGCAGCGCGACGTCCTGAGCGTCACCTCCGTCACGACGGGTCGCGACGTCGCGGACGACGGTCACCAGGCGTGGCTGAAGTACGTCACGCCCGACGGCGTCGCCTTCCTGACGATGTACTCCGCGCTGCGGCCGTGCGAGAGCCGCGACGGGTGGGGCTGCCGGCGCCTCGGCGCGACACCGGACGGCGAGCTGCGCCGTTACACCGCGCCCGACGGTGACGTGCACACGGCGCTGGCCTACCCCGACGGCTCGGGGGTCGCGGTCTGGTCGACGGCCCCCGTGGACGCCGTCGCCGTCCTGGACGCCCTCGAGCGCGTCGACCGGCGGACCTTCGAACGCGAGGCCGGCCCCCTGCGCATGGGGTAGGAGACGTCAGGCCGCCCGCGCGTCCACGGTCACCGGCCTCTCCCTCGTCCCCGCCCGGACGCACTCGACGAGCCGCTCGTCCGGCGCCACGTACGCGCCGTCCCAGACCACGACCCGGTCGAGCGTGCCCTCGACGACGGCTCCGGCCCCCACCACGCTGGCGCCGCCCGAGGCGTGCAGGTTCGCCTCCAGGTAGTCCGCCGGCGTGCCGCAGTCGATCGCGGTGCCGACGAAGGGCACGAGGTCGAGCCGGCCGAGCCGGTGCTCCTCGCGCCACAGCACCTCGTACAGGCCGGACGGCTCGGCCCGCAGTCTCGCGACGAGTCGCCACGGCAGCAGGCAGGCGCCCACGTAGCGGTGGCCGTCGAAGTCACCCGGGCCGTCCACGGGGACGACGAGCAGCCGGCAGCGCTCGCCGTCCCACCCGTCCAGCAACCCCGTGAGCGTGCCGTCCAGGTACGCGTCGGCGTTGCTCACCAGGACGTCGCGCCCGTCCAGCCAGTCGCGCAGCGCGCCGAGCGCGCCGGCCGTGCCCAGGGCCACCGGCTGCTCCACCGACAGGTGCGCACGCCCTCCGACGTGGGCGACGACCTGCTCGGCGAGGGCGTGGGCGTTGACGGCGACGTGGGCCGGCCCGCGCCCGGTGAGCGGCTCGACGCGGGCCAGCGCGTGGTCGACGAGCGGGACACCGCCCACGGGGCACAGGGCCTTCGGCCGCAGGTGGGTCAGGGGGCGCAACCGGGTGCCGTGGCCGGCGGCCAGGACGACGCCGGCGGTCACGTGGTGGAGGAGAGCACGCGACCGCGGAACGACTCGGCGTCCCGGGCCGCGCGCAGCAGGTCGAGGATCTCCCGGGTCGGCCCGTCGGCGGTCGGCACGACCTCCTCGGGCCGCATCCAGCGGGCCTCCTTCGCCTCGCCCCCGGGGCGCACGGCCGGTCGCTCGTCCACCGTGATGCGGTAGATGACGTCCACCCGCCGCACGCGCGCGTTCACCTGAGTGGTGACCGGCAGGCCGACCTCGACCTCCAGGCCGGTCTCCTCCCGGAGCTCGCGGACGACGGCCGCGCGCGGCGACTCGCCCCGGTCGAGCAGCCCCCCCGGCAGCGACCAGCCCGACCGGTGCGGCTGGCGCAGGAAGAGCAGGTGGTCACCGTGCTCGACGGCGCACACCGCGCCGACCGTGAACGCCGGGGTGCCGACGGCGACGAGGAAGCGCCGCAGCGGCGGCGGCAGCCGGCGGAACGCGAGCAGCGCCGCGGTGTAGGCGCGACGGCGCAGCGTTCCCCAGGTGCCCGACATGCCGCCAACCCTAGGCGCGCGAGCCGATCACGGCGATCTACGGTCTGGCACGTGACGAGCGAGCACCCCGTCCGACGGCAGCGGGTCGGCGCCTACGTGCTGTGCCGCAGGGGCGGGCGCGTGCTGCTCGTACAGCTGTCGGCGGCCACCACCGCGCCGGGTGCCTGGAGCCTGCCCGGCGGCGGTGTCGCCCACGGCGAGCACCCGCGGGACGCCGCCCGCCGAGAGGCGCTCGAGGAGACCGGGCTGGACGTCGAGGTGGGCGCCCTCGTGGAGGTGGACTCCTTGCACCTCACCGGCTACGCGCCGGACGGCACCCTGGAGGACTTCCACGCCGTCCGCCTCGTCTTCGAGGCCACCGCCGAGGACGGCCGGGCGCCGCGGGTGGTCGAGGTCGACGGGACGACGGCGGCCGCGGCGTGGGTGCCGGTCGCGGACGTCGCGGCCGGCCGGGTCGAGGTCGTCGAGCTGGTGCGCACGGCGCTCGCGGTCGACGGAGTGGCTCCGGACGGCCCGGCGTAGCGTGCCCTCGTGGCCACCGTCGGACAGTTCGCGCAGGAGACGTCGCCGACGGGGGAGTGGCGGCGGCAGGGCAACCGGTTCACGGGGCGTCTCACCGTGGACCGCGTCGAGCCCGGCCGCTACCGGCTCGTGGTGTGCATGGCCTGCCCGTGGGCGCACCGCGCCGTCATCGTGCGCCGCCTGCTGGGGCTGGAGGACGTCCTCTCCCTCGCGGTCGTCGACCCGATCCGTGACGAGCGCGGATGGCGCTTCACGCTCGACCCCGACGGACGGGACCCGGTGCTGGGCATCGAGTTCCTCGCCGAGGCCTACCTCGCGACCGACCCGGACTACGCCGGCCGGGTCACCGTGCCGTGCATCGTCGACACCCGGACCGGCCAGGTGGTCACCAACGACTACCCGCAGATCACGCTCGACCTCTCGACCGAGTGGCGGGCGTACCACCGTCCCGGCGCGCCCGAGCTCTACCCCGAGTCCCTGCGCCCGGAGATGGACGAGCTGATCGCCGAGATCTACCGCGACGTCAACAACGGGGTGTACCGCTGCGGGTTCGCGACGTCCCAGGAGGCCTACGAGGAGGCGTTCGGCGCCCTGTTCGCCCGGCTCGACGTCCTGTCGGAGCGGCTGGCCGCCCGGCGGTACCTGATGGGCGACGCGATCACCGAGGTCGACGTGCGGCTGTTCACGACGCTGGTCCGCTTCGACGCCGCCTACCACGGCCACTTCAAGTGCAACCGGCACAAGCTCACCGAGATGCCGGTGCTGTGGGCGTACGCGCGTGACCTGTTCCAGACGCCCGATTTCGGCGACACGGTGGACTTCGACCACATCAAGCGGCACTACTACGCCACTCACGATCAGATCAACCCGACGCGCATCGTGCCGGTCGGGCCCGACCTGTCCGGCTGGACGACGCCGCACGGGCGCGGCTGAGCCCGACCGCCGTGGGTGGCGGCCACTGACGCGTCGCGTCGTGTTCGCGCACAGTTCGCCGAGGACGAGTGTCCTCCCGTGGTGGCCGGTCTAGCCTGCGGTCCCAGGAGTACCTGTCTGCGCGTCCTTCACGAGGGGAACCCCATGTCCACCACCGTCCCGAGGATGCGGCGCCTGACCCTGACGGGGCTCGCATCCACCTCGCTCATCGCCTCCGCTCTGGCCCCGGCAGTGGCCGGAGGCCACGTCGACCCCGGGAGCCGCGCGGCCACGGCGCCCGGCAAGCCCGTGGAGATCCAGATCCTGAGTGTGTCCGACTTCCACGGGCAGCTGGACCCGCTCAACGTCTTCGGCGTCGGCCAGGTCGGTGGCGCCGCGGCGCTGTCGGCCTACTTCGACCAGGAGCGTGAGGCCAACCCGAACACGCTGCTCTTCACCGCGGGTGACGCGGTGGGAGCGACCCCGCCGCTGTCGTCCTTCTTCGAGGACGCCCCCACCATCGAGTGGATGAACCGGGCGGGCTTCACGGCGGACACGCTGGGGAACCACAACTTCGACGCCGGGCTGGAACGACTCAACGACCAGGTCGCCGATGCCGACTTCGACTACCTCTCTGCCAACCTCGACGACCCTCAAGGCGAGCTGGAGGGCGTCGCGCCGTACGAGGTCTACGAGGTCGCCGGCGTCGACGTGGCCGTCATCGGCATCACGAATCCGGAGGCGCCGAGCCTGGTCACGCCGGGCAACTTCGGCTCCATCACCGTCACCGACCCGGTGGCCGCCGCCGAGCAGGCTCGGGACGAGGCCGAGGCGGCCGGCGCGGATGTGTTCGTGGTACTGACCCACATGGGCGTCGTCGGTGAGGACGCCGCCGGGCAGCCGGTGGGACCGCTGGTGGACTTCGCCCGAGCCGTCGAGGGCTTCGACGTGATCCTCGGTGACCACACGGACGCCGAGTTCGCCGCCGAGATCAACGGTGCCCTGGTGGTCGAGAACGAGAGCCGCGGCGCCACCTATGCGAGGACCACGCTGACGGTCCGGCCCGCGTCCGGCAAGGTCCTCGATGCTGGAACCGAGTTCGTCGTGCCGCTCGTGCAGAACGTCACCCCGGACAGCGAGGTGGACGCCTGGCTGGACGAGATCCGCGGCGAGCTCGCGGTCCTCTTCGACCGCGACGTCGCCGACGCCACCGAGGTGCTGCCCCGTGGCGGGAACATCGAACGCCTGCAGGAGGTCGCCATCGGCAATGTCACGACGGACGCCCTGCGGGAGACCTACGGGACGCAGGTCGCGTTCACGAACGGCGGTGGCCTCCGCGCCCCGCTGCCTTCGTCCTACGCCCCGCTCGACACGTCGCTCCGCCGGCCGGTCCCTGGATATGCGAGCGGCCCGCCGTTCGACATCGTCGTCGGTGACGTCTACGCGATGCTGCCCTTCGGCAACGAGGCCCTGACCAGGACCGTCACCGGTGCGCAGCTGTGGGACGTGCTGGAGCACAGCGTCAGCTCCATTCCCAGCGCCAACGGCAAGTTCCTCCAGATCAGCGGCTTCAGGTTCACCTACGACGCGACGCTCCCCCCGGGGAACCGCGTCGTGTCCGTGGAGTTCCAGGACGGCACGCCGATCCCGGACGACGCCGGTGTGACGATCACCGCGGCGACGAACAACTTCACCAACGCGGGCGGCGACGGCTACACGATGCTGGCGGACGGCCAGGGCGTCACCCGTGACCTGCTCGCCAACGTCGTCCTGGGGTACATCGACGGAAAGGTCCTGAGCAACACCGTCGAGGGACGCATCGTCCGACTGAGCTGAGTCGTTCGCGACGGAGGCGCCCGACCTGGCGGTCCGGCGCCTCCGTCGTCATCGCTACAGTCCATCCGTGGCCTTCGTCTACGACCTGCTGCTCATCCTGCACTTCCTCGGCCTGGCTGCGATCATCGGCGGCTACCTCACCGTGCTGCGCTCGCCGCGCATCGTCGTCGGGATGGTG
>JBKHXE010000117.1:0-60346 GCA_046566185.1 Actinomycetes bacterium | reverse complement strand
GAACCCACGAGCACGGTCCTCGCCGGAAGGGATCGCTGCGCATGGTTGCCGCGTCCTACGGTCGAGATGCCAACCCTCGTCGGGGGTTCTCGAGTCGTGAGGAATCCGTCATGAGACCACGAATCGCCGCTCCACTGGCCGTCGCGCTCGTCGTCCTCGGGGCCGCCCCGGCCTCGGCGGCCCCACCGGACAACGACACGTACCCGGGCCGCGTTGCCATCTCGTCGGTGCCGTTCACGACCACGCAGGACACCACCGAGGCGACGACCGACGCCGCCGACGCCGAGCTGAACGCGTTCTGCGGCGCGCCCGCCACCGACGCCAGCGTCTGGTTCGAGCTCACCGCCGCCACCGACACCACGCTCGTCGCCGACGTGAGCGCGTCGGACTACAGCGCCGGAGTCTTCGTCGCCGTCGGCAGCCCGGGCTCCTTCGAGATCCGGGCGTGCGCCCCCGGTGCGGTCGCCTGGTCGGCCACCGCCGGCGAGACGTACGTCGTCCTCGTCATCGACGACCAGTTCGACGGCGGGGGCAACGGGGGGACGATGCAGCTCACCGTCGACGAGGCGCCGCCGACGCCCGAGATCGACGTCACGGTGAACCCGACCGGGCAGTTCACGCGAACCGGCTCCGCCATCATCAGCGGCCAGGTCACCTGCGCCGGCGAGGCGGACTTCGCCTTCCTGGAGGCCGAGCTGAGGCAGCAGGTCGGGCGCTTCATCATCAGCGGCTTCGGCGGCACGGAGCTCATCTGCGACGGCGTGACCCGTTCGTGGACCATGGAGATCCAGGCGAGCAACGGCGTCTTCAAGGGAGGCCGGGCGGCCAGCGTCACCTTCGCCGTGGCCTGCGGCGCCTTCGACTGCGGGTTCGACTTCGAGGAGCGCGTCGTCCTGCTGAGCGGCCGGACCCGCTGAGTCTCGTCCTCCGAACGGCCCGTTCGCTCTCGGCGGCGCAGGGCCTACCGTGGGGCGCGGACCGAGAGAAGGAGCAGGCCCGCCCGTGCCCAGCCAGCCGACCCCCCGGGACCGGGGCCGGTCAGGCGCGCCGCGGGAGCCGGGCGCCTGGGACGCCGTCCTGGACGACGTGCTCGCGCTCCGCTTCGGCGCCTGCGAGCGCTGCGGCTCGCTCCGGGTCCCCCGGGCCGTCGCCGACGACGTCAGCTCGGTGGACGTCGTCTGCCCGGCAGGCTGCCGGCAGGCTCGCGAGGTGAGGTGGTCGGTCCCGGAACGGCCGGTCAAGTACCGGCTGCTCCTGGACCTGCTCACGGGGCCTCCCCCGGCGGTGCGGGACGACGCCGGCGCGCACGCGCGGGGGGAGACGGCCGAGGACCGCTCCTAGCGACACGTCAGGCCACCGGCAGCCGCAGCCGGAAGCAGCACCCACCGTCGACGTTGGCGACGTCCACGCGGCCTCCGTGGACGTCCACGACCCCGCGCACGATCGCGAGACCGAGACCCGCGCCGGCTCCCTCCGCCGGCGTCCTGGCGCCTGACCCGCGCCAGCCCGGGTCGAACACCCGGGTGAGGTCGTCGGCAGCGATCCCTCCGCACTCGTCCTGGACAGTGACGACCGCGCTGTCGCCGTGGCGAGCGACCGTCACCTCCACGACTCCGCCGGACCGCGTGTGACGGACGGCGTTGACGACGAGGTTGAGCACGGCTCGCGACAGCTGGGCCGGGTCGGCGTCCACCCGGACGGCCGGGTCGGCCCGTCCTCTGACCAGGACGTCGGCCTCGTCGGCCATCGGCATCGCGGCCGCCACCGAGTCCGACACCAGGTCCGTCAGCGCGACGACCTGCCGCGCCGGACGCAGCGCTCCCGACTGGATCCGGGACAGCACGAGCAGGTCGTCGACCATGCCCGCCAGCCGGTCGGCCTCGTGCCGGATCTTCGCGTGGTAGCGGCCTGGCTGCGACACGACGCCGTCCTCGAGCGACTCCGCCATCGCACGGATCGCCGCGAGCGGCGTGCGCAGGTCGTGCGACACCCAGGCCACCATCTCTCGGCGCGACGCCTCGACCTCGGCATCGGCGGCACGCGCGGCCGTCTCCGCGGCCGCAAGGCGCTGGAGCTGGAGGACCCGCCGTGCGAGCAGCAGCCCGATCGCCAGGGCGATCGGGACCGACGCCGCGATGACCAGCCAGACCGCAATCAGGTCGTGGTCGGACAGGAACATCGCCTGGGCGCTGACGACGACCCCGGCGGCCACGGCGGCGACCGCCACCAGCGGCGTCAACCACGACGCGACCGGCACCGAGCGGCGCGCGATCAGGACGACGAGTCCGACACCGAGCGCACCGACGACCCCGGTGGAGGCCGCCGCCACCAGGAGGGTCAGCAGCTCCGGTTGCATCAGAGGCTCTCGGCCGGCGCGCGGTCCCAGCGGTACCCGACGCCCCAGACGGTCTTGAGCCGGCGAGGGTCGCCCGGGTCGTCCTCGACCTTCTCCCGCAGTCGGCGAACGTGCACGGTGACCGTGGACGGGTCGCCGAAGTCCCAGGCCCAGACCGAGCGCATCAGCTCCTCCCGGGTGAACGCCCGTCCGGGGTGGGCCACCAGGAAGGCCAGCAGGTCGAACTCCCGGGCCGTCACCGCGATCTCCTGCCCGCGTCGACACACCAGCCGGGCCCGGCGGTCGAGCTCGAGGTCGCCGTCCCGCAGCGGCTCCGGACCCTCGGCCGGCTCCGCGCGGGGGCCACGCGCGGTCCGGCGCAGCACCGACCGGACGCGCAGCACGAGCTCCCGAGGGCTGAACGGCTTGGTGACGTAGTCGTCCGCGCCCAGCTCCAGACCCATCACCCGGTCGACCTCCTGGCCCCGGGCGCTGAGCATCACCACCGGCAGGGCCGGCCGGTCGCGCCGGAGCAGCCGGCACAGCTCGAGGCCGTCCACCCCGGGCAGCATGAGGTCGAGCACCACGAGGTCCGGCGGGCGGGCCGCGGCGAGGGCCAGGGCGGTGTCACCGTCCGCGGCCTCCAGGACGTCGAAGCCCTCCCGGCGGAGGTACCCGGTGACCACCTCGCGGACCGTGGGGTCGTCGTCCACCACCAGGACCCAGGTCACGTCAGGGAGCCTACGACCGGGGGGCGCCGGCGAGCACCGCCTCGGTGAACCCCACGGCGAACGCCCTGCACCACACCGACACGCGCCAGCCCTCACCGACGACGACGTCGGCTGGGACGTCGTACCGCTGGTTGCCGACGTTGCCGTGGAGCGCACCCAGATCCACGGCGCGTTCGACCGTGCCGGACGGCGCGTCGGGTGGGACGAGGTACACCCGAAGGTCCGGGCCGTTGTCCGTCCGGAACTCGGTGAACGCCAGGACCTGCCGGCCGTGGACGGTCACCACCGTGGCCGTCCCCTCCCCCGGGTGCGCGACCGGCGCGAACGAGCCGGCGACGGCGGGTGGAGCCGCCGGGACCGCGGACTCGGCCGAGGCCGGGGCCGGCGCCGCGGCGACCAGCTCGGCGACCCCCTCGTCGGCGGCGACGCTCTGGGTCAGCAGCGGCCGCCCGAGCAAGGCGGTGACCGTCACGACGGCCACCGCGAAGACCGAGCCCAGCGCGACGAGCAGGCGCCGGCGGCGGCGGCCGACGACGAGCACACCGACCGCGACCGCGCCGAAGAACGCGCCGGTGAGAAGCATCGCCTGCTGCTGGCTGACCGCGACCCGGCCGAGCAGGAAGACGCCGGCGGCGATTCCGACCAGCAGGGTGAGGGCTGCGACCGCGATCCGCCAGGGGGCCATCGGCCTCAGGGCCCCGGCACCGGCTGCACGGGGCAGACGAAGTCGGCGGCGGGCGCCCGAGCGACCGTCACGTCACCGGCCGTGGCGGCGGCGCGGACGGCTGCGTCGTCGGTCAGGAGGTAGGGCGTGACGTGCCACGTGACGAGGTACACCGCCCAGCGGCCGCCGTGGTAGTCCCGGTCACCGGGCGCCGTCGAGGTCACGGCGAGCTGGCCGTCGGCCGCCCCGCCGGGGAAGGCGTAGATGGCGTCGACACCGTGGCCCGGCATCGAGGTGGGCGTCGCGACGGTCCGGACGATCGCACCGTCGTAGTACAGGGAGCCGAATCCGACGGCGGCGCGGTCGGACGCGGCTACGGCCGGGCCGGCGAGGGCCAGCGGACCGGCCAGGATCAGGGCCGCGGTGAGCGCGGACAGGGTGGCGGACGTCGAACGACGCACGGCAGATCACCTCCGGGTGGACATCAGGAACGACGTCCACGATGGAGCCGACGCCCCGCGTCGGACGAGGGCAGGAGGCTTACGGAGATCTTTCGGACGGGTGACGTGGCGTGCGGGAGGCTCAGGCTAGCGAGAGGAACAGCTTCTCCAGCTTCTTCGCGTCGACGGAGTCGACGTCGCCGTCGTTCTCCATGACGCACTGCTTGAGGCCGCCGGCGACGATGGCGAAGCCGGCGCGGTCGAGCGCTCGGCTGACGGCGGCGAGCTGCGTGACGACCGCCTCGCAGTCGCGCCCCTCCTCGATCATGCGCAGGACGCCGGCCAGCTGCCCCTGAGCCCGGCGCAACCGGTTGACGACGTCCGGCAGCGCGTTGACGTCCAGCTCCATGTCGATCTCCTCGCCTGCCGGTGCCGAGACCGGCCTCCTGATACCGCCCAGGGTATCAACGCGCGAGCGGTGCGGAGGTGTTTCTGCCAACCCCTTGCGGAACAGATGTCCGGACAACTGCGTTGAGCCCTGTACCCCCGGGGGTATATCGTCGCCCGGCGAGCCCCCGGCCCTGCCACGAGAGGAAGGAGCACCACGCATGCGAGAGGTCGACCTCGAGACGTTCGCCCGGGCCCACGCCGACGGCGGCACGGTCATCGACGTCCGCGAGCACGCGGAGTACGTCACCGGCCATGTCCCCGGCGCCCGACCCGTCCCAATGAGCCACCTACCGTCCCGCGTCGGTCAGCTGCCGACGGACCGCCCCGTCTACGTCGTCTGCGCGTCCGGCAACCGCAGTCTCGCCATGACGGCCTACCTGCTGCGCGCCGGTGTGGACGCCTGGTCGGTCGCCGGCGGTACCGAGGCCTGGAAGGCGTCCGGACGCCCCGTCGTCCGGGGCCCTCGCGAGAACGCGGCATGAGGAGCGACCAGCGGATGACCACCCCGACGATCGTCCCCATCGACACGCCCACCCTCGGGGACCGCAGCTACCTGGTCCACGACGGTCGTACCGCGTTCGTCGTCGACCCGCAGCGCGACATCGACCGCGTGCTGGCCCTGGTCGCAGACGCCGGCGTCACCGTCACCGACGTCTTCGAGACCCACATCCACAACGACTACGTCACCGGTGGCCTCGCCCTGGCGCGGCACACCGGCGCGACGTACCACGTCAACGGCGCCGACGAGGTGGCGTTCGAGCGGCACGGCATCTCCGACGGCGACGTCGTCCACGTCGGCGACGCGATGACCGTGCGCGCGATCGCCACCCCCGGTCACACCTTCACGCACCTGTCGTACGCCCTGGAGGCGGACGGCGCACCCGTCGCCGTCTTCACCGGCGGCTCGCTGCTGTTCGGCTCCACCGGGCGTCCCGACCTGCTCGGCCCGGAGCACACCGACGCCCTGGTGCGTCACCAGCACGCCTCCGCGCAGCGGCTCGCCGCCGAGCTGCCGGACGACGCCGGGGTCTACCCGACCCACGGGTTCGGCAGCTTCTGCTCGTCGACGCAGTCCGAGGCCGCCGCATCGACGATGGGCCACGAGAGGCAGACCAATCCCGCCCTCACGCAGGACGAGGAGTCCTACGTCGCCGACCTGCTCGACGGCCTGGACGCCTGGCCCGCCTACTACGCCCACATGGCACCGGCCAACTCCGCCGGCCCCGACGCGCCGGACCTGTCGAGCCCCGAGCCGGCGGACGCCGCCCAGCTGCGCGAGCGCATCGAGGCCGGCGAGTGGGTGGTCGACCTGCGCACCCGGACGGCGTTCGCGGCCGGGCACGTGGCCGGCACGCTGAACTTCGGCGTCGACGGCCAGTTCGCGACCTACCTCGGCTGGCTCATCCCGTGGGGTACGCCCCTGACGCTGCTGGGTGAGTCGCCCGAGCAGGTGGCCGAGGCGCAGCGCGAGCTCGTGCGTATCGGGATCGACCGGCTCGAGGGCGCGGCCACCGGCCGGCCCGAGGACTGGTCGGGCGGGGCGCCGCTGGCGACCTACCACCGGGTCACGTTCGCGGACCTCGCACACGTGCGTCACCATCGGCCGGTGCAGGTGCTCGACGTGCGGAGGGCCTCCGAGTTCGCCGACGGCCACGTGGAGGGGGCGGTGAACATCCCGATCCACGAGCTGCCCGGCCGCATCGCCGACGTCCCCACCGGTGAGGTGTGGGTGCACTGCGCGGGCGGCTACCGCGCGTCGGTCGCCGCGTCGTTCCTGACCGCCACCGGCCGGACCGTCGTCGCCGTGGACGACTCGTTCGACCAGGCCGGCCCTGCCGGGCTGCCGATCGCCACGAGCAGCGCCGAGCGCGCGGCCTGACCGGGCACGGACCGACCATGCACCGCGTGCTCGCCGTGGTCGCCCACCCGGACGACGAGTCGTTCGGGCTGGGCGGCCTGCTCGGCCAGGAGGCGTCGGACGGCGCGACGACCGGCGTGCTCTGCCTCACCCACGGCGAGGCGTCGACGCTGCACGGCGTCGAGGGCGACCTGCACGCCGTCCGCGACACCGAGCTGCGGGACGCGGCCGCAGAGCTCGGCGTCACCTGGGTCCGGCTGACCGACCACCCGGACGGCGCGCTCGCGGACGTGCCCACCGGCTCACTGGACCGGGACGTCGAGGACGCCGTCGCCGCCTTCGCCCCCGACGTCCTGCTGGTCTTCGACGACACCGGCATCACCGGGCACCCGGACCACGTCGCCGCAACGGCCGCCGCCGTCCGTGTGGCGGAACGGCGAGGTCTTCCCGTGCTGGCGTGGACGATCCCGACGGCGGTGGCCGAGACCCTCAACGCCGAGCTGGGGACGGCGTTCGTCGGCGTCGGGTCGGACGTCGTCGACGAGGTGCGCCCGGTGGACCGGGACCGCCAGCTGCGCGCCGTCCACGCCCACCCCAGCCAGGCCGTGCCGGGCAGCGCGGTGTGGCGGCGCCTGGAGCTCCTCGGCGGCCACGAGCACCTGCGGTGGCTGCGTGCCGAGCACGACAGCCACCGCTGACCCGACGCGCCGGACGCGTCAGGACGGCCCCGCCGCCGCGAGGGCCGGTGCCACCTCGACCACAGACACCTCGACGGGCGGCGGGTGCTCCAGGGTGTTGTGCACCGTGCAGTGACGGACCACGGACGCGAACGCCGCGCGCCGCCCGTCCGGCAGCGCCGCGGGCGGCGTGACCTTCACCTCGATCGCGCCGACCCGGGCCGGCCGGTCCGCGGCAAGCTCCCACGCCAGGTCGACGCGCAGCCCCGCCCGGTCGACGCCGTGGCGGTCGCAGAACCGGCCGGCGTAGAAGGCGACGCAGGACGCGAGTCCGGCGACGAAGAGCTCCGTGGGGGTCGGCGCCGAGTCGTCTCCGCCGGCGGACGACGGCTGGTCCACGAGCACCTCGTGGCCCCGGACGTCGATCGCGTACCGGTCGCCGCCGAGGCCGCGTACGGTCAGGTTCTGCACGGGTGTTCCTCCTCAGATGAAGAGCAGCTGGGCGCCGTCGGTCTTCTCGATGAAGTCGGCGGCGTTGATGATGTCCTCGACGCCGTCCCACAGGTCCGGCATCTCCAGGTGCTGCATGTCGGCGCTCAGCCGGCAGGCCCAGAAGTGACCGCCGGAGTCCTTGATCTGCTCGAGGAACTCGGGCACGTCGGGGACACCGATGTCGGCGATCGACTTCTTCAGCTTCGCTGTCGCCATCGCCGTCATGCCGGGCAGCCCGCCCAGCCCCTGTGGCAGGTGCGTCGCGGTGTTGCCGAGCATCGTGAACTTGAGGTCCTTCATCGTCTTGGGGTTGATGATGTCGAAGCCCCAGAAGGTGAAGAACAGGTGCACCTCGACACCCTCGCCGAGCGCGGCGTTGGCGAGGATCAGCCCCGGATAGGCCATGTCGAGGTTGCCCTTGGAGCAGATGATGGCGAGCTTGCGGCCGGTCTCCTCGTCGCCGAACGACGGGACGATGGGGGCGGTTTGCGTGGTGGTCATCGCACTCGAGTCCTCTCAGACGCAGCCGTGCGGCTTCGGCAGGCCGGCGACGTACGACATCTTCTTGGCGGGCTTCTTCGGGAAGAGCGTGAACAGCTGCTTGGTAGGAAAGCCTCCGACGGTGGAGACGCGGCGTAGCGTCGCGGTCTCGCCCTTGGTCTTGAAGTCCTCGCGCAAGAAGGTGACGACCTTCATGTGCTCGTCGGTGAGGTCGATCCCGATGTTCGCCGCGAGGGCCTCGGCCAGCTCCGGGGTCCACTCGTCGTAGGCGGTGAGGAACCCCTCGGCGTCGACGTGGACGTCGCGACCGGCGATCGTGGTGACAGGCATGGCTCAGGCCTCCTGGCTCTGGGGGTGCTTGCCCGCCATCGACATGTGGGCGGGCAGCGGGATGGGGCGCCCGGGAAGCAGCAGATTCCAGTACATGTGGCGGAACGCGAGCTTCCCGAGGTGGTTCACGCGGGTCTCCGCGAGCAGCCGGAAGGGACCCGCCTTCGGTACCGGGTACGCGCCGGGCAGCGGCTCGACGTCGTAGTTGAAGTCGATGAGCAGGGCCTTGCCGCGGCCCGACTCGACGTAGCAGTTGGCGTGCCCGTCGAACGCGTGCGTCATCGGTCGGCCCGCGACGTGCTCGAGGAAGTTCTCGACGAACACCTCGACGGAGAAGTGGGCCACCGACCCTGCCTTGGACGTCGGGATGTCGGACGCGTCTCCGAGCGCGAACACGTTGTCGTACGTGGTCGACAGCAGCGTGTGCTTGTCGACCGGCACGTAGTTGAGCTCGTCCCCCATGCCGGATCGGGCGACGTAGTCGGCGCCCATGTTCAGCGGCACGGTGACGAGCAGGTCGAACGGCACCTCGCGCTCGTCGTACGAGACGATGGCCTTGTTCTCGGTGTCCACGCTCTCGATGACGAAGTCGGACTCGAGGTGGATCTTCCGCTCGTCGAGCATCGACCCGAGAGCCTGCGACGCAACGGGTTTGGTGAACGCACCGGGCAGCGGTGTGACGTAGGCCAGCTCGACCCGGTCCCTCATCCCGCGCTGGCGGAAGTGGTCGTCGGCGAGGAAGGCGAACTCCAGCGGGGCCACCGGGCACTTGATCGGCATCTCGGTGACATGAACGACGAGGCGGCCGCCGTCGAACTCCTTCAGCGCCTCGCGGAGCGCCATCGCTCCCTCGTAGCTGTAGAACTCGTGGACGCTCCGGCGCCACTCGCCGCCGTCGAGCATGCCGGGGGTCTGGTCGGGCCGGGGGGTCGTGCCGGTGGCGACGACGAGGTAGTCGTAGCCGAGACGGCGACCGCCGGTCAGCAGCACGGCGTTCTCGTCCGGCACGACGCGGTCGACCTCGCCGCGCACCAGGTCGACACCGTCGGGGATGAACGAGCGGGTCGGCTTGGTCACCTGCCCCGGGGAGTACGTGCCGAACGGCAGGAACAGGTAACCGGGCTGGTAGTAGTGCAGATCACTCTGCTCGACGACCGTGATGCGCCAGTCCGCACCGAGCCGCCTGCGCAGCTTGTTCACCACGATGGTGCCGGCCGTGCCGGCACCCAGGACCACCAGACGTCTCATCATTGCCTCCTTCACCAGGGACGCTAGACGCCCATACCTCGGGGGGTATGAGGCGCACGTCCCGGGAAGGGAGGACGTTCGGCCCGTGCGCCGGCGCTCAGCCGGAGAACGCGCTGCGGGCGGCTCGGGCCAGCTCGCGTCGCGGCCACGTCGGCCACAGCGCGGCCAGCGCGGTGCACCCCACGGCGGCGGACAGCGTCACCGCGAAGGCGGGGCTCGTGAGGTCGGCGACGATCCCGGCCACGAGGAACCCGGCCACCGTGGCGGCGGAGAAGCCCGCACCGGCGAGACCGTTGAGCCGGCCGCGCATCGCCGCCGGCGCGAGCACCGTGAAGACGGAGAGGAGCGGCACCATGAAGGCGCCGGCGGCGCCGGAGAGGGCGAACAGGACGAGCGTCGCCGGCCAGGGCGGCTCGAGGGCCACCAGCAGCAGCGGGACGCCGCTGGCCGCGGCGAGCGGCAGGATCCGCTGCACCTGCGCCCGCCACCCCCACCGCCCGACGAGCCAGGCACCCACGACCGCCCCCGCGGCGGGCGCGGCCAGCAGCAGTCCGCCCACCCGGGTGGAGGCGCCCTCGGCGTCCGCGTAGGCCAGCGCGACCGCCTCCGGAGCGGCGAAGACCAGCGACATCGCCCACGCCAGCACCATGAGCGAGCGCAGGGACACGTCGCGACGCAGGTGGCCGGCACCCTCGCGAACGTCCTCCCACAGGCCCCCGGCCCCGGGCGGCGCCGCCCTCGCCACCTCGCGGTTGCGAACGAACAGCGCCAGGAGCAGGCCCGAGAGCACGAACGACGCGACGTCCAGCACCAGGGCGCCGCGGACGCCCAGCAGGGCCACGACCAGTCCGCCGACCCCCAGACCCACGACCTGGTTCGCCTGCCCGAGCACCCGCAGCAGGGCGTGCGCGGTGAGGAACTCGCGCCGGTCGTCGAAGACGTCAGCGAGCAGGCTCATGGTCGCCGCGTAGAACGGCGCGCCGGCCAGCTCGACGACGAAGAGCAGCGCGAGCAGCAGCAGCAGCGGGACGTCGACCACGACCGCGGCGAGCAGCAGGGTCACCAGCACCGCCCGGACGACGTCGCAGGTGACCATGAGCGCGCGACGCGGGAAGCGGTCGGCGAACGGCCCGAGCAGGGCCTGCCCGAAGATGCTGGGGAGCCAGCTGACCGCGAAGGTCGCCGCGGACAGCGTCACCGAACCGCTCGCCTCGAGCATCAGGGCGGCGATCGCGACCCGGGCCACGTGGTCGCCCCAGTCCGACGCCATCCGGGCGCCGAGCAGGGCGAGGAACTCACCCGAGCGCAGCACCTGCCGGTACGCGACCCCCGTCGCCGTCCGCTCGTTCACCCGTAGAACACCCGTTCCACCACGGCCCGCGCCCTCCTCGCCGTCCGCTGGTGGTCCTCCTCCAGGTCCGCCGCCCCACCCGGAGGGTAACCGAGAAGCCGCGCGACGCCCTCCAGGTCGCGGCGGGACTCCGGGACGACGTCCGACGGCCGCCCCCGCCACAGCGCCACGGCGTCCCGCATCCGCTGGCAGCGGCGCCACGCCTCCACCAGCGGGTCGGCGTCCTCGGGCAGGAGCAGCCCGGCGCCCACGGCCGCGTCCAGGGCCGCCGTCGTCGACGCCGTGCGCAGCCCCTCGACGCGGTGGGCGTGGCGCAGCTGGAGCAGCTGCACCGTCCACTCGACGTCGGCGAGGCCGCCCGGCCCGAGCTTGAGGTGCCGCCGCGGGTCCTTGCCGCGGGGCAGGCGCTCGGACTCCACCCGCGCCTTGATGCGTCGGATCTCCCGCACCGCAGCCTCGTCGAGCCCACCGGCCGGGTACCGCAGCGGGTCGATCAGGGCCGTGAACCGCTCGGCCAGCTCCGGGTCGCCCGCGACCGGCACGGCGCGCAGCAGGGCCTGCGCCTCCCAGGGCTGCGCCCACCGCCGGTAGTACTCGGCGTAGGACTCCAGCGACCGCACCAGCGGCCCGTTGCGTCCCTCGGGCCGCAGTGAGGTGTCGAGGTCGACCGCCGGCTCCGGGCCGGGCTGGCGCAGCAGCCGCTGCAGCTCGGTCACGGTGGCGACCGCCGCCTCCTGCGCGGCTCCGGGGTCGGCGCCGGGCACCGGGTCGTGGACGAGGACGACGTCGGCGTCGCTGCCGTAGCCCATCTCGCCACCGCCCAGCCGCCCCATCCCGACGACCGCGACACGCGTCGGCGCCTCGCCGGGCCCGCTGACCTGGCGGACGGCGACGCGCAGCGCGGCGTCCAGGGCGGCCACGGTGGCGTCGGTGAGGGCGCGTGCCACGTCGTCGGGCGGCGTCAGGTCGACGACGTCCCCGATCGCGGTGCGCAGCACCTCGCGCGCCCGCAGGCCGCGCGCGACGAGCACCGCGGCGTCGGGGTCGTCCTGGCGGTCGACCGCGGCCCGCGCCTCGGTGAGCAGGGCCTCGCGCCCGCGAGGGCGCAGCTCGTCGTCCGAGCCGAGCCAGCGGGTGGCCTCGGCCTCCTTCTCCAGCAGCTCGGCGACGAGCCGGCTGCCGGCCAGCACGTGGGCCATCCGCTCGGCCGCGGCGCCGGAGTCACGCAGCATCTTGAGGTACCAGTGCGTCGCCCCGAGCTCGTCGCTGACGCGCCGGAACGCGAGCAGACCGGCGTCCGGGTCGGCGCCGTCGGCGAACCAGTCGAGCATCACCGGCAGCAGCTGGCGCTGGATCGCCGCCCGGCGACTGACGCCCTCGGTGAGGGCCGCGAGGTGGCGCATCGCGCCGGCGGGGTCGAGGTAGCCCAGCGCCTGCAGCCGCGAGCGGGCGGCCTCCGGCGTGAGCCGCACCTCGTCGGTGGAGAGCCGGGCCGCAGCCGCGAGCAGCGGGCGGTAGAAGAGCCGCTCGTGCAGGTTGCGCACCTCGCGGCGGATGCGCTGCCACTCCCCCGCGAGGGCCTCGGCCCCGGTCATGCCGGCGCTGCGGGCGAGGCGGCGCAGGTCCTCCTCGCCGGTCGGCAGCACGTGGGTGCGCCGCATCCGGTGCAGCTGCAGGCGGTGCTCCAGCACGCGGAGCCGCCGGTAGGCCTCGTCGAGGGCCGCGGCGTCGTCCCGGCCGACGTAACCGTGGCGGGAGAGGGCGGCGAGGGCCTGCAGGGTGTTGGGGCTGCGCAGCCGGTCGTCGGCGCGGCCGTGCACGAGCTGCAGCAGCTGCACGCTGAACTCGACGTCGCGCAGCCCGCCGGGGCCGAGCTTCAGCTGCCGGTCGGCCTCCTTGGTCGGCACGTGCTTCTCGACGCGGCGCCGCATCGCCTGCACGTCGGCGACGAAGCCCTCGCGCTCGGCGGCGCTCCACACCAGCGGGGCGACGGCCTCGTGGTAGGCCCGCCCCAGCTCGGCGTCCCCCGCGACCGGCCGCGCCTTCAGCAGGGCCTGGAACTCCCACGTCTTGGCCCACCGCTGGTAGTAGGTGACGTGGCTGTCCAGGGTCCGCACGAGCGGGCCGTTCTTGCCCTCGGGGCGCAGGGCCGCGTCCACCGGCCACAGCGTCCCCTCCGCAGTGACGCCCGAGCAGGCGCGCATCAGGCCGGTCGCCAGCCGGGTGGCCACGTCCACCGCCGCGCGCTCGGGCGCCCCGTCCGCCGGCTCGGCGACGAACACCACGTCCACGTCGCTGACGTAGTTGAGCTCGCGGCCACCGGTCTTGCCCATCGCGATCACCGCGAGCCGGCACGTCGCGGCGGCCGGCCCGACCTCGGCGCGGGCGAGCGCGAGCGCGGCCTCCAGGGCGGCGGCCGCGAGGTCGGCGAGTCGGGCCGCGACGTCGTCCACGTCCGCCGCCGGGTCGTCACAGGTGAGGTCGCGTCCGGCGACGGCGAGCAGCTGCCGGCGGTAGGCGACCCGCAGCAGGTCGGCCCCCTCGGCGCCGGTTCGGGTGGCGACAGGTGCCGCCGCGTCGGGGGCGGCGCCGACGGCGGTCAGCAGGTCGGCGCGCGCGTCGTCCGGCGGGGCGTGCCGGTCATCGAGCGCCAGCCAGTGCTCCGGGTGCCGCGCGAGGTGGTCACCGAGGGCGGCCGAGGCCCCGAGGACGGCGACCAGCCGGCCGCGGACCGGACCGCCGCCGCGCACCAGGGCCAGCAGCCGGCCCGGCTCGGCGGGGTGCCGCTCGGCGGACAGGTCCGCAGCGCGCAGCGCCTCGGTCAGCCGCACGAGGCCGAGCAGGGCGAGGTCGGGGTCGGCGGCGGCGCCGAGGGCCGTCACGACCCCGTCGTCGAACAGGTCCTCGAGGGGGTCGACGAGCCCGGCGAGCGCGGGGTCGGCGAGCAGCTGCTGCGCGCGCGGCGGGTCCGAGAAACCCAGGCGCGCCAAGCGGCCGGCGATGCTCCCGGGTCGGCCCGTCGTCGCGCTCACCGGGTCACCGTAGTTGCGGCTGGCCTCTCCGCGCCGCCTCGCGCACCGCCGCCGTGAACGCCTCACCGTGCGCCCGGGCCAGCGCGGCCAGCTCGTCGTCACGCCGGCGGGCATCGACCACGAGGTGCTCCGGCGTGGTGCCGCCGCCGGCGAGCACGTCACGGTCGGCTCCCCACCAGTCGGCGAGCACGTCGACGGTGGCCTCGGGGTGGTACTGCACACCCCAGGCCCGCTCGCCGAGCCGGAACGCCTGGTGAGGGTAGACCTCGCTGGTGGCCAGCGGCACCGCGCCGGTGGGCAGGGCGGTCACGGCGTCGTGGTGACCCTGCGGCGCGAGCCAGCGTGGGCCCAGCCCACCGACCAGCACGTCGTCCGCTGCAGCCGCCGTCGCGTTCACCTCCAGGACGCCGAGCTCCGGACCGGCGGCGCCGCGCTCGACCGACCCGCCGGTGGCCAGGGCGAGCAGCTGGGCGCCGAGGCAGATCCCCAGCACGGGGGTCCCGTCGTCCACGCACGCGGCGAGCAGCCGGCGGGTGGCCGGCAGCCAGGGCGCGACGTCGTCCTCCCAGGCCGCCATGGTGCCACCGAGCACCACGAGCCCGGCGTGGTCCACGACGCGCGCCGGCACGGCGTCCCCCCGGTCGGGCCGCACGACGTCCAGGGCCAGCCCGGGGAACGTGATCCGCCCGAGCGGGACGCGGCTCTCGTGCTGGACGACGAGCAGCGGAGCCGGCGCCGTCACAGCACCGGCAGGTAGCGCCGCAGCTCGTACGGCGTGACCTGCTGGCGGTACTCGGCCCACTCCTGGCGCTTGTTGCGCAGGAAGAAGTCGAACACGCCCTCGCCCAGCGTGCTGGCCAGCAGCTCCGACTCCTCCATCAGCGCGATGGCCTGGTCGAGGCTGGCGGGCAGCGGGGCGATGCCGAGCGCCCGGCGCTCGGAGTCCGTCAGCGCCCACACGTCGTCCTCGGCACCCTCGGGCAGCTCGTAGCCCTCCTCGATGCCCTTGAGCCCGGCGGCGAGCAGGACGGCGAAGGCGAGGTAGGGGTTGGCGGCCGCGTCGAGCGCCCGGTACTCGACGCGCGTCGAGTTGCCCTTGCCCGGCTTGTACATCGGCACGCGGATCAGCGCCGAGCGGTTGTTGTGCCCCCAGCAGACGTAGGACGGCGCCTCTCCCCCGCCCCAGAGCCGCTTGTAGGAGTTGACGAACTGGTTCGTGACGGCGGTGATCTCCGCGGCGTGCCGCAGCAGTCCGGCGATGAACTGCCGGGCGGTCTTGCTCAGCTGGTACTGGGCGCCGGCCTCGTGGAACGCGTTGGTGTCGCCCTCGAACAGCGACAGGTGCGTGTGCATGCCGGTGCCCGGGTGGTCGGCGAGCGGTTTCGGCATGAACGTCGCGTAGACGCCCTGCTGCAGCGCGACCTCCTTGACCACAGTGCGGAAGGTCATGATGTTGTCCGCGGTCGACAGGGCGTCGGCGTAGCGCAGGTCGATCTCGTTCTGGCCCGGGCCGCCCTCGTGGTGGCTGAACTCCACCGAGATGCCCATCGCCTCGAGCATCGAGATCGCCGCCCGGCGGAAGTCGTGGGCGCTGCCGCGCGGCACGTGGTCGAAGTAGCCGGCGGTGTCCACCGGAGTCGGCTCCACGCCCGGGGTCCAGTCGTCCCTGAACAGGTAGAACTCGATCTCCGGGTGCGTGTAGAAGCTGAAGCCCATGTCCGCGGCCTTCGCGAGCGCGCGCTTCAGCACGTAGCGGGGGTCGGCGTGGGCCGGCTCGCCGTCCGGGGTGAGGGTGTCGCAGAACATCCGCGCCGTCCCCGCCACCCCGTCGTCCCCGGACCGCCACGGCAGCACCTGGAACGTCGACGGGTCGGGCTTGAGCAGCATGTCGGCCTCGTACACGCGGGCCAGGCCCTCCACCGAGCTGCCGTCGAAGCCGATGCCCTCGGCGAACGCGCCCTCGAGCTCCGCCGGCGCCACCGCGACCGACTTGAGGAACCCCAGCACGTCGGTGAACCACAGCCGCACGAAGCGGATGTCGCGCTCCTCGATCGACCGGAGGACGAACTCCTGCTGCCTGTCCATGCCCGCATCCTGCTACGCCGGTGTTGCCGGCGCGTAACGGCACGCCCTTCCGGCCGCGACCTCTGGAGGGAAGGAGAGGACGTAGCGTCGGCGCTCGTGAGCGATCCCGACCCGCGGCGATGGCGGGCGCTGTCCGTCTGCCTGGTGGCGGGGTTCATGACCCTGCTCGACGTGAGCATCGTCAACGTGGCCCTCCCGTCGATCCGGGCGGACCTGTCGGCGACGACGTCGGACCTGCAGTGGGTCCTGTCCGGCTACGCGCTGGCCTTCGGCCTCGTGCTGGTGCCGGCGGGACGGGTCGGGGACGCGCTGGGCCGGCGGCGCACGTTCGTCGGCGGGCTTGCCCTGTTCACCGTGGCGAGCGCGGCGTGCGGCCTGGCGCCCGACGCGTCGTGGCTGGTCGCCGCACGCCTGCTGCAGGGCGTCGGCGGGGGAACACTGACGCCGCAAGTCTCCGCGCTCATCCAGCACCTGTTCGCGGGGCCGGAGCGCGGTAGGGCGTTCGGCCTTCTCGGCGCGAGCATCGGGCTCTCGACGGCGGTCGGGCCGCTCGCCGGAGGACTGATCCTCGTCGGCGTCCCGGGGGACGGCGCGTGGCGGTGGGTGTTCCTGGTGAACCTGCCGGTCGGCGTGCTCGCCGTCGTGCTGGCACGGCGCCTCATCCCGCCGGACGCCGTCACCGGCGCCCGACAGTCGCTCGACCCGGTGGGCGTCCTCCTGCTCGCGAGCGCCCTGACGCTCATGCTGCTGCCGCTGCTGGAGGGGCGCGAGCTGCCGCCGCCCGCGGCCGTCGCGTCGCTGTTGGCCGCCGCGGTGCTGCTCGGGGCGTTCGTCGGCTGGGAGCGCCGCTACCTGCGCACCGGTCGCACGCCGGTCGTCGACCTGCGCCTGCTCGCGACCGGCGCCTACGCGGCCGGCGTGTCGGTCGGGCTGCTGTACTTCGCGGGCTTCACGTCGATCTTCTTCGTGCTCACGCTGTTCCTCCAGTCGGGCCTGGGCTACTCGCCTCTCGAGGCGGGCCTGGCGCAGACGCCGTTCGCCGTCGGCGGGGCCGTCGCCGCGCCACTGGCGGGCCGGGCCGTGCACCGCCTCGGCCGCCCCCTGGTGGTCGCCGGGCTGCTCGTCACGGCCACCGGGCTGGTCGCCTCCTGGGTCGTCGTGGAGCTGCTCACCGACCGCGTCGGCGGCGCCGGGCTCGGCTGGGCCCTCGCCCTGCCGCTGGTCGTCGGGGGCGCCGGCAGCGGCCTGGTCATCTCGCCCAACACGACGCTCACCCTGGCCGAGGCCCCGCTGCGGGGCGCGGGCAGCGCGGCCGGGGTGCTGCAGACCGCGCAGCGCATCGGGTCGGCGGCCGGCATCGCCGCGGTCGGCGCGGCGTTCTTCGCCGTCCTCGGGGACGACGAGTGGCGGCCCGCGCTCGGCGCCGGGTTCGGGGTGGCACTGGCCTTCGTGGTGGCCGCGCTCGTGCCCGCGGTGTGGGACCTGCGGCGCCGCCGCTCGGCCCGGCACGCCGAGGCCGCGACCGGCCCGCGAGTCTAGGCTCGGCCCATGCCCCAGCTGCGACTCGCGCTCGCCCAGGTGAACCCGTGCGTCGGCGACGTCGCCGGCAACGCCGAGCTGGTGCGCGAGCACGTCGCCCGGGCGGCCACGGACGGCGCGCACCTGGTGGCGTTCCCGGAGATGGTCCTCACCGGCTACCCGGTCGAGGACCTCGCGCTGCGCACCTCGTTCGTCGAGGCGTCCCGGCAGGCCCTGGAGACGCTCGCCGGCTACCTCGTCACGGACGGGTGCGGCGACCTCCCGGTCGTGGTGGGCTACCTCGACCGGGCGGTCGACGCGGGCCACGCGGACGCCCGCAAGCCCCAGAACTGCGCCGCCGTGCTGCACCGGGGCAAGGTCGTCGCGCGGTACGCCAAGCACCACCTGCCGAACTACGGCGTGTTCGACGAGTTCCGCATCTTCACGCCGGGGCACGAGCTCACCGTGGTGCGGGTCAAGGGCGTGGACGTCGCGATCGCCATCTGCGAGGACATCTGGCAGGACGGCGGACCGGTCGCCATGACCCGCGACGCCGGCGCGGAGCTGCTGCTCGTCATCAACGGCTCGCCGTACGAGCGCGACAAGGACGACGTACGGCTCGATCTCGTCCGTCGCCACGCCGCCGAGGCCCGGTGCGCGCTCGCGTACGTCAACATGGTCGGCGGCCAGGACGACCTCGTGTTCGACGGCGACTCGCTCGTCGTGGACGCCGCGGGCACGGTGGTCGCGCGCGGTCCGCAGTTCGTCGAGGACCTGCTCGTCGTGGACCTCGACCTGCGCTCCTCGACGGTCGACCCCGTCACCCCGCCGCCCGGCGTCCGGCACGTCGTGGTGAGCGAGGAGCCCGCCGAGCCGTACGCGCCGCGGGAGGGCCGGCACGCCGGGCGCCTCGACGACGTGGGCGAGGTCTACGCCGCGCTCGTCACCGGACTGCGGGACTACGTGCGCAAGAACGGGTTCCGCTCGGTGGTGCTCGGCCTGTCCGGGGGCATCGACTCGGCCCTGGTCGCCACGATCGGCGTGGACGCCGTCGGCGCCCCGAACGTCACCGGCATCTCGATGCCGAGCTCGTACTCCTCCGGCCACTCCAAGGACGACGCCGCCGACCTCGCCCGGCGCACCGGGCTCGACTACCGCGTGGTGCCGATCGCGCCGATGGTCGAGAGCTTCCTGACGAACGTCCACCTGCCGGGGGTCGCGGAGGAGAACCTGCAGGCGCGGGTGCGCGGCGTCGTCCTCATGGGCGTCTCCAACGTCGAGGGCCACCTCGTGCTCGCGACCGGCAACAAGACCGAGCTGTCGGTCGGCTACTCGACCATCTACGGCGACTCGGTCGGGGGCTTCGCGCCGCTCAAGGACGTGCCGAAGACGCTCGTCTGGCAGCTGGCGCGCTGGCGCAACGCGGACGCCGAACGCCGCGGCGAGACGCCGCCGATCCCGGAGAGCTCCATCACCAAGCCGCCGTCGGCGGAGCTGCGGCCAGGCCAGGTCGACCAGGACTCGCTGCCGCCGTACGACCTGCTCGACACGGTCCTCGAGCTCTACGTGTCGCAGGCCCGCAGCCGCGGCGAGCTGCTCGACGCGGGCTTCGATGCCGAGGTCGTCGACACGGTGGTCACGCTCGTCGACCGGGCGGAGTGGAAGCGGCGGCAGTTCGCCCCCGGACCCAAGATCAGCACCGTGGCCTTCGGGCGGGACCGGCGGCTGCCGGTGACCAGCCGATGGCGCGAGAACCGCTCCTGAGGCGCTGGCCTACCCTGCGGGTCGATCGGGCCCCCGACGAGAGGACGACGATGTCCGAGCAGGCCGCCCCCTACGGCACCGGACCCGACGCGACGCCTGCGCCGGCCCCGAGGGTGCGGGTCCACCACCTGCGCCAGATGAAGGAGCGGGGTGAGCGCTGGGCGATGCTCACCGCCTACGACCACCTCACCGCGGGCGTCTTCGACGAGGCCGGCATCCCCGTGCTGCTGGTCGGTGACTCCGCCGCGAACACCGTGCTCGGCTACCGGACGACGCTGCCGGTCACCGTCGAGGAGATGCTGCCGCTGGTGCGGGCCGTCGTCCGCGGGGCCCGGCGGGCGCTCGTCGTGGCCGACCTGCCCTTCGGCTCCTACCAGTCCTCCCCCGAGCAGGCGCTCACCACCGGCGTCCGCTTCATGAAGGAGGCGGAGTGCCACGGGGTCAAGCTCGAGGGCGGGGCGCGGATGTCACCCCACGTTCGCCTGCTCACCGACTCGGGCGTCCCGGTGATGGCGCACCTCGGGTTCACGCCGCAGAGCGAGCACGCCCTCGGCGGGTACCGGGTGCAGGGCCGGGGCGACGCCGCGGACCGGCTCGTCGAGGACGCCCTTGCCCTCGAGCAGGCGGGGGCGTTCTCGCTCGTCCTCGAGATGGTGCCCGCCCCTCTCGCGCGGCGGGTCACGGAGGCGCTGTCGATCCCGACCGTCGGCATCGGCGCCGGGCCGGACTGCGACGCCCAGGTGCTCGTCTGGCAGGACATGGCCGGCCTCACCACCGGCCGGGCGCCGCGGTTCGTCAAGCGGTACGCCGACCTGCGGGGCATCCTCAGCCAGGCGGCGCGGGACTACGCGAGCGACGTGCGCGACGGCGCGTTCCCCACGGCGGAGCACTCGTTCGAGGACTGAGCTCAGAGAGCCTCCGCCAGGCTCCGGGCCAGGACGCGCGGGGCCTCGACCAGGGACGGCCCGTACCAGGTGAGCACCCTGCCGTCGACGAGCGCAGCCGGCACGCCGGGGAACGCCTCCGGCCCGTCGTCGGCGGTGAAGCGGTACGGCTCGTCGGGCAGCACGACGAGGTCGACGTCGCCGACCTCCGCCGGGTCGAACCGCGGGTAGCGATCCGCGTGCTCGGCCAGCACATTGTCGACGCCGAGCCGGGCGAGCACGTCGCCGGCGAAGGTGTCGCTGCCGAGCGCCATCCACGGCCGCCGCCAGATCGGCACCACCGCCGAGACACGTGGCGGCGCAAGGGGTTCCACGGCGTCCCACGCGGCCCGGGCGCGGTCGAGCCAGCGCGGCCGCGGGACGCCGCACACGTCGAGCAGGCGGCCGACGGAGTCCAGCGAGCCGTCGACCGTCCGGATGTCGGTGACGTAGACGGCCAGGCCGGCGTCGCGCAGGGCCTGCAGGTCCGGCGCGCGGTTCTCCTCGGCGTTGGCGAGCACGAGGTCGGGCCGCAGCGCCGCCACCGCCTCGACGTCAGGGTTCTTCGTCCCCCGCACCCGCGCGACGTCCAGCCCGGCCGGGTGGGTGCACCAGGCCGTCGCCCCGACCAGCAGGCCCGGCGCGCTGGCCGCGACCGACTCGGTGAGCGACGGCACGAGCGACACGACCCTCACCACCCGGCCGGGCAGCACGACCTCGCGCCCGGTGTCGTCGACCACGCTCTCCACGAGCGGCGATGCTGCCACGCACTAGCGTCTGCCCATGAGCCTGACCATCGGGTACGCCGCCATGCTGGAGCAGTTCGGCCCGCAGGAGGTGGTGGGCTACACGGCACTGGTTCGCCGAGGGCGCCCGCGACGCCGGCAAGGACCCCGACGCGATGCCGCGGGTGCTGCAGCTGCACCTGTCGTGGGACCAGACCGACGAGCAGGCGCTCGCCGACGCGATGACCGAGTGGCCCAACGGCGGCATGGAGTTCGCAAGGCCGACATCCGCTCCCCGCACGACTTCGCGCAGATGGCCAAGCTGGTGCGCCCGGGCGACGTCGAGGGCCGGATGGTGATCTCCAGCGACCCCGACGTCCACCGCGCCCACATCCAGCGGTTCGTCGACCTCGGCTTCGACCGCGTCTACCTGCACAACGTCGGGCGCAACCAGGAGGAGTGGATCGAGGTCTTCGGGCGCGACGTGCTGCCCAGGCTCACCCGCTGAGCGGCGCCGACGCGCTACGGTCACCGACGTCATGGACCGCGCGCGCGTCGAGCTGCTGGCCGAGCTGCTCTCCCCCACCCCGCTGGTGGACGGCGCGCGCCGCCTGGCCGGCGCGCTGCGGCGGCCGGGCGCCCGACCCGGCCACCTGCTGGTCGTCGGCACGCCCGACCACGAGCCGTGGCACCTCACCGCCCACCTCGACGACGAGGCGCGCTACGCGGGCCTGCCCGACCTGACCCCGACCCTGGTGCGCTGGCGCGTGCCGGACGGCGCACCGGCCCACCTCGCGGTGGACGTCCGCCGGCTGGAGGCGGCGCAGCGGGGCGAGACGGTCTTCGTCGTCAGCCCGCAGGCGGCACCCGAGCCGCTGCTGGAGCGGGCGGACGACGCGCGCCGGCGCGGGGCGACGCTGCTGTCGCTGGACACCGGGGACGACGAGCTCGGCGGGATCGTCCACGAGCGCCTGGTGGTGGCACCGTCCGGCCTGGCCCTGCCCGCCCACCTCGTGGAGGAGGTCACTCAGGGCGCCGACGCCGTGGGCGCACCGATGACCTTCGACATCGCCCAGCACCTCGTGTCGGCGGCGGCAGGTGAAAACCCCCGGGTGCGGCGCGGCTGGCGGGCGCGCCTGGAGGCGGTGCTGGAGAAGGTCTCCGGCCCGGCGCCCACCCGCTGACTAGCCTGACCGGCATGGCTCCCCCCGTGCTCCGTGCCCGCTACGACGTCGTCGTCGTGGGCGGGGGGCACAACGGCCTGACCGCCGCGGCGTACCTGGCGCGCGCCGGGCGCAGCGTGCTGGTGCTGGAGCGGCTCGACCACGTCGGCGGCGCCGCGGTCTCGGCGCGGGTGTTCGACGGGGTCGACGCCCGCCTGTCGCGCTACTCCTACCTGGTGTCGCTGATGCCGCGGCAGGTGGTCGACGAGCTTGGCCTGGACCTACGGCTCGTGCGCCGCCGCTACTCCTCCTACACGCCGGTGCGCCGCGGCGGCACCGACGTCGGCCTGCTGGTGGACCACGGCGACCCGGCGCGCACCCGCGCGTCGTTCGAGCGCGTCACCGGCGGCACCCGCGACCACGACGCCTGGACGGCGTTCTACGGGCGCGTCGAGCGGGCCGCGCAGCGGATCTGGCCGAGCGTCACCGAGCCGCTCGTCGACGCCGCCGAGATGCGGCGCCGGGTGGACGACGACGAGATCTGGGCCGCGCTGGTCGAGCGGCCCGTCGGCGACGTGGTCGCCGAGTGGTTCGCGGACGACGACGTGCGCGGCGTGGTGCTCACCGACGCGCTCATCGGCACCTTCGCCAGCGTGCACGCGCCCTCACTGGTGCAGAACCGCTGCTTCCTCTACCACGTCATCGGCAACGGCACCGGCGACTGGGACGTGCCGGTCGGCGGTATGGGCGCCGTCACGGGCGCGCTGGCGGACGCCGCGCGCCGGGCGGGCGCCGTCCTGCTGACCGGCGCCGAGGTGACCGCCGTGGACCCCGCGGGCGCCGTGTCGTGGAGCGACGCCGACGGGGACCACACGGTCGGCGCCGGCCACGTCGTCGCCGGCTGCGCGCCGTCCGTGCTGGCCCGGCTGCTCGGGCAGCACGCCGGGCCCGCCGGCCTGCGCCCGGAGGGCGCGCAGCTCAAGGTGAACATGCTGCTGCGGCGGCTGCCGCGCCTGCGCGAGGACGTCGACCCGGCGGCCGCGTTCAGCGGCACCTTCCACGTCAACGAGTCGATGTCCCAGCTGGAGGCGGCCTACCGGCAGGCCGGCACCGAGCAGATCCCGTCGCTGCCGCCGTGCGAGATCTACTGCCACTCGCTGTCGGATCACACGGTCCTCGGCCCCGAGCTGCGCGCGGCCGGAGCACAGACGCTCACCCTGTTCGGCCTGCACATGCCGGCGCGGCTGTTCCGCGACGACAACGAGTCCGCGCGCGAGCAGGCGCTCGCGGCGACGCTGCGCTCGCTGGACTCGGTGCTCGCCGAGCCGGTCGAGGACGTCCTGTGGACCGACGCGCAGGGCCGCCCGTGCCTGGAGGCGCGCACCCCCGTCGACCTCGAGCACTCCGTCGGGCTGCCGGGCGGCCACATCTTCCACCGCGACCTGTCGTGGCCGTTCGCCGAGCGGCCCGACGAGGTGGGCCGGTGGGGCGTGGAGACCGAGCACGAGCGGGTGCTGCTCGCCGGCGCCGGGGCACGACGCGGCGGCGGCGTCAGCGGCATCCCGGGGCGGGCCGCCGCGATGGCGGTGCTCGGCGTGGGCTGACCCCTGGCCGAGGCGCCAGTCAGGTGGCGGCCGCCGCCAGACGGTCGAGCGCCGCCTCCCAGCGTGCCCGCAGGACCTCGGAGTCGTCCCCGTCGTGCAGTCGCTCGTGCACCAGGTCGAGCCGCGTGCCGTCGCCGTCCGGCAGCAGGTGCAGGTCGACGAGGCTCGGCGGGTCGTCGTCGTGGGCGTGCCACGAGACCCGCAGTTGCTCGAGCGGGTGGTAGCTGCGGACCACGCCGTGGGGGCCCTCGTCGCTGTGCCACGGCTCGCCCTTGCTGCCGAGGAAGGCGCCGGGCCCCAGCAAGGCCTCGGTGCCGGCACGCGTGATGAGGACCTCCCACACGTGCTCGACGGACGCCGGCACCGTGCGCGAGACGTGCACGGTGCCGGGGGACGAGTCGGAGGCGAGCTCCTCGGGGGCGGACTGGGTGGGACTGCTCACGGGCACCTCCACATGCCGTTCGCGTCCGGCTCCCGGGTCGGTGGCCGGACGGCCTACCACTCCCTGACCCGCCCTAGCAGATCAGCCTTTCGGCGTCCGCACAATGGGTCCGGGGGCACTGATGTGCGGGCCCAGCGGGACGCGCTCAGTCCTCGCCCCAGTCGTTCCAGCGGCGGTCCTCCTCGTCCCACGTCTCGGTGCGCTGCCGCGCGGTCTCCAGCGCCCGCTCGGCCTCCGCACGGGTCGCGTAGGGGCCCAGCAGGTTCGTCCAGTCGCTCTGGTGCCCCTCCTCGACCTGCCGCGTCTTCGTGTTGAACCAGTACTCCGGCACGGTGACCTCCCTGCGACGTGACCCGCTCGACGCCCCGATCATGCCGCCGGGCGCGACCGCGCGCCCCTCCTAGACTGGTGGCATGCCGACCCGTGCCGTGCCCCGACCGCTCGCGCCCGGCACCGTCAGCCCGCGCCGCGACGTGCCGGCGTCCGTGCCGCGCCCCGAGTACGTGGACCGGCCGGCCCCCGCGCCGTACGACGGTCCCGAGGTGAAGAGCGACGAGGTCGTGGAGCGCATGCGCATCGCCGGGCGGATCGCCGCCCAGGCGCTCGCGGAGGTGGGCCGGCACGTCGCGGCGGGCGTGACGACCGACGAGCTCGACCGCGTCGGCCACGAGTTCCTGCTCGACCACGGCGCCTACCCCTCCACGCTGGGCTACCGGGGATTCCCCAAGTCGCTGTGCACGAGCGTCAACGAGGTCATCTGCCACGGCATCCCCGACTCGACGGTCCTCGTCGACGGGGACGTGTGCAACGTCGACGTCACCGCGTACGTGGTGCTCGACGGCATCGGCGTCCACGGCGACACCAACGCGACCTTCGAGGTCGGCGAGGTGGACGAGGACGTGCACCTGCTCGTGGAGCGCACCCGGGAGGCGATGACGCGCGGCATCAAGGCGGCCCGTCCTGGCCGCGAGGTCAACGTCGTCGGGCGAGTCATCGAGTCGTACGCGCGGCGCTTCGGCTACGGGGTGGTCCGCGACTTCACCGGCCACGGCATCGGCACGGCGTTCCACTCCGGCCTGGTGATCCCGCACTACGACGCCGCCCCGCACCACGCCGAGGTCATCGAGCCGGGGATGACGTTCACCGTCGAGCCGATGCTCTGCCTGGGGACCCACGAGTGGGAGATGTGGGACGACGGCTGGACGGTGGTGACGAGGGACCGTGCGGTGTCGGCGCAGTTCGAGCACACCGTGCTGGTCACCGAGCACGGCACGGAGATCCTCACCCTGCCGTGACCGGCCGGCGCGGCTAGCGTGACGTCAGTGACCACGACGGCCATCGGAGTCGACATCGGCGGG
The DNA here is from genome assembly GCA_046566185.1 of Actinomycetes bacterium. Classification (GTDB taxonomy): domain Bacteria; phylum Actinomycetota; class Actinomycetes; order Actinomycetales; family SCSIO-59966; genus SCSIO-59966. The sequence continues at coordinate 34,655 of JBKHXE010000117.1, read as the reverse complement.
TCCGGCATCAAGGGTGCCCCGGTGGACCTGCGGCTGGGGGACTTCGCCGGCGACCGGGTGCGCATCGCCACCCCGCAACCGAGCACCCCCGACGCGGTTGCCCGCGTCGCAGCGGAGGTCGTCGCAGCGGCCGGCGGCGACGCCGACCACGACCTGCCCGTCGGCGTGACCTTCCCCGCCGTCGTCCAGCACGGAGTGGCCCGCACGGCGGCCAACGTGGACGACGCCTGGATCGGCACCGACGTCGCCGCCGTCCTCCGGGAGGCCACGGGACACCCCGTGCACGTGGTCAACGACGCGGACGCGGCCGGGGTGGCGGAGGCACGCTTCGGCGCGGCCCGGGGCGTCGAGGGCGTGGTCGTCGTCACCACCCTGGGCACCGGCATCGGCACCGCCCTGCTGGTCGACGGGACCCTGGTACCGAACACCGAGCTCGGTCACCTCGAGGTGGACGGTCACGACGCCGAGACGCGGGCCGCGGACTCGGCGCGGGAGCGCGAGGGCCTGTCGTGGGAGGCGTGGGCCGAGCGCCTGCAGCGCTACTACCGGGTCGTGGAGGACCTGTTCTGGCCCGACCTCATCGTCGTCGGCGGAGGGGTGAGCAAGCGGCACGACACGTTCCTGCCCCTGCTCGACCTGCGCACGCCGATCGTGCCCGCGCGCCTGCGCAACAGGGCCGGCATCGTCGGTGCGGCCGTGATCGCCGCGGAGCAGGCGGACCGGCTCAGGGGCGCGGCGCGCCCGGGATGAGCGTGGGGGTCGACCAGCCGTCGGCCTCGGTGCCGGTCGACGTCCCGGTCGGCTCGGGCGAGGAGGGTGCCACGCCGGACGGGCTGGGCGTGCTCGCCCGCTGGGTTCACCCGTGGTGGGTTCAGCCGTCCGCACCCCCTTGCGCGTCCGTGCTCTCGGAGGTGCTTCGGCCCTGCGCCGCGCGACCTTGACCGGAGGCTACCGGCGGGCGGACGCGCCGGCCGCGGGACCGCGCGGTTCAGCGGGTGGTGTCGCTCGGCTCCTCCACCGGGCGGGTGGCCAGGTTCTCCAGCCGTGCTGCGCCGGCGACGGCGGGCAGCGCGACGACGGGGGCGATCAGGGCCAGCCAGGTCAGGTCCACGGCAGTCTTCGTCCTCAGCGCTCGTCATACGGTCGGTCGATGCCTTCATCGTGGGGCAGGTGACGGTCGCGCGCATCTTGAACAACCTGTGGCGCGAATCGGGCATGAGTGCGCTGTCACGGGGTACCCAGCGTCAGCAACCGTTCCGACCCGTGAAGGAGACCCGATGGACTGGCTCGACTCGGTGCAGCGCGCGCTGACCGACGTCCTCACATTCATCCCGAAGCTGGTGGCGTTCTTCGTCATCCTGCTCATCGGCTGGATCGTCGCCAAGGCGCTGCGCAACCTCGCCGACAAGGTGCTGGAGCGGGTGGGCTTCGACCGGGCGGTCGAGCGGGGTGGCATCCGGGCCGCGCTGGAGCGCAGCCGCTACGACGCCTCGGACATCGTCGCCAAGATCGTCTACTACGCGGTGCTGCTGTTCACGCTCCAGCTGGCGTTCGGCGTCTTCGGCCCCAACCCGATCAGCGAGCTGCTGACCCGCGTCGTGGCCTTCCTGCCCAAGATCTTCGTCGCCGTCGTCATCGTCGTCGTGGCCGCCGCGATCGCCAACGCGGTGCGCGACCTGATCTCCGGCACGCTCGGCGGCACCCAGGTCGGACGCGTGCTGGCAACCGGGGCCTGGGTGCTCATCCTCGCGCTCGGCGTCATCGCCGCCCTCAACCAGGTCGACGTGGCGACGACGGTGACCACGCCGATCCTCATCGCGTTCCTGGCGACGGTCGGCGGCGTCATCGTCGTGGGTGCCGGCGGTGGTCTCATCAAGCCGATGCAGCACCGCTGGGAGCGCTGGCTCGAGCAGGCCGACGAGCAGGCCCGAGAGGTGCGGGCCCAGACGGCAGCGAACGACCGCGGCACGGGAGCGCACGCGGCTGCGGTCGGCCCGACCTCCGCGCCGACGGCGTCGTACGAGACCGCGGCCGGTGCGCCCACCACCCCCACGGAGCGGGACTACCGCTGACACCACCCGGTGAGGCGTCGGTGGCGCTAATGCGTCACCGACGCTTCACCAGATCGCCTCTGTTCCTTCCGCGGCGCAGGCACCAGGATCTGTCTCGTCGCACGGATCCGAAGGGTCTGGTACGACCAGGGGGGTAGAGCCCCGGTCCGACTGCAGGGGGTCACGTCGGGCCGGGGCTTCCTCATGTTTTGCGCGAGGTTCGCACACCCCGTGGTCGTCGATCGCGCCGTTCCGGGTGCAGATCACGACCAGTACGTCGGCGAACCCCCCACCGGCGGCGGTGAGGGGCGGACGAGCCGGCCTGTACGCCGGGTTCTGTCCCCGTCCCGGTCACCCGGGGACGGGTGGCGACCATCCATCTCGGGCGTACGTCGCCGCACGCCTCCAGCGGTCTACCCGGGGACTCGGGCGGGCCGCCCTCGAACGTCCCCTGTCTGACCTTGCTCCGGGTGGGGTTTACCGAGCCACCCCCGTCACCGGGGGTGCTGGTGGTCTCTTACACCACCGTTTCACCCTTACCGCGCCGTCCGGCCCGGGGGCCGACCGGCGAGGCGGTCTGCTTTCTGTGGCACTGTCCCGCGGGTCACCCCGGGTGGGCGTTACCCACCACCCTGCCCTGCGGAGCCCGGACGTTCCTCGGCGACGGCACCCACGAGCAGGCACCGCCGACGCGGCCGCCCGGCCGGCTCGTCCGCACGAGAAGGTTAGCGCTCGAAGCGCACCCGACGTTCCCGCACGTCGGCGACCGCCAGCCGGACCGTGACCCGGTCACCGAGCTCGAGGGCGTCCCCGGCGCAGCGCGCGACCACCGGGGGGTCGACCAGCTGGACGTCGCCGTGACCGCTGCGCTCGTCGACGTCCACGACGACGGCGTCGAACGTCTCCCCCACCCGGTCGGCCAGCACCGCGGCCTCTGCCGCGTCGACCGAGCCCCGGTCCAGCGCGCCGGCCAGCCGGTCGGAGGCCGCCATGATGTCCGGCAGCTGCGGCAGCGCGCTCCGCACCCAGCCGGGCACCTCCTCGCCGCGGCACAGGGCGTGGCAGACGACGAGCCCGAACCGGTCGACGAGCCGGCGCAGCGGTGCGGTGACGTGCGCGTAGGCCGAGGCCACGGCGGCGTGGGCGGCGACCTCCGGTGGGGCGCCGTCGAAAGGCGTGTAGCCCGCGCCGCGGAACAGCGCCGCGGACTCGTGCAGCAGCGCGAGCTGGCGCGGGTCGTCGGCGTCCAGACCGCGGAGGAACTCCCCCACCGGCTGCGCGGCGTCCCAGCGGTGGCCGAGCGCGGCGGCCTGCCGGTGGAAGCGCGCCTCCGCGTGCCGGTCCGGCTCGGGCAGCGTGCGCAGGACGCCGATGCCGCCGGCGAGCATGAGGTCCGCGGCCGCCATCCCGGTGAGCAGCGACACCTGGGCGTTCCAGCCCTCGACCTCCAGCGGCGGCCGGAACCGCAACCGGTAGACCCCGTCGACGCGGACGACCTCCTGCTCGGGGATCGCCAGGTCGGCGCCGCCCCGCTCGCGCTCGAGCTCGACGCGCAACCGGCCCACCTCGGGCAGCAGCTCGACCGCCGCCGGTGCCCGACCGGCGTCCAGGTCGGCCTGCAGCCCCTCGTAGGTCAGCTGCGCGCGGCTGCGGACCAGCGCGCGGACGACGTCGACCGCCACCGCGCGGCCGTCGGCGTCGAGGTCGAGCACCCACACGAACGCGGGGCGGTCACCACCGGGCAGCAGGCTCGCCGCCCCCTCGCTCAGCACCCGGGGGTGCAGGGGCACCCGCGCGTCCGGGGCGTACAGGGTCTGGCCGCGCCGGCGGGCCTCGGCGTCGACCGCCGAGCCCGGCCGCACGAACGCCGGGACGTCGGCGATGGCGTAGCGCACCCGGTACCCGTGACCCCGGCGCTCGACGTGCAGCGCCTGGTCGAGGTCGGTCGCCCCGGGCGGGTCGACCGTGACGAACGGGACGTCGGTCCAGTCGGCGTCCGGCAGCGCCGGGCGGGCAGCCGCCTCCCGCGCCTCGGCCTCGACCCGCTCGTCGAAGCCGGTGGGGATCCCCAGCTCGGCGCGCAGGGCCCGCAGGCTCTCCTCGAGGACCCCGTCGTCCGGCACGGCGTGCCCGGCGTGCGGCTCACGGCGGACGACGACCTTGCTCCACACCATGCGGCGAACCCTACGGAGGCACGGCTCGCGGCGCCTCCTACCCTTGCCTGTCGTGCTCGTGCTGCTGCCGCCGTCCGAGGGAAAGACCCCGCGCCGGCGTGGCCGGCCGGTGGGTCTCGACGCCCTGTCGTTCCCCGCACTGACGGCGGCGCGCACCGAGGTGCTCACCGCGCTGGAGAAGGCCAGCGCCTCCCCGGACGCCCTCGAGCTGCTCGGCGTGGGCCCATCCCTGACCGCCGAGGTCGAGCGCAACACGCGCCTGCTGACCACTCCGGCCGTGCCGGTCGCCGAGCTGTACAGCGGTGTGCTCTACGACGCGCTCGACCCGGCGACGCTGCCCACCGGCGCGCGACGCCGCGCGGCGTCCCGGCTGGTCGTCGTCAGTGCCCTGTGGGGCGCGCTGCGGCCCGGCGACCGCGTGCCGCCCTACCGGCTGTCGATGGACGTCGACCTCCCCGGGGTCGGGCCGCTGTCGGCGTTCTGGCGGGCCCACCTGCCGCCGGTGCTCGACGAGCTCACGGCGGGGCGACTGGTGGTCGACTGCCGCTCCTCGACGTACGCGGCCGCCTGGCGCCCGGCCGGTGGCGCGGTGGCGGTGCGGGTGCTGCGCGAGCGCGACGGCCGCCGGTCGGTCGTGTCGCACATGGCCAAGCACACGCGGGGCCTCGTCGTCCGGCACCTGCTGCAGCGCGAGGGTCGCGACCCGCGGACGCCCGAGGCGCTCGCCCGCGCCGTCGGCGAGGCCTTCACCTGTGAGCTGGGCGGCGACGTCCTGGACGTCGTCGTGCGCGACTGACCCGCGGTCTGCCACGCTGCGCCCGTGCTGATCACCAACCACGTGCTGTCCGGGGCGGTGGTCGGGCACCTCAGCCGCGGGCCGCTCTCAGCCCTCGTCGCCGGCGTGGCGTCGCACGCCGCGCTGGACGTCGTGCCGCACTTCGGCGTGGACGACGAGCACCTCATGAGGGTGGCCGTCCCCGACGGGCTCACCGGCCTCGCGGCGATCGGGGTCGTGCTGGCCCGGACGCCGCCGGCGGTCCGCGTGCGGGTCGCGGCCGGCATCGTCGGAGCCTGCCTGCCGGACCTGGACAAGCCGGGTCGGCAGTTCTTCGGCCGGTCACCGTTCCCTGCCGCGGTCGACGCCGTCCACGCCCGCATCCAGTCCGAGTCCCCGCGCCGGTTCGGCGTCGAGCTGGCCGCCGCGGCCCTGCTCACCGCGGCCCTCACCGTGCTCGCCCGACGGCGTGTCGGGCCCTAGTCCTCTGTCCCGGCGGCCGCTGGTGGCCCACGATGCCGACGTGATCACCGGCGAGGCGTCCCCGGCCCTGAGGGTCATGCTCGACCGCTGGGTGGCCCAGGGCCTGATCAGCGACGAGCAGGCCGAGCGGATCGTCGCCGCCGAGGCCGCGCAGGCGGTCCCGGCCCCGCGCCGGTTCGCGCCGGCGCGCGGCGCGTCGTTGGCCGTCGAGGCGCTCGGCTACCTCGGCGGCGTGCTCATCCTGGCGGCCGCCGTCCTCGTCGTCGGCCAGTTCTGGGACGACCTGGGCACCGCCGCGCGGCTGGCGCTGCTCGGGGTGGTGACCGCCGCGCTGCTGGGCGCGGGGGTCGCCGTCCCCGCGCGGCTCGGCCCCACCGGGGAGCGGCTGCGCTCGGTGCTCTGGACGCTGGCGGTCGTCGCGTTCGGCGGCACCCTCGGCGTCCTGACGGCCGACGTGCTCGACCTGGTCGACGAGGACGTCGCGCTCGTCGTCCTCGGCGGGGCCGCCCTGCTGGCGGCGGCGCTGTGGTGGGGCGAGCGGACCGTGCTGCTGCACGTCGCGCTCTACGGCACCCTGGCCGGCACGACGCTGGCCCTGGCCTTCCGCATCGACGACGACGTCGTCACGGCCGGTCTGGCCGTGTGGCTGCTGTCGGTGGCGTGGCTGGCGCTCGGCTGGGCCGGCGCGCTGCCGCCGGCCCGTGCCGCGCGCGTGCTCGGCGCGGTCGGCTCGCTGTTCGCCGTCCAGGGGCCGATGGAGGAGACGTGGGGGCTGGTCCTCGCGCTCGCGACGGTCGCGGCGGTCATCGCCCTCGCCATGCTGCTCGGCGACCTCGTGCTGCTGGCGGTCGGCGCCCTCGGCGCGCTGCGGGTCGTGCCGCAGCTCGTCGACGAGTGGTTCCCCGGCGCCCTGGCGGCACCGCTGGTGCTCCTCGGCGTGGGGGCCCTGCTGGTCGTGGCGGCGGTGCGGGTCGCCCGCCGGCGTGGGCACGACGCTGCGGCGCCGCCGACGCCGTAGCGGTTCAGCGGCCGGCTGCGCCCAGGGCCCGCTCCAGGTCGGCGAGCAGGTCGTCGACGTCCTCGAGCCCGACCGAGAGCCGCAGCAGGCCGTCGGTGATGCCGACGCGACGCCGGCCGTCGGCGCCCAGCCGGCGGTGCGTCGTCGTCGCCGGGTGGGTCGCGAGCGACTTGGCGTCGCCCAGGTTGTTGGAGATGTCGACGACCCGCAGGGCGTCGAGCACGCCGAACGCCTCGGCCTTCCCGCCGTCCACCTCGAACGTCACCACCGTGCCGCCGCCGGTCATCTGCCGCGTCGCCAGGTCGTGCTGCGGGTGCGACTCGAGCCACGGGTAGCGCACCCAGCGCACCCGCGGGTGGCCCTCCAGCCAGGCGGCGATGCGGTGCGCCGACCCGGTCGCGTGGTCGACGCGCATCCGCAGGGTCTCCAGCCCCTTGAGCAGCACCCAGGCGTTGAACGGCGACAGGGACGGGCCCGTGTGCCGCATCAGCGTCTGGACGTCGCCGTCCACGAACTCGGCCGGCCCGAGGATCGCGCCGCCGAGGGTGCGCCCCTGGCCGTCGATGTGCTTGGTCGCGGAGTAGACGACGACGTCGGCGCCGAGGTCCAGCGGGCGCTGCAGCACCGGCGTCGCGAACACGTTGTCGACCACGACCGTGGCGCCCGCGGCGTGCGCCAGGTCGCAGACGGCGCGCACGTCGACGAGCTCCTGCATCGGGTTGGACGGCGACTCGAAGAACACGGCGCGCGCCGGGGTGGCCAGAGCCCGCTCCCACTGCTCGAGGTCGTCGCCGTCGACGAACTCCGTCGTCACGCCCCAGCGCGGCAGCAGCTCGTCGAGGATGACGAAGCAGGAGCCGAACAGGCTGCGGGCGGCGACCACGCGGTCGCCGGCGCGGACCAGCGCCGCGAGCGCGGTGAAGACGGCGGACATGCCGGAGGCGGTCGGGAAGCAGGCCTCGGCGCCCTCGATCAGCCGGAGCCGCTCCCCGAAGGTCTCCACCGTCGGGTTGCCGTACCGGGAGTACACGTAGCGGTCCACGTCACCGGCGAACGCGGCCTCCGCCTCGGCGGCGGAGGAGTAGACGTAGCCGGAGGTGAGGAACAGCGCCTCGGCGGTCTCCTCGAAACCGGTGCGCACCTGCCCGCCGCGCACGGCCAGCGTGTCGGGGCGCCAGTCGCGCGTCGGCCCGGTCACGACTGCCTCCACGGCAGGCCCTCGGCCCGCCACCCGGCGCGACCGCGGTGGCCGTCGCTGCCCAGGTCGCCCTCGAAGCCGTCGCTGACGTTGTAGGCGGGGCCGAGGCCGGCGGACGTCGCGGCGCGCGCCGCGGCGGCGGAGCGCTGCCCGGAGCGGCACAGGAACGCGATCGGCTGGCCCGGTGACACCCCCGCCGCGCGCAGCTCGTCGACGAACTCCTCGTTGCGCGTGCCCTCGGGCCACCGGTTCCACTCCACGGTGAGGAGCCGCTTGCCCAGGTCGCTGAGGTCCGGCACGCCCACCCAGGTCCACTCGGCCGCGGTCCGCACGTCCACCAGGACGGCGTCGGGGTCGCGGGCCAGCAGGTCCCACGCCTGCCCGGGGGTGATGTCCCCGGCGTAGCTCATCGCCTCTCCTCCGGATCGTCGAGGGGCCGCAGCGTAGGTCGCGGCATCCGCACCTCGGGACCGCTGTCCACCTGACGGGACGGCGTCGTCGCCCCGGGCGCCCGGCACCGGGTCGCCGTGGCGCGACTCGCGCGCCCAGCGCTCCCCGCGCGCCGCGGCGTCCATCGCGGCGTTGGCGAGCCGGTCGGCGTGCGCGTTCAGCTCGCGCGGCACCCAGGTGTACGAGACCCGGTCGGCCGGCAGCACGGCGCGGGCCTGCAGGGCGAGCCGGCGCATGTCGTCGTGCTTGATCTTCCAGCGCCCCGACATCTGCTCGACGACCAGCTTGGAGTCCATCCGCACCTCAACCTCGGCGTCCGGGTCGATCGCGCAGGCCGCGCGCAGGCCGGCCAGCAGGCCGGAGTACTCGGCGACGTTGTTGGTCGCCGTGCCGATCGCCGCGGCCACCTCGTCGAGCACCTCGCCGGTGTCCGCGTCGCGGACGACGGCGCCGAAGCCCGCCGGGCCCGGGTTGCCCCGCGACCCGCCGTCGGCCTCGACCAGGAGCCGGCGCCGGCTCACTGCCCGCTCTCGGGGAGGCGGACGAGGATGCGGCGGCACTCCTCGCAGCGCAGCACCTCGTCCTCGGGGGCCGTCCTGATGCGTTGCAGCTCGGTGGGGGTCAGCTCGAGCCGGCAGCCCTCGCAGCGGCGGCCCTTCAGCGCCGCCGCGCCCACACCAGCCTGCTGCTCGCGCACCTTGTCGTAGAGGGCGACGAGCCCGGCGTCCAGGCCCTGCGCCGCCCCGGCCCGCTCGCCGCCGACCCGCTCCGTCTCGGCGTCGATCTGCGCGACGGCCGCGTCCCGCCGCTCGACGAGCGCGGCGTGCGCCCGGTCCAGGGCCTCGCGCTCGGCCTCCAGCGCCTGCTCCGCGGCCTCCGCCTGCTCGAGTCGCTCCATCACCTCGAGCTCGGCGTCCTCGAGCGTGGACTGGCGACGGGTCAACGACTCCAGCTCGTGCTGGAGGCCCTGCAGGTCCTTCGCGCTGCCGCGCCCCGAGTCGAGGTGCGCCCGGTCCCGCGCCGCCCGCTGGCGCACCTGCTCGACGTCCGCCTCGGCCTTGGCCAGCTCGCGGCGGACGTCCGAGAGGATCGTCCGGGCCGCCACCAGCTGGTCGGCGACGGTACGCCGCCGCTGCTCGAGCGCCTCGAGCTCGGCGTGCTCCGGGAGGGTCCGGCGCCGGTGCGCCAGCTGGGCAAGGCGGGTGTCGAGGGCCTGGACGTCGAGCAGACGGCGCTGGTCGGCGACCGGTGCGGTGGTCATCGGACGAGTCCTCCGGAGCTCGGGACGCGGAACGTCCACGGATCGGTGCGCAGCTCGCTGACGCGGGCCTCCACCGTAGTGCCGAGCTGCAGCAGCTCCGACGCGAGCCGCTCGGCCGCTCCGTGCAGCCACGGCCACTCGCTCGCCCAGTGCGCGACGTCCACGAGGTAGGGCGGCCCACCCGCCGCCTCCTCGCGGGCCTCGGACGCGGGGTGGTGGCGCAGGTCGGCGGTGACGAACGCGTCGGCGCCGCTCGCCCGGACCGCGTCGAACAGGCTGTCGCCCGAGCCTCCGCAGACGGCGACGCGCTCGACCACCGCCTCGGGGTCGCCCGCCACCCGGACCCCCTGCGCGGTGTGCGGCAGGGCCCGGGCGACGACCTCGGCGAACGCCGCGAGCGTCAGCGGCGACTCCAGGGCCCCCACCCGCCCGATGCCCCGCGGCGAGGACCAGCCGGCGAGCTCGAGGACGTCGAACGCGGGCTCCTCGTAGGGGTGCGCGCCCCGCAGCGCGGCGACCACGGCGTCGCGGCGGTGGCGCGGCAGCACCATCTCCACCCGCGTCTCCGGCACCTCCTCGACCCGACCCGGCTCCCCCACCGAGGGACTCGCCGCGGCGCCGGGGAGGAAGGTGCCGACGCCGGTGGTCGTCCAGGCGCACCGCTCGTACTCGCCGATGGACCCGGCGCCCGCTCCGGCGAGGGCGTCGACGACGGCCGAGGCGTGCTCGTGGGGGACGAAGGTGACGACCTTGTCGAGCGGGTCCTCGGGCGTGGCCGACAGTGGCACCAGGCCCTCCAGGCCGATGATGCGGGCCAGCGCGTCGGAGACGCCGGGGCGGGCCGAGTCGGCGTTGGTGTGCGCCACGTACAGCGCGCACCCGGACCGCACGAGGTCGTGGACGACGCGGCCCTTGGGCGACGTGGCGGCCACGCCGTGCACCGGCCGCAGCAGCAGCGGGTGGTGGGCCAGCACGAGGTCGGCGTCCCACGCCAGCGCCTCGGCGACGACGTCGGCGACCGGGTCGACCGCGAGCAGCACCCGGCGGACGGGGGCGTCGGGGTCGCCGCAGACCAGCCCCACGGCGTCCCAGCCCTGCGCCCAGCGGGGCGGGTAGAGCCGCTCGAGGACGGCGACGACGTCGGCGAGGCGAGGGGCGGGGGCGTCTGTCGGCTGCGTCACGCTGCGAGAGGTTACTCGGCGTGACCGTGGGCCCGGCCGGGTTCGAACCGACGACACCCGCGGTGTAAGCGCGGTGCTCTACCAGCTGAGCTACAGGCCCTTCGCGCCGAAGGCTAGCCCGAGCGCGAGAAGGCCACGGCCGCCGAAGTCTCGGGCCAGCGGCGACCGTGGCCCCCTCAGCATCCCGCAGCGGCGGCCGAATGTGAACCGCGGGTCCCGCATGTCTCGCCATCCGGCCGGCAGAGTCCGGAACGCGGACTTCGTCCTGGGCGGGTGCGGCCGCTTCAGAGCGCGGCGACCGCCTCGCGGTAGGCGTGCAGGTCACGAGGCCGGCCCGGACCGTTGACGACCGACCAGCGCAGGAGGCCCTCGGTGTCCACGAGGAACGAGCCGCGCACTGCCATGCCGTGGGCGGCGTCGAAGACCCCGTAGGCCCGCGACACCTCGCCGTGCGGCCAGAAGTCCGACAGCAGCGGGAAGTCGTACCCCTCCCGCTCGGCCCAGGCGCGCAGCGCCGCGACCGGGTCGCAGGAGACACCGACGACCTGCACGCCGTCCGCCTCGAAGGACGCCAGGTCGTCCCGGATCTCACCGAGCTCGGACGTGCAGATCCCGGAGAACGCGAAGGGATAGAAGACGAGGAGGACGCTGCCGATGCCGCGGAAGTCCGAGAGCCGCACGGTCTGGCCGTGCTGGTCGCGCAGCGCGATCTCCGGGGCCTGCTCGCCGATCGTCGGGGCGGTCGACTCCACGCTCACTCCTTCTCGGTGGTCGCGCCGGGGCCGCTCGGCCCGGCCTGCCGGCGTCCGGCAGGATGCCTACTGTGCCAGGCACGAGTTCCGGTCTCACCCCGCTCCCCGGCGAGCGCGGCCTGGCGAGCGCCGACCCGCAGGACGTCGCTCGGATGCTGGACGCCGCGTGGCGCGCGGTCGTCGACCTCGCGCGCGACGTGAACCTCGACGGCCCGACGCGGCTGCCGGGGCGGCAGGCGCGGGACGTTCTGGTGCACCTCGGGACGTGGGACGGGGGCAGCTCGGAGCTCCCGGCGGCCGACCTGCGGGCGCCCGTCGTCACCGTCGCCGACGACCTCGACGCGCGGACGGTGTCGTTGCTCGCCGAGCACCACGACGCGACCCGCGACGAGGTGCTGGCCGCCCTGCAGGCCGCCCGGGCGCGCACGGCCGCGGTGCTCTCGTCGGACGACATCGAGGAAGCCGGCCGGCGGTGGGTGGACTCCGTGGTCGGCGAGCTGCCGCTGACGGGACTGCTCGTGGCGCAGGCCTACGAGCTCGCCGTCCACGCCCTCGACCTGGCGCCGGCGGGAGCGCCCCCTCCCCCGGCGGAGCTGCTGGACGCCGGCGTCGGCGCGGTCGTCGACGTGACCGGCGCGCTGGCGGCCCGCCGCGGAATGGACGTGGCGTTCGCGGTGAGCACTCCCGACGGGCAGTGGGCGACGAGCGCCGCGGGCGAGTCGTGGACCACGGTCCGGCTGGGCACCGACCGCCTGCCGCGCGAGCTGCCCTGGCCCGGCGTGGAGGGCGCGGCAGCCGACGTGCTCGACGCGACCTCCGGGCGGGCCCTGGCGGTGCAGCTGCTCGTCACGCGACGCCTGCGGCTGCACGACGTGCCGGGCCTGCTGCGGCTGCTGCCGGCCCTCGAGGCGGCCCCGGGCCTGCCGGGCGGGTCGGCGCTGCGCTCGACACTGCGCACGATCGGGCAGACCGGGCGGCTCGCGGGTCGCGTCGGTGGTCGCGTGGGCTCGCTCCTGACCCGCCGCTGAGCGCGTGCTCGGCGGTACCGCGGGTCAGCGGCGGTTGCGCGTCGCGAGGCGGGTGCCGGACCAGTCGGGCCCCGCGCTCACGCTGCTCATGGCGTGCAGACCGGCGGTCGGTGCGGCGTCCTCGACGTCCGAGGCCTCCACGTGCCCGCCGCGACCCGGCTTGGGGGTCAGCAGCCAGACGGTGCCGCCCTCGGCCAACGAGGTCAGCGAGTCCAGGAGCGCGTCGACGAGGTCGCCGTCCCCCTCCCGCCACCACAGCAGCACGACGTCCACGACCTCGTCGGTGTCCTCGTCCAGCAGCTCGGACCCCGTCACGTCCTCGATGGCCTCGCGGAGGTCGAAGTCCACGTCCTCGTCGTAGCCGAGCTCCTGCACCACCTGGCCGGGCCGGAAGCCCAGCTTGGTCGCCACGGCCTGACCGGCCGCGGCGTCCGCGGTCGCACCCACGCGTCGTCCCTCCTGATCGGCCCCCGGAGGGGCACTCGAGCCCCCTCCGTGGGGACCGTCGCCGTCGCGACGGGTACGACGCTACCGCGCTCCGCGCCGTCCGTGCGGGAGCAGTCCGCAACCGTCGCGGCTACCGTGACGCGCATGGGCCGGGTGACGTCGCGAGTGCCGACCGAGCGGCTCGACCTGACCTCCGGCAGCCGTGTGCGACGACCCGACACCCTCGCCGGTGAGGAGCCGCTGGAGGTGCGCGTCGGCGGAAGCACCGTCGTGGTGACGATGCGGACGCCCGGCGACGACGTCGACCTCGCCCTGGGGCTGCTGCTCGGCGAGGGCCTGCTGAGGTCGGTGGACGACGTCGCGGGCGCGATGCACTGCACGGACGTCGGCGCGGACGGCGCCCCGACGTTCAACGTCCTGGACGTGGCACTGCGGCCCGGCGTCGATCTCCTCGGCGCCCAGGACCGGCGCACCTTCGGCATGACGTCGGCCTGCGGCGTCTGCGGCAGCGCGTCGATCGACGCCGTGGAGCGGCGCTCGGTCCACGACGTCGCGAGTGACCCGGTGGTGGTCGAGGCGGCGGTGCTCGCGGCGCTGCCCGACGAGCTGCGCCGGCACCAGCGGGCCTTCGACCGCACCGGCGGTCTGCACGCGGCGGGTCTCTTCGCGGCGGACGGCACCCTCGTCGCGGTGCGGGAGGACGTCGGTCGCCACAACGCGGTCGACAAGGTGCTCGGGCACGCGGCCCGCGAGGGCGGCTGGCCGCTCACCGGTCACGTGCTCGTCGTCAGTGCCCGCGCGTCGTTCGAGCTGGCCCAGAAGGCCTGGACGGCGGGAGTGCCGGTGCTCGCGGCGGTGTCCGCACCGTCGTCCCTGGCGGTCTCCCTGGCCGAGCGGGCGGGCATGACGCTCGCCGGCTTCGTGCGCGGGACGACGCTGAACCTCTACACGCGCGCCGACCGCGTCGTGGGCCCGGGTCAACCGGTGAGCAGCGACAGCCGCACCTGACGAAAGTCGTTGTCCACGTTGGTGTCCACGAGGCACACGGACTGCCAGGTGCCGAGGGCGAGGGCGCCGGCCACGACCGGCACGGTGACGGAGGGCGCGACGACCGCGGGCAGCACGTGGTCACGTCCGTGGCCGGGCGACCCGTGCCGGTGCCGCCAGCCGCGGCCCCCGGGGCCGTCCACCGGCAGGAGGGCCTGCAGCGCGGCGAGCAGGTCGTCGTCCGAACCCGCGCCGGTCTCCAGCACCGCGACCCCAGCCGTCGCGTGCGGCACGAAGACGTTGAGCAGGCCGTCCCCGACGTCCGCCACGAACTCGGCGCACCGCCGGGTCAGGTCGACGACCCGTTCACGGTCGCCCGTGCGCACCTCGATCACCGACGTCAGCATCCGGCGAGCCTAGGTCGGGACCGGATGTGACGCAGGCCGCGGTCAGGGGGGAGGATGGACACCGCAGCGCGCGCTACCGGGTCCCGCCGGTGCGGCGTGCGTGGAGCCGTTCGAGGAAAGAGGACGACGACAGTGGCAGGACACGAGGACGCCGGGCCCATCCGTACCGGGACGACCGGGCAGCTGCCGGACATCGACCCGGAGGAGACCGCCGAGTGGCTGGAGTCGCTCGACGCGGTCGTCGACGAGCGGGGCCGCCAGCGCGCGCGGTACCTGATGCTCAGCCTGCTCCAGCGCGCCCGTGAGCAGCACGTCGGCGTCCCCAGCCTGGTGGCCACCGACTACGTCAACACCATCCCGCCGGAGTCGGAGCCGTGGTTCCCCGGCGACGAGGAGACCGAGCGCCGCTACCGCGCCTGGATCCGCTGGAACGCCGCGGTGATGGTGCACCGCGCGCAGCGACCGGACGTCTCCGTCGGCGGGCACATCTCGACGTACGCGTCGTCCGCCACGCTGTACGAGGTGGGCTTCAACCACTTCTTCCGCGGGAAGGACCACCCGGGCGGCGGCGACCACGTCTTCGTGCAGGGCCACGCCTCGCCGGGCATCTACGCCCGCGCCTTCCTCGAGGGGCGCCTCGACGAGCAGCGCCTCGACGGCTTCCGGCAGGAGCTGTCGCACCCCGGCGGCGGGCTGCCGTCCTACCCGCACCCGCGGCTCATGCGGGACTTCTGGGAGTTCCCCACGGTGTCGATGGGCCTCGGCCCGATCAACGCCATCTACCAGGCCCAGTTCGACAAGTACCTGCACGCGCGCGGCATCACCGACACCTCGCAGCAGCACACGTGGGCCTTCCTCGGCGACGGCGAGATGGACGAGGCGGAGAGCCGCGGCCTCATCCACATGGCCGCGAACGACGAGCTCGACAACCTCACGTTCGTCATCAACGCGAACCTGCAGCGCCTCGACGGCCCGGTCCGCGGCAACGGGAAGATCATCCAGGAGCTGGAGCAGTTCTTCCGGGGCGCCGGCTGGAACGTCATCAAGGTCATCTGGGGCCGCGAGTGGGACCCGTTGCTGGCGGCCGACCGCGACGGCGCGCTGGTCAACCTCATGAACGTCACGCCGGACGGCGACTACCAGACCTACCGGGCCGAGAACGGCGCGTTCATCCGCGGGCACTTCTTCGGGCGCGACCCGCGGACGGCGCGGCTGGTGGAGTCCTACAGCGACGACGACATCTGGCGCCTCAAGCGCGGCGGCCACGACTACCGGAAGGTGTTCGCGGCCTACAAGGCGGCGATGGAGCACGCCGGCCAGCCGACCGTGATCATCGCGAAGACCATCAAGGGCTACGGTCTCGGCCCGCACTTCGCGGGCCGGAACGCGACCCACCAGATGAAGAAGCTGACGCTCGAGGACCTCAAGCTGTTCCGTGACAGCCTGCGGATCCCGGTCAGCGACTCCCAGCTCGAGGCCGACCCGTACCTGCCGCCGTACTACCACCCGGGCGAGGACTCCGAGGAGATCCGCTACCTTCGCGACCGTCGCCGCAGGCTCGGTGGCGCCGTGCCGGAGCGGCGTGCCAAGGCGACGTCGCTGCACCTGCCCGCCGAGGACGCCTACCAGGTCGTCAAGCGAGGCTCGGGCAAGCAGCAGATCGCGACGACGATGGCGTTCGTCCGGCTGCTGAAGGACCTCATGAAGGACAAGGACTTCGGCCGGCGCGTCGTGCCGATCATCCCCGACGAGGCCCGCACGTTCGGGATGGACTCGTTCTTCCCGACCGCGAAGATCTACAACCCGCACGGCCAGCGGTACACGTCGGTGGACCGCGAGCTGATGCTGGCGTACAAGGAGTCCGAGACCGGGCAGATCTTGCACGTCGGGATCAACGAGGCGGGGGCCACCGCGGCGTTCACCGCGGCCGGCACCTCCTACGCCACGCACGGCGAGCCGATGGTGCCCGTCTACATCTTCTACTCGATGTTCGGGTTCCAGCGCACCGGCGACGGCCTGTGGGCGGCCGGCGACCAGATGGCGCGCGGCTTCCTGCTCGGCGCCACGGCGGGCCGCACGACGCTGACCGGCGAGGGCCTGCAGCACGCGGACGGTCACTCGCTGCTGCTCGCCGCCACCAACCCGGCGGTCGTCTCCTACGACCCGGCCTACGCCTACGAGATCGGCCACATCGTCCGGGACGGCCTGGAGCGGATGTACGGGGAGGACAGTGGAGACCGCGACTCTGTCGACAGGGACGTCTTCTACTACCTGACCGTCTACAACGAGCCGATGGTGCAGCCGGCCGAGCCGGACGGCGTGGACGTCGAGGGCATCATCCGCGGCCTGCACCGGGTCAGCCCGGCGATGGACGAGGGCGGGCGGCCGCGCGTCCAGCTGCTGGCGTCCGGCGTCGCCGTGCCCTGGGCGCTGGAGGCGCAGGAGCTGCTCGGCAAGGACTTCGGCGTGGATGCCGACGTCTGGAGCGTCACGTCGTGGAACGAGCTGCGCCGCGACGGGCTGGCGTGCGACCGGTGGGCCTTCGACCACCCGGGGGAGGACGCCCCCGTGCCGTTCGTCGCGCAGCGGCTCGGGGACGCGCCCGGCCCGGTGGTCGCGGTCAGCGACTGGATGCGGGCCGTTCCCGACCAGATCCGCCAGTACGTGCCGCAGGAGTACGTGTCGCTGGGCACCGACGGGTTCGGCCTGTCGGACACCCGGCCGGCAGCGCGTCGCCACTTCCGCGTCGACGGCCCCTCGATCGCCTACCAGGCGCTGCGCACCCTCGCGGGCCGCGGCGAGGTCGACGCGGGGCTGCCGCGCAAGGCCTACGAGCAGTACCGCCTGGACGACGTCACCGCGGGCACGACCGGCACCGCCGGCGGCGACGCCTGACCCCCACCCTCCCGGCGTGACCATGCAGTTCCGCCACCTGCACGAGGTGGCGGGACTGCATGATCACCGCGGGTGAGGGGTCAGGGCGTGGTGGCGGTCCGGCCGCGGCGCTCGTCGGCCTCGGCGATGGCCCGCTCGAGCTCGGCGCGCACCGCGCCGAGCCGCTCCTGCTCGGGGTGCTCCTCCAGGGCGGCCAGGTGCCGTCGCGCCTCGCCGATCCGGCCGGCCTCGACCGCGGCGTGCACGAGGTGCCGCCCCGCCTCGTAGGTGTGCTCGCGGGGGCGCCAGTGACCGACCCCGAGGTTGAGCGCCTCCGACGGCATGCCCACCTCGCGCAGCATGGCGACGCCCTCGGCGAGCGCCCGCCCGGTGGGGTCTCGCTCCGCGGCGGTGCCCAGCCGGCGCAGCGCCCCTTCGCGGTCCTCGTGGATCGACAGTCGCGCGAGCTCGATGAGCGGGTGCCACGCGCGGTGGTTGCCGGCCAGCTCCTCGGACAGCGCCCAGACGGCGTCGGCCGCGGCTCGCTGGGGGTCACCGTCCACGTGCCCCTCGGCGGCGCGACGGCGCACGATGTCCGCCAGCCGCGCGAACGCCGGCTCGTCGTTGGGGTCGTCGTGCAGCCGCCGCCGCAGCCGCACCTCCTCGGCGGCGTCGATCGGCGGCGTCCGGCGGCGACGCGGGCGCAGCGCTGCCGGGGGCCGCAGCGCGGGCCCCAGGCCCTCGGTGCGGGCCACCCTTGCGCGGCGCCGGAGGCGGTCCAGCAGTCCCATGACGTCCTCCCCGACGACGAGAGCCACCCCTGAGCCGAGCACGTCGTCGTGCCGGGCCGCCGAGGCTCGACTACGACGACCCTAGCCCACGAACGCCGCCTGGGGACCCGGCCGACGTCGTCCAGGAGGGGGTGGGTGCAGCCGCCATGTTGTCGCTGTCCCACAAGGGTCGCCCTATCCTGCGGTGATGGCGGAGCGCGGCACGCAGGACATGCTCGACCGGCTCCACCGCGGCACCGGGCGGCTCGCCACCGCGGCGCTGCGGCGGCTCGACGAGACCCTCCCCTGGTACCGGGCGATGCCGCCGGAGGACCGCTCCTGGGTCGGTCTCGTCGCCCAGGCCGGCATCTCCGCGTTCGTCGCCTGGTACCGCGACCCGACCGGTCCCCTGCAGATCACCGCCGACGTCTTCGGCACGGCGCCGCGCGAGCTGACGCGCTCCATCAGCCTGAGCCAGACGCTCGAGCTGGTGCGCGCGGTCGTCGACGTGGTGGAGGACAACGTCGACGAGATCGCTCCCGCCGGGGAGGAGCAGGCGCTGCGGGAGGCGGTGCTGCGCTACTCGCGCGAGGTCGCCTTCGCCGCGGCCCAGATCTACGCCGGCGCCGCCGAGGCCCGCGGCGCCTGGGACGCCCGACTCGAGGCGCTCGTCGTCGACGCCCTGCTGCGCGGCGAGGCCGACGACACCCTCCAGTCGCGCGTCGCCGCGCTCGGCTGGCAGGGGCACGAGCACGTCGCGGTCGTCGTCGGCACCGCACCGCCGGGGCAGACCGAGGACGCCGCGGCCGACCTGCGCCGCCTCGCCCGGGCAGCCGCGGACGACGCACTCGTCGGCCTGCAGGGCGAGCACCTCCTCGTCGTCCTCGGGTCGTCGGGCGACCCGCGGGACGCCGCCCCCGAGCTGGCCCGCCGGCTCGGCGAGGGGCCGGTCGTCGTGGGCCCCGTCGTCCCGGGACTGTCCGCCGCGGGGCGCTCGGCGCGGGCGGCGCTCGCCGGTCTGGTCGCCGCGCGCGCGTGGCCGGAGGCCCCCCGGCCGGTGGCCGCCGACGACCTGCTGCCCGAGCGCGTCCTCTCCGGCGACGTGACGGCCCGCCGGGCCCTCGTCGACCGCGTGCACGCGCCGCTGCGCGACGCCGGGGGGGCGCTCGCGGAGACCGTCGCGACGTACCTGGCGCAGGGCCGCTCCCTGGAGGCCACGGCGCGGGCCCTGTTCGTGCACCCCAACACCGTCCGGTACCGGCTCAAACGGGTCGCCGAGGTGACGGGGTGGGACCCGACCGTCCCCCGGGAGGGGTTCGTCCTCCAGGTGGGCCTCGCGCTCGGTCTGCTCGCGGAGGGACCCGCCCGCCGCGGCGGCGCCACCCTGCCGGGCCCGGGCGTGACCTGACCGTGACATGACCATTCTTGGAGGATTCCTCCAAACCCTGTGCCCAGGCTTGGTGGACCTCGTCACCGCGTCGAGAGGCCCGGTCACGTCACGCTTGAGACGTGCTCGTCATCGTGTGCCCCGGACAGGGCTCCCAGACCCCCGGCTTCCTGGCTCCCTGGCTGGAGCTGCCCGGGTTCCGTGACCGCATGGCGTGGCTGTCCGCGGTCGCCGGCCTCGACCTGGTCGGCCACGGCACGACGTCGGACGCCGACACCATCCGCGACACGGCGGTGGCGCAGCCGCTCATCGTCGCCAGCGGCCTGGTGTCCCTGCTGGCCCTCTTCCCGCACCCGACCGACGCCTACGGGTCGGTCGCCGGCGGCGCCGGCCACTCGGTGGGCGAGATCACGGCGGCCGCCGCGGCCGGGGTCCTGACCGCCGAGCAGGCCATGGTGTTCGTCCGCGAGCGTGGCCGGGCGATGGCGGCGGCGTCCGCGGTGACGCCGACCGGCATGAGCGCCGTCCTCGGCGGCGACGCCGACGAGGTGCTCACGGCGCTCGATCGGCACGGCCTCACGCCGGCCAACATGAACGGCGCCGGCCAGGTCGTCGCGGCGGGCACGCTCGAGCAGCTCGACGCGCTCAAGGCCGACCCTCCGGCCAAGGCCCGGGTGATCCCCCTGCAGGTCGCCGGCGCCTTCCACACCGAGCACATGGCCCCGGCCGTCGAGGTGCTCGCCGGCTACGCCCGCGCCATCTCCACGCACGACCCGCGCACCCTGCTGCTGTCGAACCGCGACGGCACCGTCGTCCACGACGGGCGCGAGGTCCTCACCCGGCTCGTCACGCAGGTGAGCAACCCGGTCCGCTGGGACCTGTGCCAGCAGACGTTCGCCGAGCTGGGTGTCACCGCGCTCATCGAGATCCCGCCGGCCGGCACCCTCGCCGGGCTGGCGAAGCGTGCCCTGCCCGGCGTCGAGGTGCTGGCGCTCAGGACGCCCGACGACCTGGACGCCGCCCGCGACATCGTCGAGCGGCACGGCCGCCGCGGCGAGCTCGACACCTCGCCGACCTGGCGGCTCGTGGTCGCGCCGGCCAAGGGCACCGTCTCGGTCCTGGACGCCGCCTCCCCCGGCGACGAGGTCGCCGCCGGCGCGGTCGTCGCGCGTGTCGACGGCCTGCGCGACGGCCACGACGTGCTCGCCCCGCACGGCGGCACGGTGGTGGAGTGGCTCGTCGAGAACGGCGACCCGGTCCGCCCCGGCCAGCCCCTCCTCCGCCTCCACCCCACCGGGAGCAGCTCGTGAACGCACCGTCGATCACCCCGTCCCGCGGCGCCGAGCACGCCCGCATCCTCGGCGTCGGCAGCTACCGCCCCGAGCGGGTGGTGACGAACGACGAGATCTGCCAGTACATCGACTCCAGCGACCAGTGGATCCGCGAGCGGTCCGGCATCGTCACCCGCCGCTGGGCGGCCAAGGACGAGTCGGTGACCGACATGGCCGAGACCGCGTCCCGGGGCGCGCTGGAGAAGGCCGGCCTGACCGGAAGCGACGTCGACGCGATCGTCGTCGCCACGGTCACCCACCCCTACCAGACCCCGTCGTCGGCGTCCCTGCTCGCGCACCGCCTCGGCACGGACGGCGCGGTGGCCTTCGACATCTCCGCCGCGTGCGCCGGGTTCTCCCACGGCATCGCGCTCGCGAACGACATGGTGCGCGGCGGCTCCGCGCGGCACGTGCTCGTCGTCGGCGTCGAGAAGCTGTCGGACTTCACCGACCTGCACGACCGGTCGACGGCGTTCATCTTCGGCGACGGCGCGGGCGCCGTCGTGGTCGGCCCGTCCGACGTCCCGGGCATCGGCCCGACGGTGTGGGGCTCGGACGGCGAGCAGTGGGACGTCATCGCCCAGAAGCACTCCTGGATCGACGTCCGCGACCACACCACCGAGTGGCCGGCGCTGCGGATGGCGGGCCAGCAGGTGTTCCGGTGGGCCGTCTGGCAGATGGCCCCGGTCGCGCAGAAGGCGCTGGACGCCGCGGGCGTGGCCGCCGAGGACCTCGGCGCCTTCATCCCGCACCAGGCCAACATGCGGATCATCGACGCGATGATCAAGCAGCTGCGGCTGCCGGCCCACGTGCCGGTCGCGCGGGACATCGCCGAGACCGGCAACACGTCGGCGGCCTCCATCCCGCTGGCCATGGACCGGATGCTCGCCGAGGGGCAGGCGTCCTCCGGCGACCTCGCCCTGCTCATCGGCTTCGGGGCCGGGCTGGCCTACGCCGCCCAGGTCGTCGTCCTGCCCTAGGGCACACCAGACCCCCGCCACGGGGCGGGTGCACGACCCCCATC
This sequence comes from Actinomycetes bacterium, assembly GCA_046566185.1. Lineage (GTDB taxonomy): Bacteria > Actinomycetota > Actinomycetes > Actinomycetales > SCSIO-59966 > SCSIO-59966. Next base: position 13,057 of record JBKHXE010000117.1, on the reverse strand, counting down.
ACGCCACCACACGAAGGAGCACCACCGACATGGCGCAGAGCGAGCAGGAGATCCTCGAGGGCATCGCCGAGCTGGTCAACGAGGAGACCGGCCTGCCCAAGGAGTCCGTCGAGCTGGACAAGTCGTTCACCGACGACCTCGACATCGACTCCCTGTCGATGACGTCGATCGTCGTGCAGGCCGAGGACAAGTTCGGCGTGAAGATCCCGGACGAGGACACCAAGAACCTGCGGACCGTCCGCGACGTGGTCAGCTACATCCAGCAGGCCCAGGGCTGACCTGAGCCCCTCGGGCCGCACCGGCCCGCCGGCGTCCCCGGGCACCCCGGGGACGCCGGGCCGCACTCCCCCACCGCATCCCGACACCTGGAGGCAGTTGTCCATGACCGGTCAGCGCACCGTCGTCGTCACGGGCCTGGGCGCGACCACCCCCCTGGGTGGTGACGTCCCCAGCACCTGGGAGGCGGCCCTCGCCGGCCGCTCCGGGGCCCGCACCCTCACCGAGGAGTGGGTGGCGCGGCACGAGCTGCCCGTCACCTTCGCCTGCCCGCTCGCCGTGCCGGCGACGGACGTGCTGCCGCGGCACGAGTCGAAGCGTCTCGACCCCTCCGGCCAGTACGCCCTCGTGGCGGCGCGCGAGGCGTGGGCGGACGCCGGCAGCCCCGAGGTGGACGGCGAGCGGCTGGCCGCCGTGGTCGCCTCCGGCATCGGCGGCGTGTGGACCCTGCTCAGCGCCTACGACGTCCTGCGCGAGCGCGGCCCGCGCCGCGTGCTGCCCCTCACCGTGCCGATGCTCATGCCGAACGGGCCCGCCGCGGCCGTCGGCCTCGAGCTCGGCGCCCGGGCCGGCGTCCACACGCCCGTGTCGGCGTGCGCGTCCGGCGCCGAGGCGATGGCGTACGGCCTGCAGATGATCCGCGACGGCCGGGCCGACGTCGTCGTCGCCGGCGGCACCGAGGCGGCGATCCACCCGCTGCCCATCGCCGGGTTCGCGGCGATGCAGGCGCTGTCGACGAAGAACGACACGCCCGAGACCGCGTCGCGCCCGTACGACACGCACCGCGACGGGTTCGTGCTGGGCGAGGGGGCGGGTGTCGTCGTCCTGGAGTCGGAGGAGCACGCCCGCGCCCGCGGCGCCCGCATCTACGCCGAGCTGGTGTCCGCCGGGCTGACGTCCGACGCGCACCACATCGCCGCCCCCGAGCCGGAGGGCCTGGGCGCGGCCCGCGCCGTCCGCGCTGCGCTGGAGTCCGGCGGCCTCACGCCGAGCGACGTGGTCCACGTCAACGCGCACGCGACGTCCACCCCGGTCGGTGACGTCGCCGAGGCGAAGAGCCTGCGGGCCTCGCTCGGGTCGGCCCTCGACCGCGTCGCGGTGACGTCGACGAAGTCGATGACCGGGCACCTGCTCGGTGCGGCCGGCGCACTGGAGGGCATCTTCAGCGTCCTCGCGCTGCACCACCGCACCGCGCCTCCGACGATCAACGTGGACGACCTCGACCCGGCGATCGCGCTCGACGTCGTCCGCAAGGACCCGCGGCCGCTGCCCGAGGGCGGCGTCGCGCTGAACAACTCGTTCGGGTTCGGCGGGCACAACGTGGCGCTGGCGTTCCGGAGCCTGGCGTGACCGCCTCGGCGCCGGAGAGCACGGAGGTCGACCCGCGCGACCCCCTGCTGCGGCTCGAGGCCTTCTTCGACGAGGGCACGGTCGAGCTCATCACCCAGCGGGACGACTCCGGGATGCTGGCCGCCGTCGGCCGCGTCGACGGGACGCGCGTCGCGGCGTTCGCGTCGGACGCCACCATCCAGGGCGGTGCGATGGGCGTCGACGGCTGCCGCGTCATCCTCACCGCCTACCACCGCGCGCTGGACGAGGGCATCCCCGTCGTCGGCCTGTGGCACTCCGGCGGCGCGCGGCTGCGCGAGGGCGTGGTGTCGCTGCACGCCGTCGGAGAGGTCTTCGCGATCATGACCCGCGCGTCGGGGAAGGTCCCGCAGATCTCCGTCGTCATCGGGCCGGCGGCCGGCGGCGCGGCGTACGGGCCGGCGCTGACCGACATCGTCATCCTCGGGCCCGAAGGCCGGGTCTTCGTGACGGGGCCGGACGTCGTCCGCTCCGTCACCGGTGAGCACGTCGACGCCCTGCGCCTCGGCGGCCCGGAGCCGCACGGCCGCCGCTCCGGTGTCGTCCACGTCGTCACCGACACGACCGAGGGGGCCTACGCCGAGGCCCGCAAGCTGTCGTCGCTGCTCGGCAGCCAGGGCGAGATGGACGTCGAGTCGGTCACCGACCGGGACCTCGCCGCCCACCTGCCGGACTCGGCGAAGCGGGCCTACGACGTGCACCCGCTCGTCGACGACACGCTGGACTCCCCGGTCGGCAAGGGCGCGATCGAGCTGCACCCCAAGTGGGCGCCGAACATCGTCACGGTGCTCGGCCGCCTCGGCGGCCGGACGGTGGGCGTCGTCGCCAACAACCCGCTGCGCCTCGGCGGCTGCCTCGACTCGTCGTCGGCGGAGAAGGCGGCGCGGTTCGTGCGGATGTGCGACGCGTTCGGGGTGCCGCTCGTCGTGCTCGTCGACGTCCCGGGCTACCTGCCCGGCGTCGGCCAGGAGTGGGACGGGGTGGTGCGACGCGGCGCCAAGCTGCTGCACGCGTTCGCGGAGACGGTCGTGCCGCGCGTGACGCTCGTGACCCGCAAGACGTACGGCGGCGCGTACATCGCGATGAACGCCCGGTCGCTCGGCGCCACCCGCGTGTTCGCGTGGCCGGGCGCCGAGGTCGCCGTGATGGGCGCCGTCGCCGCCGTGCGGATCCTGCACCGCCGCAAGCTCGCCGCCGTCCCGGAGGACTCCCGCGCCGAGGTCGAGGCCGAGCTCGCCGCCGAGCACGAGGCGCTCTCCGGCGGCCTGCAGCGCGCCGTCGACATCGGCGTCGTGGACGAGATCGTCACGCCCGACGTCACGCGCTCGGCGCTCGCGCGCGCCATCGCGGCCGCCCCGGCCCGCCGGGGGCAGCACGGCAACATCCCGCTCTGAGAACCGGCGCAGGGTGGCCCCGCTACGGACCTACCGTAGCGGGGCCACCCTGTGACGTTCCGGGAACGTCGTAACGCCCCCCAGCGACGGTCATCCGACGCGGTGCAGCCACCTCACCGGCGCGCCGTCGCCGGCGTAGCGGAAGGGCTCCAGCTCGTCGTCCCAGGCGCGCCCGAGCGCCAGGTCGAGCTCCTCGCGCATCCGAGCCAGGTCGTCCGCATGCTCCATCGCGGCCCGCACGCGGTCCTCCGGGATCATGACGTTCCCGTGGACGTCGGTCACCGCGTGGAAGATGCCGAGCTCTGGCGTGTGGCTCCACCGCCCGCCGTCCACGCCGGCGCTCGGCTCCTCGGTGACCTCGTAGCGCAGGTGCGCCCAGCCGCGCAGGGACGACGTGAGCCGCGCCCCGGTGCCCTGCGGCGCCTGCCACGACAGCTCGCCGCGGAACAGGCCGGGCGCCACCGGCTGCTCGGTCCAGTCCAGCGCGACGCGCACCCCGAGGACGCCGCCGGCTGCCCACTCCACGTGCGGGCACAGCGCCCGCGGAGCGGAGTGCACGAAGAGGACACCGCGCGTGATGGCACCGGACATTCCGACCTCCCTTGGTTGAGCTCGAGGTACGTCTTCCCCAACGACCTCTGCTCGACCCGCAGGACGCGGACCCGGCGACGCGATGTCAACCGCGCCGCATTCTGCCTCATCAGCCCCACCTTTCACCACTCTTTCGCCAAGTCCTCCAGAAACTCCGTCGACGTGCCGATAGGTGCGGCAGCAGGTGAGAGACAGGAGAGGGCAGGCGTGAACGACTTCGAGCGGTTGATGGCCGAGGCGTACGACCAGGGGGTGGTGACCGAGGTCATCCGTCCCGCCGCCATCGTCCCCGAGGAGGCGGCGCGGTCCGTCCTCGTCGAGCTGGCGCTCCGCGACGTCCAGAACGGCGGCGTCTGGCAGAGCGAGCCGAACCTGTGGAGCCGCTTCGACCGGCCCTGGCACGGCAACAACAACCCCGCGGGTGCCGAGCTCATCGGCACCATCCAGGTCGCGTACGGCACACCCACCAAGTACGAGATCACCATCTACCGCGTGACGGTCACCCGCTTCGGCACCGAGAACGGCTGGAACGTCGAGTCGCTGACCGACGAGGCGCTCGGATTCGGCGGCCTCACGCTCGCCAGCTGCCCGCGCGCGACGCTCGCCGCACCGCCCAAGCCCTTCCGCTTCTGACGGCGCCCGCCGCCGCGGGCTGCTGCGAGGCCCGCGACCCGGTGGGACGATGACGGCATGGTCCGCCCCCACCGGCCGGCGCTGCTGAGCACCGACGTCCTGGAGGAGCTCCAGGGCGGCGGCGGCGACCCTGCGCTGCGTGAGGAGGCGGCGCACACCACCGCGCGGCTGCTCGTCGAGGGCGCCCGCGACGAGGCGGACGCCGAGGTGGCGGCCAGGATCGTGAGGCTTGCCGACGAGTACGGCCTGGAGCTGCTGGCCGACCTGTGGGCCGACTCGCCGCCGGAGTCCCTTCCGGGAGCGCTGTGGCGCCTCTATGCCCTCCGCCAGTGGGTGCACTCCGCCCCCCACGCCGCGGCCCTGCAGTTCACCGAGGGACGTCGCCGGGCCCCGGTGCTGCACGCCGTCGCCGGCGTCGCCGACCCACCCGGACCCGACGAGGTGCGGGCCCTCGTGGACGCCGTCCTGTCCGGGGTGGCGCGGGGGGACGTCGCGACGACGTTCGAGCGGGCGGCCGCCTTCGCCCGGGTCGTGGCGGTCGGCCGAGCGGAGCTGGCCGCGGAGAGCTCCGGCGCCACCGCGGTCGGAGAGGCCGGACGGGAGGGCGCGGAGCTGACGGCGTCCGCCGCTCGCCTGGTGCGCACGGCGGAGCAGCTCGAGCACGCGGCGCGCCGGCACCGGCTGCAGCCGTGGGCATGAGCAGTCCACAGCCGGAATGAGCCGGCGCCCGTGCCGCGTTAGGGTTGGTCGTGCGCCGGGCCGCGGTAGCCCCGGGCTCCACTTATAGCCGCTGCGAGCGGCCACGCGCCGAGAGGCGCTCCCGGCCCGGCGCACCCTTCACCGCGGCGCGCGGCCGTCACCCCGGCCGGCGGTAGGTCCCCACGCGCACGGACGCCGTGACCTCGACCGGCTCTGCCGGCACCCCACCCGCGCTCCGGTGCCACGCGCTGGGGCCCATCCCGACCACGTCGCTCACGTCGGACGGCGCCAGGCGCAGCCGCCACTCCACCTCCCGGTCGCCGTCGGCGTCCAGCAGCGGCGCCAGGGTCGCAGCGAGGCGTTCCTCCTTGTCCGGCTCCACCTCGAGCAGCCCGAGAACCCCGCGCAGCTCGGCCAGGTGACGCGGCCTCGGGGTGACGACGACGAGCAGACCGCCGGGGCGTAGCACCCGGGCGATCTCGCGTGGGTTGCGGGGCGCGAAGACGTCGAGGACGACGGACGCCGCACCGTCCCGGACCGGGAGCCGGCCCCAGGTGTCGGCGACCGCGGCGCCGGCGCGTGGGTGGCAGCGGGCGGCGCGGCGCGCCGCGTAGGCGGACACGTCCAGGGCGAGGCCGACGGCGTCCGGGCCCGCGGCGTCCAGCACCTCCGCCAGGTACCACCCGGTGCCCGCGCCCAGGTCGAGGACGGCGCCCGTCGCGGCATCGGCCGCCGCTGCCGACACGACGGCGTCCGCGATCGGCCGGTACCAGCCGGCCCGCAGGAAGCGGTCACGCGCCGCCACCATGTCCGCGGTGTCACCGCGGTGCGGCGAGGTCCCACTCAGCAGGTTGACATAGCCCTGGCGAGCGAGGTCGAAGCCGTGCCCGGCCGCACAGCGCAGGGCGCGGCCTGCGCGGACCAGGGGCGCGCGGCACACCGGGCACGCCAGCATCTCGACCACGTCGTCCAGCACGTCGAGCAGCCTGCCTCACTCGGTCAGCAGGCCGAGCAACCAGGCCGGCCCCGCCACGACGGCCCCTGACGGCAGCCGCGCCCGCAGGCCGCGGTCGGCCGTCACCACGACGACGGGCCCGCTGGCGGCGGCCCGCTCCGCCGCGCGCACCACCTCGTCGTCCCCGGGCCCGGCGGCCCGGCAGACGACGACGGAGGCCGGTCCCTCGGCGTCCCGGGCGGCGCCCTCGACCACGGCGTGGACCTCGGCCAGCCGCAGCGGCGTGCCGTCGGGGCCGCTCACCGGGGACCCGGGCAGCTGGCCGAGCCGGCGCAGCAGCCGCTCGGAGGCGCCGCGCCGGTCGCGCCACCAGCCGTCCGGCCGCGAGCCGACCACGTTCGCCACGTCGACGACCAGGGTCGCCTTGCCGGTCGTCATGTCTCACGCATGACGTCGCACCGACGGGGTAATCGACGCTCACCGCCGGGGCTCCACGAAGGACCTCTGGAGCCCCGGCAGTAGTGGGTTGCGCCCACGCTCGACACGCCCTGCAGCCGGCTCTTTACTTCTGCTTGACTCGCACCGGCCGGCACGTCAGGATCGGCGTGCGGCCCCTCTCGAGGGGCCGTCCACCTGTCCGGCGCCGCACGGCGTCTCATGGCTCCGCCTCCAGCTCCTCCTCCGCTGTCGGCGTCGCCTGAGCGCGGCCGGCGGCCAGCATCGCCTCCACGGCGGAGACCGCCTCGACCGCGGACGACGTCCAGGTGAGGGCTGCGGCCGCTGCCGGTCGCACGAACCCGGCGCCCATCAGGTCGTCGACGAGCCGGTGCAGGCCGGCGAACACCCCGTCCGGGTCGCAGACCACCACGGGCTTGCCGTGCATCCGCAGCGTCCGGGAGACCCACACCTCCAGCAGCTCCTCCAGGGTGCCCAAGCCGCCCGGCAGCACGAGGAAGGCGTCGGCCGCGGCGTCCATGGCGCCCTTGCGCTCACGCATGGTGGCGGTCACGACCAGCTCGTCCGCGTCGTGGTCGGCGACCTCCAGGTCGACCAGCGCGGCGGGGATGACGCCGAGCGTGTGCGCCCCGCCCGCACGCGCCGCACGCGCGACGGCGCCCATCATCGAGACGCGGCCCCCACCCGACACCAGGGTGTGCCCCCGTGCCGCGAGCTCGGCACCGACGGTGGCGGCGAGGTCCACGTGGCGCGGGTCGATGTCGAGGGACGACGAGCAGAACACGCAGATCGACGCCATGTGGACGAGCGTGCCAGAGGGATCGGATCAGAAGGTGGGGCAGGTGGGGCAGGTGGGGCAGGTGGGGCTCGAACCCACGACCGACGGATTATGAGTCCGCTGCTCTGACCGGCTGAGCTACTGCCCCGTCCCGGCCGACCCTACTGCCCGCGCGACGCGGCCTCAGCGCAGCGGGTCGAAGGGGGCCAGCTCCGCCGGTGCGCGGCCGGTGACCACCTGCTCGGCCAGCAGCCGTCCGGTGAGCGGCCCCAGGGTGATCCCCCACATGCCGTGGCCGCCGGCGACGAAGACGCCGCGCTCGCGGGTGGCCCCGATCAGCGGCAGGCCGTCGGCCGTGCACGGCCGCGAGCCGACCCACTCGTCCTGCCGGTCGTCGAGGTCGGCGCCGGCGAGCAGGGGGCGGGCGGCGTCGGCGATGGCGGCGATGCGCCGCGGGTCGAGCGCCGCGTCGGGCGAGCGGAACTCCATCATCCCGGCGACGCGCAGCCGGTCCTTGAGCGGCGTGCAGGCCACCCGCTGGGCGGGGAAGTAGATCGGGCCGCGCGGCACGGTGTCGACCGGGACGCTGAAGCTGTAGCCGCGGCCGGCCTGCACCAGCCGCCGGACTCCCAGCGGCCGCGCCAGCCGGGTCAGCCAGGCGCCGGTCGCCAGCACCACGGCGTCGTACGGTTCCGGCCCGTCACCCGTCCACACCGCCGGGCAACTGCCGTGCCGCCCGACGCGCAGCACCTCGACGCCCTCGGCGAGCTTGCCGCCGCGGTCCCGCACCGAGTCGGCCAGCGCGTGCACGTACTCGCCGGGGTCGACGAACCGCTGCCCGTGCAGCACCAGCGCGGCGCCGACCTCCTCGGACAGGGCCGGCTCGGCCGCGCGGGCCTGCTCGCCGGTCACGACATCGACCTCGACGCTCTGGCCGGCGGCTCGGATGTGCTCGAGCTCCCCCAGCAGCACCCGCCGCTCGGCCTCCGTGCGGTAGGCGGCGATGAACGGCGCCGCCTCGCGGGTCTCGGCCCGCACCCCGCCGGCCTGCAGGACGTCGAAGGCCGCCAGCGCCTGCCGGTTCACGGGCACCAGCCGGTCCATCGCCGTCCGCCACGCCCGCGCGGTCGAGTGACCGGCGAAGCCCAGCAGGAACCGGATCAGCCGCGGGTCGGCCTTCGGCGGCACGTACACCGGGGACGACGGGCTCAGGACGGCGCGCACGCCGTAACGCAGCACGGCCGGCTCGGGCAGCGGGGTGGTGATGCCCGGCGTCAGCCAGCCCGCGTTGCCCCAGGACGACCCGGCCGCGACGTGCCGGCGCTCGTACACGGTCACCTCGACGCCGTGCTGCTGCAGGAACCAGGCGGTGGCCAACCCGACCATGCCGCCGCCGACGACGGCGACCGAGCAGACGGGGCCGGACGACGGTGCGGGGACTGCGGTCATCGCTGGGGACCTCGCGTGGCTGGGAGGGGCCGGACGTCGTCATCGTCGGCGGCGGCCCAGGCCGTGTCATCATGCGGGCGGCACCAAGCCCAGCGCCGGCACGGTGCTGTCGGCACAACGCCCGTCCCCCAGGAGGCCGGATCGTGACCACCGTGCAGGACCTGGCCGCCGTGGTCGGCCCGGCGCTGCTCGACGTCGTGGCCGGTGAGGCCCGCCGCCGGGTGCTCGACGTCTCGCTGGTGGCGGCCGGCGACCCGGACGCCACCGCAGCCCCCGAGAGCGGCGACCTGGTGCTGTGCGCCCCGGGTGCCCGCGACGCCGCGGTGGTGGCCGCCCTGCTGACCGGCTGGGGGCACCTCGGCGTCGCTGCCGTGGCCCTCCCCCGCGACGTCACCGACCAGCCGGCGGTCCGCGCGGCGGCTCGGCAGGCCGGGGTGTGCCTGCTCGCGGTGCCGCCCGGCACGGCCTGGGCGCAGCTCGTGTGGGTGCTCATCGGGCTGCTGGAGGCCGACCCCGACCGAGGCGCCCCGGACGCCACCGGCTTCGGCGAGCTCTTCACCCTCGCCGACGCCGTGGAGGCGCTGCTCGGCGGGCCCGTGACGATCGAGGACGCGGCCTCGCGGGTCCTGGCCCACTCGGCGGGCCAGCACGGCGCCGACCCGGCCCGCCTGTCGACCATCGTGGGCCGCCGCGTGCCGGCCGAGCTCACGGAGCGGTTCCGTTCGATGGGCGTGCTGCGCGCCCTGCAGACCTCCGACGAGCCGGTGCTGGTGCCCTCCTGGGGCGAGGGCATCTCGCCCCGGCTGGTGCTGCCGGTACGCGCCGGCAAGGAGCTGCTCGGCTCCATCTGGGCCGTGGTCGACGACCCGGTGCCGCCGCGGGACGCCGCCGAGCTGCAGCGGGTGGTCTCGCTGGTGGCGCTGCAGCTGCTGCGCCGACGCGCCCACGAGGACCTCGCGGCCCGGCTGGAGTCCGACCGGCTCCTGCAGGCCTTGTCCGGTCAGCCGCCGGCGGGCTGGTCCCCCGCCGGCACCGGCCCGTGGCGGGTGGTGTGCCTGGCCGAGCCGGGCAGTCCGGACGCCGGGCAGGCCGACCGGTGGCGGGCGGTGCTGCGCTGGAACGGCTGGCGCACCCCGGCGCTGACCGAGGCCGACGGCTCCGTGTTCGCGGTGGTGGACGCCGGACCGGCCGGGCGGGCGGGCAGCTGGGCCTGGCTGGCCCGCACCACCACCGCCGGCCTGGTGGGCGCGTCCGGGCCGCTGACCGCGCCGGAGGTCGCCGACCCGGCGCGGTTGGTGGCCGCGCGGGTGGAGGCCGCCGAGGTGACCGAGCTGCTGCGCTCCGGCCGGCTCGGCGCCACCTCGCGGGTGCGGGCCGCCGAGGAGGCGTGGGCGGCTTTGGTGGTCGCGCGCGCCGTCGCGGCCGTCGGCGCGCCCCACCGTGGCGGCCCGGTGGACCGGGTGCTGGAGCTCGACCGGCACGAGGGCACCGACTTCGCCCGCACGCTCTCCGCCGCGCTCGCGCACCCGGGCGACCCGCGCGCCGCGGCCGCCCGGCTGCACGTGCACCCGAACACCTTCCGCTACCGGATGCGGCGGCTGCGGCAGGCGGTCTCGCTGGACCTGGACGACGACACGGTGCGGCTCGCGCTCGGCCTGCAGCTGCGCGCGGCGGGCACCGGCGGACGGCGTGTGGCGGGCCCCGGTTCCGGGTAGGGGTAGGGCACGGGTGCAGTGCTCGGGGGGTGAGACAGCGGGAGGACGGGCACGGTCGTGGTCGAGCGCTGGTACCGCAACGCGGTCATCTACAGCCTGGACGTGCGCACGTTCCAGGACTCCAACGGTGACGGGATCGGCGACCTCCAGGGCCTCATCAGCCGGGTCGACTACCTGAGCCGCCTGGGCGTGAGCACGCTCTGGCTCAACCCCGTGCACCCCAGCCCTGGCAAGGACGGCGGCTACGACGTCCTGAACCACTACGACGTGGACCCCACGATCGGCAGCCTCGGTGACTTCGCCGAGCTGATGAACGTCACCGACGAGCGAGGCATCCGCGTGATGCTCGACCTGGTCGTCAACCACACCAGCGACCAGCACCCCTGGTTCGTCTCGGCGTGCTCGGATCCCCGGTCCCCGTTCCGCGACTGGTACGTCTGGGCCGACGAGGAGCCCTCGGACCGCAGCGAGGGCATGGTCTTCCCCGGCGTGCAGCGTGAGACGTGGACGTACAGCGACCGGGCCGGCGCGTGGTACCACCACCGCTTCCATGATCATGAGCCGGACCTCAACATCCGCAACCGCGAGGTGAGGGAGGAGATCGGCAAGATCGTCTCGTTCTGGGAGCGCTTGGGGGTCAGCGGCTTTCGCCTGGACGCCGCACCGTTCGTCATCGAGCGGACGGTGCCGGCCGGTGACCCGAGCGACCGTCACTACGGGTTCCTCACCGAGCTGCGGGAGCAGATGTCGTGGCGTCGCGGCGACGCGGTCTTCCTCGCCGAGGCCAACGTGCCGAGCGACGAGCTGGCGCTGTTCTTCGGTGACGCCGACGGCTCGGCGAACCGACTGCAGATGCTGTTCGCCTTCCGGCTCAACGAGGCGCTGATGCTGTCGCTCGCCCGCCAGGACCCCGAGCCGGTCGTCAAGGCGCTCGACACCCTCCCGGCCCTGCCCCGGCACGGGCAGTGGGCGACGTTCCTCCGCAACCACGACGAGGTCGACCTCTCCGGACTGTCGGAGTCGGAGCGTCAGGACGTCTTCGCCGCTTTCGGGCCGGAGCGGCGGCACCAGCTCTACGGCCGCGGCGTCCGCCGCAGGCTCGGGCCGATGCTCGGCGGCGACCAGCGACGGCTACGGATGGCGTACAGCCTGCAGTTCACGATGCCGGGGACGCCGGTGCTGCGCTACGGGGACGAGATCGGGATGGGCGAGGACCTCCGCCTTCCCGAGCGCGACGCCATCCGGACGCCGATGCAGTGGTCGGCGACGGAGAACGCGGGGTTCTCCACGGCGGCGCAGGAGCAGCTGATCCGCCCCCTCGTCGACGACGACGTCTTCGGCTACCGCCGGGTGAACGTCACGGACCAGCGCCGCGACCCCGGGTCCCTGCTGACCTGGTTCGAGCGCATGCTGCACACGCTGCGGGAGTGCGTGGAGATCGGCGTCGGCCACCACCAGGTGCTGCCGGTGGGCGTGCCCGGGGTCCTGGCCCACCGGGCGGACGCCCCGTCCGGCTCGATGCTCTTCGTCCACAACCTGGCGGACGCCTCGAGGAGGGTGGGCCTGCCCCGCCAGGAGGACGAGGACGGACAGCCGGTCGAGCTCTTCAGCGACAGCGAGTACGACGGGCTCGACCTGCGCGACCTCGAGCTGCATCCGTACGGCTACCGCTGGATCCGCCTGCGTCGCCTGCACTCGCGGTGGTGAGCCGCGACCGCCGGGCACGGCGTTCCGTGCTGCTCCCGCGACTGGACTCGAACCAGTTTTTCCGGCCCTGTCCCGTCACTGTCGCGACCTGCTGAAACCGGCCTCTGACCTGCGAACATGCGAAACAGTAGCGGGTGTCGGGACTGGACACAAGAGGACACGGCGGTACTCTCTTATCGCACGTAGAGCGCACGAGAGAGGCCACCGATGCCACGCACCCGCCGCGGGTTCGGGTACATCCGCCAGCTGCCGAGCAAGCGCTACCAGGCCTCCTACACCGGTCCGGACACCGCCCGGCACACCGCCCCGACGACGTTCGAGACCCGCCTCGACGCCGAGGGCTGGCTGCACACCGAGCGCCGCCTCATCGCCGACGGCACGTGGACTCCCCCGGCCGTGCGCGCCGACCTCGCCCGGCACGCCGCCCCGACCCTGTTCGGCGACTACGCCCGCGGCTGGCTCGAGCGACGCGACCTGCGGCCCCGCACCCGCGCCCACTACCGCACCCTGCTCGACCGCTTCCTGCTGCCCGCGTTCGAGACCACCCCGCTCGTGGCGATCACGCCGGCGAAGGTCGCCGAGTGGGACCACGACCTCGGCAAGCAGACCGGCCCCACCTACCGGGCGCACGCCTACTCGCTGCTGCGCACGATCTTCCGCACCGCCATCGACGAGGACGAGGTCGTCACGTCACCGTGCCGCGTCCGAGGCGCGGGCCAGAGCAAGCGGGTGAAGAAGATCAAGCCCGCCAGCCTGGCCGAGCTGGAGGCGCTCACGGCGGCGATGCCGGAGCGGCTGCGGCTGATGGTCCTGCTGATGTCGTGGTGCGCGCTGCGGTTCGGTGAGGCCGCCGAGTTGCGCCGCAAGGACGTCGACCTCAAGAACGGCGTGCTGCACGTCCGCCGCGGCGTCGTGCGCGCCGAGGGGAAGGTGATCGTCGGCGACCCCAAGTCCGAGGCGGGGCGCCGTGACGTCGCGATCCCGCCGCACCTCGTCCCGGCGATCCGGGAGCACGTCGCCACCCACGCCGCGTGGG
>JBKHXE010000116.1:0-22804 GCA_046566185.1 Actinomycetes bacterium | reverse complement strand
CCGGTCGAGTTCGCTGCCGCGGTGGACGCCGACGACCGCTTCCTGCTCAACGTCCACACTCCCGACGAGGGGTCGATCCCCGGCACTGACGCCGCGATCCCCTTCGACCGGCTCGAGGACCGAGCCGCCGAGCTGCCCGCGGACCCGGGCACGCCGCTGGCCGTGTACTGCAAGACGGGTCGGATGAGCGCCGAGGCCGTCACGACGTTGGCAACGATGGGCTACCGGGACCTCGTGGAGCTGGACGGCGGCATGGTGGCGTGGGAACGCGTTTTCCCGGACGGAGGATCGGCATGAGCGCTGTCGGCCGCCACGTCGGGACCAGCGTGCTGACCCTGGTGCTCCTGCTCGTCTTCTGGGCCAGCAGACCGGAGTGGAGCCCGGAGATGCGGCTCTGGCGCGCGGTCGGCGACACGGCGATCGTGCTGCTCTTCGCCTCGCTTGCTCTCGGCCCGGCCGCCAGGCTGTCCTCTCGCGCAGGCAGGCTCCTGCCGTGGCGACGCCCGGTCGGCGTGTGGGCCGCGCTGGCGGCAGCCCTCCACGCCCTGCTCGTCCTCAACGGGTGGGCGAGGTGGAGCGTCCGACGACTGCTCGGGTACGAGTTCCTCCCGGAGCTCGGCCGTGAGGCACGACTCGAACCGGGATTCGGCCTGGCGAATCTCATCGGCCTCGTAGCACTCGTCTGGCTGCTCCTGCTCCTCGCCACGTCATCCGACCGTGCCGTGCGCTTCCTCGGCGCCCAGGCGTGGAAGTGGCTGCACACCGGCGCCTACGTCGTCTTCTACCTCACCGTGCTGCACGCCGCGTACTTCCTCTACATCCACTACACGGTGTCGTTCCACCGGGCGCCGGTGCCGGAGAACTGGTTCCGGGTCCCGCTCCTCGTCCTCGGGGCCCTCGTCGTGGCGTTGCAGTGGGCAGCGTTCACCCGGACCGTCGCCCGGCGACGGTCCAGGAGCGCGTCCCGACCGAGCACGCCCCGCTAGAGGCCGGGACGGGTCGGGACCTTCGCCCCGGTCGCCGACGCACCCGCCGGACCGAGACTACGTAGCACGGTAGTGGCGACCGACCCCCTCGAGGAGATGACATGAGCGAGCACCGCCCCTCGCAGCTGCCGGCCGAGCCGGACCAGAACGCCGACCCGCACCCCCCGGGCACGGGTCGCCGCGGCGGTCACTGGTGGATGATGGTGGGCCTGTGCAGCCCGATGATCGCGATCGCCGTCTGGCTGGTCGTCGCCGGCGTGGCCGGAGCCGGAGCCGTGGTGATCGCGTTGGTGTGCCTCGGGATGATGGCGTTGATGATGTTCGGCATGGGGCACGGGAGCGGCCACCGCTGACGGCGCCCGGCGTCAGTCCCCCGACAGTGCCGCGGGCGGGGCACCACCCTTCGGCTGCCAGCTCTCGAGCACGGCTCGTGCGATGTACCGGTACTTGGCCGAGTACATGGGATGGCAGGCCGTCAGCGTCAGCAGCCGCTCGGTGGGCACCTCGCCCGGCCGGCCCGGCACCGGCGCCACCATGTCGACCCGATCGGGTGTGACGATCTCGTACTCCCGCATGCGGTAGACGAACCACGTGTCTCGGGTCTCGACCACGATCGCGTCGCCCGGGACGAGCTCGGCGATCTGGTTGAGCGGCTTGCCGTACGTCACCCTGTGACCGGCCAGCGAGAAGTTGCCGAGCTCGCCGGGCAGCGCCGTGCCCGGGTAGTGCCCGAGCACCCCCTTGTCGAGCACGTCCTCCAGCCCGATGCCCTCGGTCGCCGGCACCGCGTAGTCCTTCCCGAAGCGGGGGATGTACACGACGCCGAACGACTCCCCCTCTGCAGGCACCGGCACGGACGGCGGGTCGGCACCCGGCGCCGGCTCCGCCGCGGGAGCCGGTGCATCGCCCCACGCCTCCTGCAGCTGCTCGGTGACACGGTCGCGTTCCTGCGCCGCCTCGACGTCGGTCCACCACAGCTGCCAGCCGACGAACAGCAGCAGCACCACCCCGAGGGTGATGAGGAGCTCGCCCGACACCCGCGCCAGGGCTCGCATCCTGCCGTGCCCACTCCTGCGCACGGTCGTTGCCGGCTGTCCCACCCGACCGACCTAGACCACGAACGGACAGTGCTGGGTGGCCGCAGCGGTGACGGCCGGACCGACCGTTACCAGCAGGGGAGCCACTGCGGCGTTGACCGCCAGGAACATCAGGGCTCCCCGCGTTCCGTGGCGCAGCCCCGAGTCCGACGTCAGCATCCGACGCGCGCGCACGGCCGATCCGGAGCCGCTGGCTCCCAGCGAGAACTGCGGCGGCTCCGCGCTGGCCAGCTGCACCAGCGCCGACCCGACGGCGCGGGTGCCATGCCGTCGGGCAGCGACGTCGTCAGCGGCCATCTCGACCAGCTCACCGATGTGCTGGTGCGCAAGGCGCAGCGACGGCACGAAGGGAAAGGCCTGCGCAGACGCCCTGGCCACGGCCAACGGCAGGTCGTGCCTCCAGCGCAGGTGCGCTGCCTCATGCGCCAGGACGGCCGCGAGCTCCACTCCGGTGAGCGCCCGCACCGTCGCGGAGGTGAGGACGACGGCAGGGGCCCGTCCGGGCACGCAGAAGGCAACCGCTCGCTCGTCGTCCACCACGTAGGCCCCCAGGCCGGGGTGGCGGTCTGCCGCGATCCTCAGTCGCTCGAGCTGGCTACGGCGACCCTGTCGGCACCGCCACAGCTCCGCACCGATGCACCAGCCCAGCCGACCCACGACCGCGACGGCAAGGAGCAGCCCGGTGGTCGCCGCCACGGCACCGCCCGGCGTGGCGTACCGCTCCCTGAGCGTGTGGGCACAGGTCCGGAGGAAGGCAGCGAGCCCGTCGCCCAGCTCCGCGTCCGGCAGGGCGAGCACAGCCGCGATCGACATCACCGTCACGAACAGCGACACCGTGATGACCTGCCACAGGACGACCCCGAGCACTGGGGCCCGCGCCGGCCACCGGGAGTCGGCGAGTCGCCGGCCGGCCACGGTGGCGAGCAGGACCGCGTAGGCGACCAGAGACGCGAGCAGCCACACGGGACTACCTCACCCCTGCTCCGGCCGCCGGGAACGCCGGCTGCCAGCCCGCGTGAGCAGGCGACGCAGGTCCTGGATCTCCTCGGTGGTCATCCGACCCAGGAAGCTCAGCAAGGTGCCGGACCGGTCGGCGCTGGCCTCGAGCGCCTCCGACATCAGCAGCGCGTGATGCTCCTCCCGGGTCCGGACGCTGGTGTAGAGGTAGGCGCGCCCCTCCTGGGTGCGGGTGAGATGCCCCTTCCGATGAAGGTTGTCCATCACCGTCATCACCGTGGTGTAGGCGATCGACCGCTCCTGCTGCAGCTCCTCGAGGATGTCGCGGACGGACGCCGGCTCCGCGCGGTCCCACATCCGCTGCATGATCTGCGCCTCCAGCCCACCGAAGTCGCGCACCGAACCTCCTCCTGCGACCGGACACGTCGGGACGACGTCTCCTTCCCCGTGGGAGATACTAGGGCTGATAGTTTCCCGGCGGGGCCGAACACGGACCGGCGCGCCGGACGTCCCCGACCCACCCCAGGAGGCCACGTGCTGCAACCACCCGATGACCAGCGCGCAGCCCCGTCCGCCAACGACCGTCTCGTGACCCGCCCCCTGGAACCGCGGGACGTGCACACCACCGCGCGGCTCCATACCGAGCTGCTCGGTGAGGGCCTCTTCCCCCGGCTCGGGCAGGCCTTCCTGCGCCGCTGGCACCTGACGTTCGTCGACAGTGCGCACGCCAGCGCCCACGTCGTCACGGACCGCGACGGCGACGTCGTGGCCTTCATCCTGGCGACGACCGACCAGGTGCGGTACGTGGCGGAGACGCTCCGGTCCGCGAAGTGGCCGCTCGCGCTCCGCGGGGCGCTGGGCCTCGCCCGCCGGCCCGGGCTCGCGCTCGGATTCCTGCGCACCAGGCTCCACCGCTACGCCAGGCGCTTGTTCTCCCCCGGGCACCCGGCGACCTCGAGCACCGCGGCTCAGGAGCCGGTCGCCGTGGTCCACGCGATCGTGACGACCCAGGCCGCCCGGGGACGAGGCCTGGGGCGTGACCTGATGGCCCGGTTCGAGGCGGACGTCGCGGTGGCCGGTGTGACACGCATGGAGCTCCTCACGGAGGAGGCAGGGGACGCGGTGGAGTTCTACCGGCGCCTGGGGTGGACGGCACGCGAGGTGCGGACCAACCGCGACGGCCGGCGGATGGTGCTGTTCTGCAAGCGGACGACGGCGTGACGGCGGGTCGGCCCACCCACCTCTCGCGCCGGTCCCTGCTCTGGGCGTCCTCGCTCGGCCTGCTGGCCGGGTGCTCCGCCGCCGGAACGCCCGCCCCGGAGCGAACCGTCGTCCCGGATCCGGCGCCGTCGTCCCGGCCGCGACGCGTCGGCGGACCGGCCCGCCGGGCCGCGACACCCACCGAGTCGGCGCCTGCTCCACCCGTGGACGTCCCGCCGTACGACGTCCTGCCCGGAGAGGTCGAGCCCGCCTGCAAGGTCGCCGCCGTGCGTGCTCTCGAGGCCGCCCTCACGTGGCGGGACGGTCCCGTCGGGCCGGACGCGGCGACGCGGCGCGTCCATGGCCTGGGCGTCCACGCGGACGCCCTCCGACCGTTGACCCGGTTGCTCGACACGACCGCGTGGTCCTCGCTGAGGGTGACGTACCCCCAGTACGGCGGTCTGCTGGTGGACCGCGGCGAGGCGAGCGTCATGATCGTCTGCGACCAGCTGGTGCCGGACGACGCCGCGCCGGTGGAGCGCTCCGTCACGGTGGACGCCAGGCTGGTCCGGCGCGGCGGCGCCTGGCAGGTCAGCGAGCTGTTGCTCAGCGAGCCGCCGGCCCCGGCCCCGCAGATCACCGACGCCGCCCGCACGGTGCTGGCGGACGACCGCATCGAGCTGCCGGCCGCCGCCCGCCGGGACGTGGAGGCAGGGCTGATCGACGACCTCGTGCTGACCATGCTGTCCGGCCTGGCGCGGCAGTGGCGGCTGGACGTGCTCGTGCTCAGCACCGGTCACCCGTTCAACGTCTTCGGCACCGACCGGCAGTCGAACCACACGCGGGGGCGGGCGGTCGACATCTGGGCGATCGACGGCATCCCGGTGATCGACCAGGCCCGGGCGCCGTGGCGGGCCGTGATGGAGGCTGCCGCGGCCCTGGGCGCCACCGAGATCGGAGGCCCGCAGGACCTCGACGGCGTCCGGGGGCGGCGACCCTTCTTCAGTGACCTCGTCCACCAGGACCATCTCCACCTCGGCTTCGGGGTCACCGCCTGAGGACCCCCTGGGAAGGTTCCTACTACTGGCTATAGTTGGCTGCGTGCAACCTTCCGGAGAGGACCGGCGGCATGACCTGTCCCCGGTCATCCGCCGGGCCGGGCCGTGGTCGGCGGTCCTGTCGATGGCGGTGTTCGCCGTCGCCGTGACGGGCGCGCTGATGTGGTTGCGTGGCGGCGACTCCGGTGCTGACGACGCCGGGCAGGTCAGCGCCGGCACGTCGCCGGTCGCGGAGATCGAGCCGCAGCAGCGGTCCGAGCCGGTGGACGTCAGCGGCAAGGACCTCGACGGCAATCCGCTGTCGCTGAGCGACTTCCGCGGCGACGTCGTGGTCGTCAACGTGTGGGGCTCGTGGTGCGTGCCGTGCCGGGAGGAGGCGCCGATGCTGAGCGCTCTCTCCCGGGAGCTGGACGGCAGCGGGGTGTCCTTCATCGGCATCGACGTGCGTGACAACGTCACGGCGGCGAAGGCCTTCGAGAAGCGGTACGGCATCACCTACCCGAGCTTCGACGACCCGCAGGCCCGTGCCGTCCTCGCCTTCCAGGGGACCGTGCCGGTGCAGGCGGTGCCCAGCACGATCGTGCTCGACCGGGAGGGCCGGGTGGCTGGACGCATCATCGGCATCGCCGAGGAGTCGACCCTGCGCACGCTGGTGGACACCGTCCTCGCCGAGCCGGAGACGGACGCCACCACGTGAGCCTGGGCACCCCACGGGTCCGACCGGAGCCGCAGCCGGCGCACCAGATCCGTCAGCCCCCTCTGGGGCCGGTCGGCTGGGTGCGGTGGGCGTGGCGCACGCTGACCTCGATGCGGACCGCGCTCGCGCTGCTGGCGCTGCTCGCGCTGGCCGCCGTCCCGGGATCCCTCCTGCCGCAGCGCGGAATCAGCCCGGCGGACGTGGCCGGCTTCCGGGAGAGGTACCCGACCCTGGCCCCCTGGCTGGACCGGCTCGGCTTCTTCGAGGTGTACTCCGCACCCTGGTTCGCGGCGATCTACCTCCTGCTGCTCGTGTCGCTGACCGGCTGCGTGCTCCCCCGCTGTCGGCGGCTGTGGCGCAGCTGGAGAGCCCAGCCGCCGGCCGCTCCACCGAGCCTCGCCCGCTGCACCGAGCGACAGACCCGGACGACGACCCGGCCGGCGTCCGACGTCCTGGCCCGCGCGGCGACCGAGCTGCGGCGTCGCCGCTTCCGGGTACGGACCGATACCGACGCCGTGACGGCGGAGAAGGGCCGGCTGCGCGAGCTCGGCAACCTGTCCTTCCACCTCTCGCTGCTGGTGCTCCTCGTCGGTGTCGCGGCCGGCTCGCTGTACGGGTTCGAGGGTCGCGTCATCGTGGTCGAGGGTGCGGGCTTCACGAACACCCGCACCCAGTACGACGACTTCGTCGGCGGCCCGTGGGTCGACGAGACGGACCTCGAGCCGTTCGCGTTCACTCTCGACAGCTTCTCGGCACGGTACGAGACGAGCGGGCCGCAGACCGGCACGCCCCGGGACTTCTCAGCCGAGGTCACCTACGACGCAGACCTCGACGGCGACACCCGTCCCTTCGAGATCCGCGTGAACCGTCCGTTGGTCGTGGGCGGCACCAAGGTGTTCCTCACCGGCAACGGCTACGCCCTGGACGTCACGGTGCGAGACGGCGCCGACCAGCCGGTCTTCTCCGGGCCCGTGGTCTTCCTCCCGCTCGACGGGAACCTGACGTCGGACGGCGTCATCAAGGTCCCGGACGCGAGGCCGACCGAGCTGGGGTTCGAGGGGGTCTTCCTCCCCACCGCCTCCTTCGAGGTCACCGGGCCCCGGTCCGTCTTCCCCGAACTGCTGGAGCCGCTGCTGCTGCTGAACGCCTGGACCGGTGACCTGGGCCTGTCGTCGGGCACCCCGCAGTCGGTGTACGACCTGGACACCTCCCGCATGGAGCAGGTCATGGTCGACGGCGAGCCCCTCACCCGGGCGCTGCGCGTCGGCGAGACGATGACGCTCCCGGGAGGCCGGGGCAGTCTCACGTTCGACGGGGTGTCCCGCTTCGCCAACTTCCAGATCGCGTACGACCCCGGCAAGGAGATCTCGCTCGCCGCCGCCCTCCTGCTGCTCGCCGGGCTGAGCCTGTCGCTGGGCGTACGGCACCGCCGCATCGTCGTCCGCGCGCGGCCCGGCGACGACGGCACGACCACCGTCGAGGCGGGGAGCCTGGGGCTCACGCGGCTCGGCCCGCCGGCCGGCGAGCTCAGCCGCATCACGACCGCCGTCGTCGGCCCTGCTGCCGATGCCGAACCGACGAAGGAGTGACCGTGCCAGCCGACGTCTCCCTCGGTGAGCTCAGCAACCTGCTCATCTACTCCGCGATGGCCGTCTACGCACTCGCCATGGTGGGCTACGCGCTGGACTCCGCACTGGCCGCTCGACTGGCACCGCTGGCACCGCGACCGGCCCTGGCGGGAGCCGCGATCACCCCGTCCCGCCCCGAGCGCCCGGGACGCGTGGCGACCTCCCTGACGGGGCTCGCGTTCGTGCTGCACGCCTCCGCGGTGGTGCTCCGCGCGGCGGCCGCCGGCAGGGTGCCCTGGGGCAACATGTACGAGTTCGCCACGACCGGCGCTCTCGCCGCGACCGCGGCGTACCTGTTCTTCCTGCGGCGCTACCCGCTGCGCGACCTCGGCGCCTGGGTCGTGGGGGTCGTCCTGCTGACGCTGGGCCTGTCGGTGACGGTGCTGTACACGCCGGCCGGGGACCTCGTCCCGGCGCTGGACTCCTACTGGCTGGTGATCCACGTGATCGCCGCGATCGTGTCGGGCGGGATCTTCACCGTCGGCGCCTTGACCGCCGTACTGTTCCTCCTGCGGCTGCGGGCGGACCGGAGAGCCGCGTCGGGCCGGCCGGTCCGGTACGGCGGCCGATTCCCTTCTGCCGCAACGCTGGAGCGTGTCGTCCACGTGACGCACCTGTTCGCGTTCCCGCTGTGGACCTTTGCCATCATGGCCGGCGCGATCTGGGCCGAGAACGCCTGGGGTCGCTACTGGGGGTGGGATCCCAAGGAGGTCTGGTCGTTCATCACCTGGGTGCTGTACGCCGCCTACCTGCACGCCCAGGCCACGGCAGGCTGGCGCGGCCGTCGGGCGACGTGGTTCGTCATGGCCGGCTACGTGGCCTTCGTGTTCAACTTCTTCGGCGTCAACATGTGGATCACCGGGCTGCACTCGTACGCGGGTCTCTGACCGCGACGACCGTCACGCGACCCGCAGACGTACCCGGTGGTACCCCGAGGCGCCGCTCGGGAACGGGTCCCGCGGTACGCCGTCCTGCACCCTGCCGTCACGACCCAGGCAGCGCGCCCTCAGCTCGTGGGTCCCGGCGTCCAGGACGAGGTCGGCCCGCCAGCGGCGCCAGGCGGCCGGCGCCAGCTCACCGGCCAGCTCGGCGCCGGTCCAGGGCCCCCCGTCGAGCGACACCTCGACCGATCCGACGCCGCCCGCAGGCGCCCAGGCGACCCCGGTCACCGTGACGGGCCCGGCGGCCCGCCTCCCGCGGTGAGCCGGGGCGTCGATGCGCGCCATCGGCCGGACCGGCACCGGCCCGTGGGGCCACCCGCGGCCCTGCCAGTAGTCGCGGTTCGGCGTCGCCTGCAGTCGGAGCTCGGTCAGCCACTTGGCTCCTGCGTACTGCCCGTACAGACCGGGCACGAAGACGCGGGCCGGGAAACCGTGGCTCGCGGTCAGCGCCCGCCCGCCCATGCCGAGGACGAGGTAGGCGTCATGGTCGGCCAGAAGACGGAGCGGCAGGCTGCACTCCCAGCCGTCGACGGAGCGCGTGACCAGAGTGCCGGCGGCCGGGGTCGGCTCCACCCTCTCGAGCAGCCGCGACAGGGGTAGGCCCGTCCAGCGCTGGTTACCGAGCCGGTCCCAGCCGAGCCGGTTGTGGATGCACACCATCGCCGCGTCGAACTCGACCAGCTCATCGTCGAGGAGGTCGGCGTACCCGACGGACAGCGGACGGCGCACCTCGCCGCAGACCGTCAGCCGCCACCGGTGCACGTCGACGACCGGGGACCTCATCGCCACGTCGGTGACGTAGAAGTCCTGCACCGGGGTCAGCAGGGGGGACGCCCCCGGCCAGTGCTCGGCGCCGTCCCGGGCGGGGGGCAGCGGCCGCGCCGCCGACAGCGGCCGGCTCGCGAACACGGCGTCCTGGTGCTCTCGCCGGGACGTCTGCCGGCGCCACGCGGCGGCGATCCCGGCGCCGGCCACGGCGCCGGCCCCGGCCAGTGCCGCGGCCGTGGGACCCCGCCTCCGGCTGCGGCCGGTCGCCCCGGCGAGTGCCCCCGACGCCAGAACGGCGCCCACGACGCTGGCCCGGATGGCGGGCTTGTCGGCGGACCGCAACAACCGGACCCCGATCTCCACCGCCGAGCGAGGGACCCGGTCGACGACGAGCTGAGCGGCCAGGTCCACGGTCGACCGGCGCCCCGTCAGCGCAGCGGCGGCCTCCGCCACCGCCAGGGCGGCTCCGGCGGCCGCAGCTCCCGGCAGGAGAGCTCGAAGGCTGTACATGTGCGCTACTCTACGGGAACAGATACGTTGCACGGAAGAGACAGAAACGATGCAGGAGCGCGAGCGGCCGCTGCTGGACGACGCGGTGCTGACCGCCGCGGCGCGGGTGATGGCCGAGCACGGGTGGCACGACTTCACCCTCGAACGGGTGGCCGATGCGGCCGGGATGTCGCGGGTGACGCTCTACCGCCGCGGGGTCAGCAAGGACCTGCTGGTCGAGGCCCTCACGGTGGGAGCGGCCCAGGCGTGGCAGGCGGCGCTGTGGCCGGCACTGACCGGGCGGGGCGCCGCGGCCGAGCGGCTGCAGGCCGCGCTGCAGGCCTGCTGCGACGTCGTCGAGGAGCACCTCGCGCTCCTCGCGGGCCTGTCGACCGCGCCGGACCCGCTGTTCCACCTCGACGACCCGGCTCCGGGCCGCCACGACACCCGCGAGGTGTACGTGCGGCCGTTCGAGCGCCTCCTGCTCGACGGAGCCGCGGAGGGCAGCCTCGCGCCTCAGCCGGACACGTCGAGGACCGCCACGTTGCTGTTCAACGTCGTCCCCCGCACGTACCTCCACCTGCGGGTCGCACACGGCTGGGAACCCGACGAGACCGTCGCCGCACTGAACCAGCTGCTGCTGCTCGGCCTGCTGCCCCGAACCACCGACTCCGACAGCTGAGGAGGCAACCGTGGCCACGAGCGTGAGCACCCTCGGACCCGTTCGCGAGGTCCTGCTGCCCGAGGGCACGATCCGCTACCACGAGACGGGCCCGGCCGGCGCCCCGGTGCTCGTGTTCGTGCACGGCATCCTCGCGAACGCCGACGTGTGGCGGCGCGTCGTGCCCGGCCTGTCGGACCGGTTCCGGTGCATCACCCCCGACTGGCCGCTCGGCGGACACGCCGTGCCGATGCGCCCGGGCACCGACTTCACGCTGCCGGGTCTCGCCGATCTGGTCGCCCGCACGCTTGCGGCACTGGACCTCGACGGGGTCACGCTCGTGGGCAACGACACCGGAGGTGCCGTGTGCCAGGCGGTGGCCGCCGGCCCGCACGACCGGGTCGGCGCACTCGTCCTGACGCCCTGTGACGCCTTCGAGAACTTCCTGCCGCTGCCGATCCGCCACCTGCAGCTGCTCGGGCGGACGACGCCAGGGCTGCGGCTGCTCGCTGAGACGCTGAGGTGGCCGGTTGTCTACCGGCTGCCGGTCGCCTTCGGCCTGCTGACGAGGCGGCCCGTCCCTCAGGACATCATGGCCAGCTACACGGGACCACTGCGACGGCACGCGGGGACGCGCCGGGACTTCGCCGCGCTGGTTCGCGCGATCTCTCGTCGGTACACGCTCGAGGCCGCGGAGGCCCTGCCCCGGTTCGCCAAGCCGGCGCTGGTGGCCTGGGCCCGTCAGGGCTTCTTCCCGCTCGGTCACGGCCAGCGCCTTGCCGGGCTGCTCCCGTTCGCCGAGCTGGCCGTGATCGACGACTCCGGGCCCTTCGTCGGCGAGGACGCGCCACGTGAGCTGGCCGGACTGATCCGCGACTTCGTGAGTCGGCGCGTTCAGCCGGCATCGCCGGTCTGAGGGGGCACCTGTCACGGCTCGTGGTGTACGTCGTGATCCTGCGTCGGAGCCGGGTCCGGAGTCGAGACCGACGCGCCGTCCCCGGTGATCGCCGGGCCGATCACGAAGGTCGACAGCGAGAACGCGGCGCCGAACAGCGCCAGGGCGAGCGCGGGCGCTCGCCAGGTGCCGAACCTGCGGCGCAGGCGGAGCAGGAACGGCACGGAGAGCGCCAGGCCCGCAGCACCGAACGCCAGGTTGCCGGCGACACCGGTCAGCAGGAAGGTGCCGGCGAGGAAGCCGACGTGGTGCAGGACGTGTGGCAGCAGGCCCATCACCGCGCCGACGGCGGCAGAGAGACTGTTCCAGATCAACCGCAGCCGGCCCGGACGGGTCTGACTCGCGGTCGAGACCGCCTCCACCTGCGTCCCACTCGCCACGAGGACCACCTCCGCTGCTGGCGTGCAGTCCACGCTGTCGCTGCCCCGTCAGCAACGTGGCGCGGAAGCGCTCAAGGTTCGACGAAGGTTCACAGGTAGCCCATCGGGTCGACGGCAGTTCCGTTCGAGTACACCTCGAAGTGCAGGTGGCACCCGGTCGAGGCGCCGGTGGTCCCCACGTAGCCGATCACCTGTCCCCGCGAGACCCGCTGACCGGAGCTGACCGCGAAGCCCTGAAGATGCATGTACACGGTGCCGAGCGCCTCCCCGCCGATCACCCCGTGGTCGATCACGATCCGGTTGCCGGCGGATCCCGCCGCGGCGGCACTCGAGACCGTTCCCGAGGCGGCGGCACGAACGGGCGTGCCGCAGGCGTTGCCGAAGTCGGTGCCGCTGTGCATTCGCCTCGTCCCGTAGACGGGATGCACCCGCCACCCGAACGGCGAGGTCACCCGCCCCGTCACCGGTCGCCGGAGGCCCACCTCGGACCCGGCGTCCCGCGCCGGTTCCGACGCGGGTGGCCTCGCTGCTGGCGCGTCCCGCTCGGAGTGTGCGCGTTCGGCTGCCCGGGCGCGCTCCGCGGCACGGGCCCGCTCGGCAGCACGGGCTGCCTCCTCGCGTGCCGCCCGTTCCCGCTCGGCGCGCTGGCGGGCCTCCCGGGCCAGGCGTTCCATCTCCGCCTGAAGGACGGCGGCCTCCCGCTGGAGGTCGGCCAGCCGCTCCGTCTCGGCCGCCCTGCGCGACTCGGCGTCGGCGAGCAAGGCCTGCCGCTCGCCGACGAGGCGCTGGGACTCCGCCGTCAGCCGTTCCTGCTCCCGCTGCGCCTGGTCGGCCGCCGCGGCAGCGACCGCCGCCTCCTGCCTGGCGGCGTCGACGGCGTCCGCGGCGGCCTCCTGCCGCGCCGTTGCCGACCGGGCCTGGGCACGGGCCGTCCGGGCGACCTGCGCCTGCTGGCTCTGGGCCAGGCCGACCCGGTCCAGCACCTCCATGCGAGAGGTCAGCTCGGTCACCGACTCAGCGCCGAGGAGGACCGACAGGCCGTCCCAGGACTCGGCCCCCACATACGCGCGGCGAGCGAGACGCCCCGCATCCACCTCGACGCGGGCGAGCTCCGTCTCGGCCTCCCCCACCCGGCGCCGCGCCTTCTGCTCGGTCAGGATCGCGGCCTGCAGCTCGGAGGCCCACCGCTGCTCCTCGGCGCGGGCCGCCCGGGCCCTGGCGGTGACGCCGTCCAGAGCCGCCCGGTTCGCCGCCAGCGCGGCCGTCGCCTGGTCGAGGGCCGTCGCCAGCTCGACGAGCTCATCGCTCGTCTCCTCGAGGGAGGCCCGCACGTCGCGGGCCTCCCGGTCCACGTCAGCCTTTCGCTGCTGGACCTCCTCCGGTCGGTCCGGTCCCGCGGTGGCCGGAGGTGCACCGGACACCAGCAGCAGCACCCCCAGGACGGTGCTCGTGCAGGCTGTGACTCGGCGTCCCATCGGTCCTCCGTGATCGACTCACGGCGGACCGTACTACGCGCGATAGTATTGTGACCAGTGGTTCTGCTGTGACACGCCCGGCGACGGCCTACCGGAGCGCGAGGGCCGCGACCGCACCGAGCGCCGTCAGCACTGCGAGCGCCAGGGTGACGCTTCGTCCGTGAGCGGTGAGCCGCGGGGTGTCCCGCAGCGGGAACAGCACCTGTCGGCCGGCGACGTAGGCCGCCAAGGCCGCGACGAAGACGAGCCCGTCACCGCTGGTCCCCAGAACCAGGACTGCGATGAGCGCTCCGGCGCCGGAGACGGCGGCGAGCGCAGACTCCAGCAGCTGCACCGGGATCCGTCGCATCCCGAGCCGCCGGTCCGACAGCCACATCCCCCACCGTGACGCCGTCGGGCGCCCGGCGCAGCACCCGCCGAGCAGGCAGCCGAGCCGGCCCACCGTCATCCCGAGGAGCAGTCCGGGTGCCGACACGTCGAGGACGGCACGCCACGGCAGGCCGAGGGCCAGCGAGCCGGTGACCAGCAGGCCGAGGACGACGATGACGAAGCCCTGGACGGACATCCCCGACGTGAGGACGCTGCGCAGCTCGCGGGGGTGGGTCAGCAGGTAGTAGGCCTTCGCGCCGAGCAGGCCGAGCAGCGACGCGGTGATGGTGAGCAGGAGCAGTCGCTGCACCGGGAGCCCGACCTGCCAGGCAAGCAGTCCCTGGGCGGTGACGCCCAGGACCGCCCCGGCAGTGACGAGCGCCGGCCAGGCCCACAGGCGCGCGCCAGGGGCCCGGACGCGGATGACTGGAGCGAAACCGGTTCTACCAGAAGCGGACCCACGGGGAAGCCGCGGGTCGGCCGCAGGGACCCACCGTCCTCCAGAGCCTTCCGGCGCCCGCTGCACCGGGGTCACGGTGACGTCCCACGTGCCGGGCGACAGGCCGGGCACCCGCGTGGTGACGGCGACCCGGCCGCTGCCCGGGACCACCCGGTCCACGGTGACGATGCGCGTGAAGGTGGCCGCCCCGTCCCCCTCCGGTCCTCCTCGGCGCCCACCGCTCACGTGCACGTTCACCGGGTACGGGTCGCCGTCCGGGGCCGCGTCGAACCAGTAGGTGATGCCGAGGGACTGAGGCTCGGCGTGGTCCAGGCCCCGGCATGTGAAGGACGTGACCTCGACGGATCCAGGAGTGTCGACCGTCACGGCCGACTGGGCCGACTCGGCCGGCGAAGCGGGCTGGGCGGCCCGGGCGGGCCGGGCGGGCCGGGACGCCGGTCGGGGCGCCGCAGCGGCCTTCACCGGCACGCCGGGGCGATGGAAGGCGCTGCCGCCTGACGGTGCAAGAGACTCGGCGACAGGGCGGCTCGGGAGGGCGCGCGCCGGCCGCTGCTGCGCCGCTTTCCTCTTCTTCTTCGGCACTTTGTCCCCGGTCACGCGACGTACGAGAGCACGGTCATCATGCCCAGCTCTGCGTGATAGATGTTGTGGCAGTGGACGCCCCACCGGCCGGGGTTGTCCGCCTGCAGGTCGAGGGCCAGGGTCTCCATCGGCAGCACGTTCACGGTGTCCTTGCGGATCCCTGGGCCCTGCCCGGCCGCCAGAGCGAACGTGTGGCCGTGCACGTGCATCGGGTGGAACATCATCGAGGCGTTCCTCAGCACCAGGCGGACTCGCTCGTCCGACGCGAGCTCCAGCTCCTCGTGGTCCCCGAACGCCGCGCCGTTGATCAGCCATCGCCGGCCGCCGTCGCCCATCTGCAGGTCGAGCCGCAGCTCACGATCGGGCTCGCGAGGGTCCAGTGCAACGTCGTCCGTCGGCCTCAGGTCCTCGTAGGTGAGGAGCTGCCCGTCCAGCTCGGTCGGCCGCGCCGAGGGGCTCGGCGTCGGACCGGCAGCAGTGCGCAGGACGGCCATGCCGTGCGGATCGCCCTTGCCCTCCGGCACGGCCACGATGGGGAAGGCTCCTTCGCCCGCGGTGACGACGACGTCGTACCGCTCCCCCATGCCGAGGACCAGGGTGTCGACCTCGACGGGCTGCACGGCGAACCCGTCCGTGTGCGTGACCGTGAGCCGGTGACCACCGACGGCGAACCGGTAGGCGGTGTCGCTGCCGGCGTTGACGACCCGCAGGCGAATCCGCCGTCCGGGCGACGACTCGACGGTGAACGGCGCCTGCGGCAGCCGGCCTCCCACGAGGTGAGCCGGGTAGGCCACGTCGCCGGTGTCAGCCCCCAGCGGCTGCTTCGGAGAGGGCATGGCGTCGTCCATGCTCATCCCCCCGTGGTCCATCCCGGGCATCCCCATGTCGCCCATCGGCATGCCGTCACGGCGCATCCGGTCCAGGATCTGCTCGGGGTCGTCGCCCCAGCCGTGGGTCCAGTCGTCGAGGACCAGCACGACGTCCTCGTCGTACTGCCCCTGCTCGTCGGGGTCCTCCACCACCAGCGGCGCGTAGAGCCCGGCGTCCAGCTGGACACCCACGTGCGGGTGGAAGAAGTAGGTGCCCGGATGCGGGACGACGAACGCGTAGTCGAACTCGCCGTTCGCCGCGACCGGGTCCTGGGTGAGGCCGGGGACGCCGTCCATGTCGTTGCGCAGCGCGACGCCGTGCCAGTGCACGGTCGTCGGGTCGGGAAGGTCGTTGACCAGCCGGACCCTCAGCTCGTCGCCGGCGGTCACCCGGATCTCCGGCCCCGGCAGGACACCGTCGTACGTCCACGTCCGCACCGTGCGGCCACCGAGATCGACGGTGGACGGCGCGGCCCGGAGCTGTCGCGTGACGACCTGCCCGGTGCGGCGGCGCGCCGCCTCCGTCGCCTCCACGGCCTCGAGTCCGACGGCGCCAGAACCGGAGCCGGAACCGGGCGAGCCGAGGAGCGTGGTGGCGAGCGCACCGCCCCCGACACCGGCGAGGCCGAGCGCCCCCAGCTGAAGGACTCGGCGGCGGCTCACCGCACGGTCGGCGCGAAGGGCAAGGGGCGAGGACGTCACAGCTGTCTCCTGCAAGGACGGTGGCGGTCCCAGTGATCCTCGGCAACGACCACGAAGGCTGTGCGGGCGTCCCGTGAAGGTTCCGTCAAGAGCTCATCCCTCTCCTCGATCACAGTGGTGTCTCTGGAGGGACCCCCGCGCGGCCGGGCACTTCGGTGTCGCGCCAGTGCCTCATGGCAGATCTCTGCCTCGATGAGGCCGCCAGCCGAGGCGAGGGTCGCCCGGATCTCCGCCTCAGTGCTCTGCCAGTCTTCCCAGGCGGCGTCCGACACGTCGCCGGCCCCTCCGCAGATGGGACACGATTCCTCCAGGTCGGCGGCGAGATCGCCAGACGCAGGCGGCGGCACGCTTCCTCCTGTCCGGCTCAAGGGTTCCCGTAACGACCGGGCCCTCCAACGTGTCTACGTCGTAGAATAGTAGACAACTGCCGGCGACGTCGGCGACGCGACGATCCCCGAGGGGCGTCATGCGGGACCGGGGTCGCCTTTCAGGTCGCCGCTTCGCACCGCAGGGCGCATGTCCGGAGTGCCGGTCGTCAGGCGTCCGCGTGCAGCCGCTGACCAAGGGACCGCTCGAACAGCTGGGCCTCGCGCAGGCGGCGGCGCAGCTCCTCGGCTGCCCGCGCGGAGGGTCCGGCCCCCAGGGCGTCGAGCAGCTCACGCATCTCGTCCAAGATGAAGTCCAGCGGCTTCGTCTGCTCGATGACGAGCAGCCGGTCGACGGCGGCATCGGTGTAGAACCGGAAGCCGCCGGTGGTGGCCGCCGGGCATCAGTAGGCTCGGCGAGTGCGCTGCGACCGGCGGGGTGACAGGCCCCGGTGACCGTCGAGGCGCTGCCCTACTCGATGGCCCGGCGCACCGTGCCCGGGCACGTCGCTACCCTCGACGCGCAGTACAGCTGCGAGGTGCTCTGGCGAACGGACGGCACCCCGCTCGCGGTGTTCTCCGACACCTGGCGGCTGGGTGCCGTCCACCGCGACCATCCCGACCTCGTCCTCGAGCCCCTCGCGGCCGGGCGGGTCTGACGCTCCCGTCCGGATCCGCGAGATGCTGACCGCCACCACCGACGTCATGACGCAGAAGAGGCGCAATCCCGCATGAGCCATCCCCACCCCGAGCTGGGCGCACCGCCGCCGCTGCCGAAGAACGCGCTGCGCGTCGTCGCGCTCGGAGGGCTCGGTGAGATCGGCCGCAACATGACCGTCCTCGAGCACCGGGGGCAGCTGCTGGTCATCGACTGCGGTGTGCTGTTCCCCGAGGAGCACCAGCCGGGCGTCGACGTCATCCTCCCGGACTTCTCGTCCCTCAGGGACCGGCTCGACGACATCGCGGCGATCGTCCTCACGCACGGCCACGAGGACCACATCGGGGGCGTGCCCTACCTGCTGCGCGAGCGTCCCGACATCCCCGTGGTGGGCTCCCGGCTGACGCTGGCGCTGGTGAAGGCCAAGCTCAAGGAGCACCACATCCAGCCCACCACGGTGCAGGTCGCCGAGGGGCAGCGCAGGAAGCTCGGCGTGTTCGACTGCGAGTTCGTCGCGGTCAACCACTCCATCCCGGACGGCCTGGCGGTGGCCGTCCGCACCAGCGCCGGGCTGCTGCTGCACACCGGGGACTTCAAGATGGACCAGTTCCCGCTCGACGACCGGATCACCGACCTGCGCGCCTTCGCGCGGCTCGGCGAGGAGGGTGTCGACCTGTTCCTGGTGGACTCCACCAATGCCGAGGTGCCGGGCTTCACCACCTCCGAGCGCGAGCTGACCCCCGCGATCGAGGCGGTCTTCCGAACGGCGCCGCGCCGCGTCATCGTCTCCAGCTTCGCCAGCCACGTGCACCGCATCCAGCAGGTGCTGGACGCCGCCCACCAGCACAAGCGGAAGGTCGCGTTCGTCGGCCGGTCGATGGTCCGCAACATGGGGATCGCCCGCGAGCTGGGCTACCTGCGCGTGCCACGCGGGCTGGTGGTGGACGCCAAGGCGCTGGAGGGGCTGCCGGACAACAAGGTCACCCTGATCTGCACCGGCTCCCAGGGCGAGCCGATGGCCGCGCTGTCCCGGATGGCCAACCGCGACCACCCCATCCGGGTCGGCGAGGGCGACACCATCCTGCTGGCCAGCTCGCTGATCCCCGGCAACGAGAACGCCATCTACCGAGTCATCAACGGCCTGACACGGTGGGGCGCCAACGTCATCCACAAGGGCAACGCGAAGGTCCACGTCTCCGGCCACGCCAGCGCCGGAGAGCTCGTCTACTGCTACAACATCGTCAAGCCGCGCAACGTGATGCCGGTGCACGGGGAGTGGCGGCACCTGCGCGCCAACGCGGACCTGGCCATCCGGACGGGAGTGCCCGCCGACCGCGTCGTCATCGCCGACGACGGGGTCGTCGTCGACCTGGTCGACGGCAAGGCCCAGGTGACCGGCAAGGTCCGCGCCGGCTACGTCTACGTCGACGGCATGACCGTCGGCGGCGTCACCGAGTCGTCCCTCAAGGACCGCCGGACGCTGGCCGAGGAGGGCGTCCTCACCGTGGTCGCGCTCGTGGACGCCGACACCGGCGAGCTCACCGAGCCCCCGGACTTCCTGGCGCGCGGCTTCGTCCACGACGACACCACGTTCGACGCGGTGGTGCCGCTCATCGAGAAGGCGCTGGCCGGCGCCGCCGCCGAAGGGATCGGGGAGGCGCACCAGCTCGAGCAGCTCATCGTGCGCACCGTGAGCCGGTGGGCGTACAAGACGCACCGCAGGAACCCGCTCATCATCCCCGTCGTCGTCGACGCCTGACTTCCACGGGTCACGCATGAGTCGCCGCTTCGAGGAGCTCGCCTGGCACGACACGCCGATCGGAGAGATCAGCCTGCGCCGTCGGACCGAGCCCACCCTCGGCGTCGACGTCTACGAGATCAAGCTCGGCGACGAGTGGCTGATGTCCAGCCTGTTCACCGCGGCGGAGACCGAGCTCGCCCACCTCGCGCTGGGCCGGCTGACCGGCGAGCGGCTGGACGTCGTCGTCGGGGGCCTCGGTCTCGGCTTCACCGCGAGGGCGGCGCTGTGCGACGAGCGCGTGCGGTCGCTGGTGGTCGTCGAGGCGGTCCCCGAGGTGATCCAGTGGCACCGGGACCACCTGCTGCCAGGCGCGGAGGAGCTCGTCGACGATCCGCGCACCGAGCTCGTGCACGGGGACTTCTTCGCGACGGCCGGCGGCGAGGGGCCGTGGCGTCCCGGGGGCGACGCCCGCCCGGTGGACGCCGTCCTGGTCGACATCGACCACACCCCTGGGCACGTGCTGCACCCCAGCCACGCGGCGTTCTACACCGAGGATGGGCTGGCGGCGCTGCGCCGTCGCCTGCACCCGGACGGCGTCTTCGGCCTCTGGTCCGACGCCCCGCCGGACCCCGGTTTCCTCACCCTGCTGCGCAACGTCTTCGGCGGTGCCGACGGCCACGTCGTGACGTTCCCCAACCACTACACCGGCAGCACCTCGTCAGGGACGGTCTACGTCGCCGCTACGCCCTCAGACCGCTGACGACGCGCGCCACCGTCGTGACCGCACGCGCGTCACGCCGTCCAGACCAGCCTGGCCTGCGAGCGCAGCGGCACGTCCGACTCCTGACCATTCGCTGTTCGGTGTCGAACAGCCCGGCGCGGTGCTCGAGCAGCTCAGGGCCCTGCTTGCTCCAGTAGCCGCCCCATTCGGCGCCCTCGACGTAGGAGCCGTAGCCATCGAGGGTGGAGAAGACGTCCCAGGTGTAGACGGCGGTCATGGTGGTTCTCCTTTGGTGGTTCGGATGCGTGACTGACCGACCGAGGCCGCAGGACTCATCGCCGTCACGCTCAGGCGGCGCCTGCATGCGGACGCGCAGCTCCCGACAACGCGGGGCTCAAAGTCGGCGCTTCCCGGGCGTGGTCCGCCACGACCGCGTCATCCAGAACCCGACCGAGAAGGTCGCCAGCAGCGCGTCGGCCCGGGCCCGGCGGGAGTTGTACGCCAACGGGGCGGCAGCGTCGACGACCCCATCCAGGACGGCGTCAAGGTTTGCGGATACTCAGCCAGCCAATCCGGCGGGGCACACCGTCTGACGACCCAGCAGGGCCGCGCGCGCGGTGCGTAGCGACCCCTCCCGGCCTCGGCGACCAGTTGACCGAGTCGGGAGGCCAGGTCCGTCCACGAGGGCGTCGACGGCCGGTGTGCCGGACGCGATGGCCGGGGTCGTCTCCCGGCGGCGGGGGGACGACCACATCGTCGAAGGGCACGGGGATCCCGCGTCATCGATGGCTGCGTCGGTCAGGGCGTCAGTACCCCCGGTCCAGGTCGACCACGCCGGTCAGCCGCTGGCCTGCAGCGAACCGCTCCACGTTGTCGCGGACCCGCCCCACCAGGGCGGGCAGCAGCACGCTGGGCGGGTTGGCGGAGTGTGGTGTCACCAGGGCCCGCGGTTCGGACCATAGTGGGTGGCCGTCCGGCAGCGGCTCGGGGTCGGTGACGTCGAGCGCTGCCCCGCCGATGCGGCCGGCGGCCAGGGCGGCCGCCAGGGCTTCGGTGTCCACCAAGGCGCCGCGAGCCACGTTGACCAGCCACGCGTCGTCCTTCATCAGCTCCAACTCGCGCTTCCCGATCAGGGCGGCGGTCTGGGCGGTCGCCGGCGCGGCGACCACCACGTAGTCGGACTCGCGCAACACGTCGTGCAGGCCGTCCGGTGCGGCAGTGAGGGTTGCCCCCGGCACCGACCGTCCTGACCGGGTCACCGCCAGCACGCGGCACCCGAAGGGGGCCAGCATCCGGATCAGTTCGCGCCCGATCCCGCCGGCGCCCACGATCCCGACGGTCGCGCCGGACAGCGCTCGGGGTGCGGGCCGGGTCCACGTGGTGGCCCGGGCGAGTTCCGGGAGCTGCTTGGCGGCGGCCAGCACCAGCGACAGGGCGTGCTCGGCGACCGCCGGGGCGTAGCACCCGGCGGCCGACGTCCAGGTGCGCTGCCGGTCCACCACCCCGGCCTCCACCCACCGCTCGACGCCCGCGGCCGGCAGCTGGACCCAGTGCACGCCGGGATGCAGCAGGTCGCGGAGCTGCTCGACCGACCCGCCGTACCAGACGAACGCCTGCGCGGCGCCGGCGTCGACGAGCTGCCCCCCGCCTTCCGTGACGGCCTGGAGCAGCTCCGGGGGCGCCGTCGGCCCGACCCACACTGCGCTCACGACCTGACGCCCGAGTGGTCGAGGTTCATGTGTATC
This sequence comes from Actinomycetes bacterium, assembly GCA_046566185.1. Taxonomy (GTDB): domain Bacteria; phylum Actinomycetota; class Actinomycetes; order Actinomycetales; family SCSIO-59966; genus SCSIO-59966. The sequence continues at coordinate 1,300 of JBKHXE010000116.1, read as the reverse complement.
GGTCCTCTCAGCTTGTGGGCGGCAGCCGGAGCACGGTCGGGCCGCCGTCGACGGTCAGGACGGTGCCCGTGGTCGTCACCGAGATGGGACCTGCCGGAAAGGCGATGCCCCAGCGTCGGCACGCTGTACCGGTCGTTCTGCCGCCGGAGGGCGTCCACCACCGCACGCGAGCGACTCGCCACGCCGATGACCCCCCATGGGCCGGGGGCGGCCTCCAGAGCGGCGGCGGTGTACACCGCCCGATGCGCGCGGTGGAAGCTGCCCAGGCCGATGTGCAGGATGCCGGCTCGGGCCGGGCGTGAGGCCGCCCGGCGCACCGCGGCGTCACCGATCATCGGGCCCCCTTCCCGCGCAGGCACCCGCCAGCCGCAGGTTCGAGCACGGCAGGTCGAAACGTTGCAAGTGGAACCAGCATACTGAACGGCGTTCCAAGGACAGGACACCGTTCGACCCTGGGCCCGCACCGCACCGCCGTCAAGGGCGCCGGCCGCCGGGTCGGAGTCCAGGCCTATATTCGTCCCATGTCTGGACGCCTCAGGGGGCGACTGCTCGTCCTCGCCGGCGTCGTGCTGCTCGCGCTGAACCTGCGATCCGGCCTCATCGTCGTCTCGCCGCTGCTGCAGCAGATCCGGACCGATCTGGGCATGTCTCCGGCGATGGCTGGGGTTTTGGGGGCGGTCCCGCCGACGGCCTTCGCCGTCCTCGGGTGGATGACCGCGAGCGTGGTGCGCTGGGTGGGGTTGGAGCGGGTCGCATGGGTGGCGGTCCTCGTCACCGGGGGGTGCCAGTTGCTGAGGCCGCTGGCCGATGGCGCGTGGGAGTTCCTCGGCTTGTCCGCGCTGGCTTACGCCGGTATGGGGGCGGGCAACGTGCTGCTGCCGCCGCTCGTCAAGCGTCACTTCCCCGACCGGATGGGGCCGGTCAGCGGGATGTACATCCTGCTGATCTCAGTGGGGACCGTGGCCCCGGCCCTGGTCGCCGTGCCGACGGCCGAGCTCACCGGATGGCGGATCGCCGCGGGAGCGTGGGGCGTCGTCGCACTGTCCGCCGCGGTGCCGTGGCTGGCCGTCGACCGGCGCGTCGATCGGCGCGCCGTCCTGGAGAGCGTGGCCACGGCACGCCGGTACATCCCGGTGACGGCTCTGTTGCGCAGTCAGCTCGCGCTCGGGCTCGTCGGCGTCTTCGGCCTCAACTCGCTCAATGCCTACGCCATGTTCGCGTGGCTGCCCAGCATCCTCGTCGAGTCGGGCATCGACGCGCTCAGCGCCGGTCGGTACTTGTCGCTGTTCGCCACCATGGC
>JBKHXE010000115.1:0-6883 GCA_046566185.1 Actinomycetes bacterium | reverse complement strand
CAGCCTCGCTCGTACCGCACGGCGCGGCTCGCTACCCGAGCACAGCCGCGACGAGCTCGAGCCGGAGAACGTCGCGGACCCCAAGCACTGAGAACGGCGTCGGCCTCAGCCGTCCCAGGCTTTCCGTGTGTGGCGAGGCGCCGGCTACCAGCCCCGCTCGCGCCACTCGCCCAGGTGCGGCCGCTCCGCGCCGATGGTCGTCGAGGCGCCGTGCCCGGGGTGGACGACGGCGTCGTCCGGCAGCTCGTCGAACAGCCGCCGCTCGACGTCGTCCAGCAGCGACGTGAAGCGCGTCGGGTCGTGGCCAGCGATGAGCGACGTCGTGCCCGCGGCGCACCGGCCGTTGCGTGGCCGGCTGCGCCTCCGCCTGCCGTACCGGCCGGGCGCTCGCGAGTGGCTGTACCGGCTCGTGACGAGCCACCGCGTCACCCACCACGGCGACGGCAACTGGTCCGCGCCCGGCAACGCGGTGACCACCCTGGTCGCCGCGCTGGCCGACCAGGCCGGTCGCGGCGAGGTCTACGTCGACAAGCCGGCCCGCCGGGACGCGGTGCGTCGAGTCGCTGCGGGACGCGCTGAACGAGCAGTGGGACTGCGAGTGCGCCTGCGACGGGGCTAACCACGGCGCCCGTGTCCAGCCGTCCGGCTGGCGCGTGGTCGCCAGCTCAGAACTCGTCGGAGACGTCGCTATCGGCGCACCGACGCTGGCCCGCCGCAGTCACTACGTCATCACGAGAGGAACGAGCACATGAGCACAACGCGCGCAGAGTCCTGCCCGACGACCCACGCCGAGCTCGTCGCCCAGGCGGACCCGCTAGGGCTGGCGGGCGACTTCCTCGTCGCCGCCGACCGCGCGACGGGATCGCTCGTCGCGTACGACGTCTACACACCGCGGCCCGCATTTCCCGTCGCGGTCGTCGAGCGGACGCGCCGCACGAAGACCGGCGGTGTCGCTTGCCAGCGTGATGGGACCACCTCGTTGCCACGAGCATGGGACCACCTGGAGGTGTCAGTGAGCATCGCGGGCCTCGCTCTCGTGGTCAACGGCGACGCGCCCGCCGGGGCGGGTTCGTTGGCGGTAGGAGGGCCCTTCGACGATGAGGGTGTGAGCTCCTGAGGTGAGCCGGTCGACGGCGGACTGGGCGAGCAGGGCGTCGCTCATCATGGTGAGCCACTCGGCTGGCTCCCGATTCGACGTGACGATGGTGGAGGCCTTGCGGTGGCGTTCGACGACGAGCTCGTAGAAGTCGCTGGTCTCGGTGGCGTCGAGGGCCCGGAGGGCGAAGTCGTCCAGGATGAGCAGGTCGACGCGGGCCAGGCGGCGCATCTCGGCCTCGAGGGTGTTGTCCAGGCGGGCGGCCTTGAGCCGGACGAACAGCTTGTCGGCGCGGGCGAAGTGCACGCTGATCCGGCGCCGGATCGCGATGTGCCCGAGCGCGCAGGCGAGGTGGGTCTTGCCGACGCCGACGGGGCCGAGGATCAGGACGCCGTGGCCGGGCTCGGTGAACGCGAGGGTGGTCAGGTCCGACCACAGCATCCGGTCATAGGTCAGGTCGTCGGGCTCGTGCCAGGTGTCCAGCCGCATGCCCGGGTCGAGGCCGGCGGCGCGGGATCTCAGCGTCGCGGATCGGGATTCGCGGCGGGCGACCTCGTCGGCCAGCAGGAGTTCGAGGAACGCGGCGTGGCCCATCTGGCGTTGCCGGGCCAGCGCGAGCCGTTCGGGCAGGGTGGTCTTGAGGCCGGACAGCTTCAGCGCCCGCAGGCTCCGGGCGAGGTCGGCGCCGACGGGGTCGACCGGACCGGGGTCCTTCGCCCTCGTCGCGCTCGTCGTCGGGTGGGTGGTCATCGGGTGGTCTCCTGTTCGGTGCTGGCGGGCGCGTCGGCGCCGCCGCGGATGAGGGTGAGCTGGGTGCCGCCGCGCATCGCGAACTCCCCGGCGGAGCGGGCGAACCGGCTGCTCGGCGAGCCGGCCGTGGCAGGCAGCACCGGCGGTGTGTTCTCGGTCGCCCGTTCCAGCATCGAGGCGATCTTGGTGACCGAGACGACGTCGAGGTCCAGGGCGCGGGAGCAGGCGGCCTCGACCGGGCCGGGCCCGTAGCGGCGGACCAGGGCGAGCAGCCGGTAGACGGCGCGCATCCGGGTCCACGGCAGCGGATCGTCCAGCAGCCGCTCGGCGTAGATCCCGACATTCTGCCCGTGGCTCGCGGCCACGGCGATGAGCTTGGTCAGGTCCCGCAGCGCGTAGCCGGCCTTGTGCTCGGGCAGGTCGGCGCGGTCGGTGGAGCGTCCTCCCGGCGGCTGCCGAGGATGGGTCTTGACCAGCCGGCCACCGGCGAACAGCTTGACCAGCTCACGGTCGGCGCGGGCGTCCAGGTACTGCCCGAGCAGGTCCTCCGGGACCGAGTACAACGCCTTGGCGACCTCGACGTGGAAGTCGCGATGCACCTTCACCCGCGTGAACAGCGGCACGTCATACGGCTCCGGGACCGGCAGCAGGCAACGGCTTTCGACCTCGGCGAACATCACCGCCGGCCGCCGAGCGGTGGTGCCGTGGATCCGCATCCCGGCTCGTCTGGCGCACCAGTTCTCGACCCGGGCCTGGGCGTCGGCCAGGTCGGTGAAGGTCTCCCCGGCCCAGAAGTTCCCGCGCACGTACTGCACCACCCGCTCCACTCGCGGCTTGTCCTGAGGCGAGCGGACCCGGGCCGGGTCGGTGGCGAACCCGGCGTGCTGGGCGTAGTCCAACCAGCCCACGCTCAGCCGCGGATTCACCGCGTCCGCGTCGACCACGACGGCCTTGAGGTTGTCCGGGACGAGCACCTTGAACACGCCGCCGAAGAACGCCCACGCCGCCTCGCAGCCGGCGATCACCGCGGCCAGGGTCTGGGAGTACGTCAACCACACGAACATGTGCCGCGACACGACCGCCGTGAAGATCAACGCGTGCACCTTGCGGCGCCGGCCGGTCTCCGCGTCCAGCAGGTAGCCGAGCTGGGCGAAGTCGACCTGACACTCCGCCCCGGGCTCCCCGTCGGCCACCCGCACCGTCGTGGCCTTGACGCGGAACCCGCAGCGCTCCACCGCGAACCGGTGCAGCGTCCGGTACGGCACCACGCACCCCTGCCGGGCGAGCAGCTCCTCGATCTTCACGATGCTCAACGGGTCCAGGCCGGCGTCCTTGTCGCCCTTGACCCACGCCGCGATCTGCTCCTCGCGTTCGAGCAGCCGCTCCCACGAGGCGCCGTGCCCGTTTGGCCGGGCCGGACGCACCACCTCGACCACGGCCCCGATCAGCTCATCGGTGAGCGCCTCGGCACCGGCCTCGCGGGTCAGACCCGCAGCCTCGGCTGCCTGCACGTACCGGCGGGCGGTCTTGCGGTCCACCCCCGCCCGCTCAGCGACCGTGCGTAGCCCGGCCCCCTCCAGCCAGCCCCGCAGCACCTCACGCACCTCAACCACGCCAACCTCCCTGAACGCCACGCTTCCGTCCTTCGCGTCCTTGATCACGACGCGAAGATCAAAAGCGGAACCTGAGGACCTACCGGCGCGACGCGCCGGGTGGTCCCATGACTGGCAATCCAGGTGGTCCCATGACCCTGGCAGAAAACCGCTCAACGCGGTCCCATGCTCATGGCAGGCGACAGGCGGGCTCGATGTCGCCGTGCGCTGCCCGGACTGCGCTCGCCGGCACGACCACGACGTGCCGCGCGGCGAGTAAGTCGGCGGCCAGCACCGCGTGAGCGACTGCCTGGGCGGCGCGCGGGGCTACGTCCTGCTCACTGCTGCGTCGGCCGCCAATCTCGCGGCCCGGCGCACCATCTGAGACCACCGATCCCGCGCGGCGCGCCGACCGGCTCGCCGTTCGGTACCCACGAAGGAGCAAGCCATGAGTGAGCCCAGCAGCTACTACGAGATCCTCGACCAGTTCGACGGCGGCCCGCCGCTACCGCAGCTCGACGGCCCGGAGCCCGTCACGTCCTAATAACCGCGACCGCGACCGCGACCGCGACCGCGACCACGACGAGCCCGACACCGGCGACGACGAGCCGGGCCGGGCCCTTCCCCTCGCCGTGCCGCCGAAACCGCGATGGCACGCGGGGCCGACCCCGCCGACCTCGGCAAGCCGCTCGGGCTTGAGCTGTGGGCTGCCCTCGGCGACTAGGGTCAACCTAGCCTCGTTGACCTTCATGCCATCCCGTCGAGCCATTCAACGAACTCGTCAGGCTTCCACGTCTCGATGCCTAGCTTGGCGCATGCCCCCGTGAGTGACTCTTTCACCGGTAGGCGGTCCACGAAGTCGTTCGTTGCCACAACCACGCGAACAGCCTCGCCGTAGCGCTCGCGGAGCTCGTAGGCCATTGCTGCGACATGAGCGTCTGCGGTATCTGACTCTGCTTCGCTATCGACGAGCAGGGGGGCGACGTCGAGCACCTCGGCCAGCGCTTCATCGGTCGGCTGAGGATGGCGACCCCGGCGCTTGCAGTGCGCTGCCCAGGCGCCCGGCGCATCCGGGTGTTGAGCCACCTCAAGCTCACGCGGTACCTGTCGCGGGAAGCACAGGTCTCCACCGTCGACAAGGTCGATCATCTGCTCAAGCCGTCCCCACTGACGGTCGAGAGGAGGAATCCGCTTCATTGCGATGAGGACGCTCGTGTCGATGACGACGACGAGCGGTGGCGGGAAGCCGTCAGAGGCTCGGGACACCCGGCACCTCGTCGGCGATGCGCCTCGCGTCCTCGACGGTCACCCGCAGCATGGACAACGCGTCACGAGGCGGCAGCTCGCTCAGCACCGTTCGCAGCGTGCGTGGTCCGTACTGCCGGATGCGCAGCGTTGGTCGCGGCGGGCTGGCGATCTTCCGCCCGGCGTCCTTTTCGGGAGGCTTCGGACGGAACACCCGGAGCACGTCGGCGTACAGCGACCGCTCCGCGTATCCCAGGTCGATCAACCGCAGCGCCGCTGCGCGGTGGCTCACTCTGAACGCTGTGGCTACTGCCTTGACATCGTCGAGATCGGCCTCGCCGTCGCCGATGCTGCGCGAGTGGGCCAGCCGGCCCGTCGCGTTGGGAGGCATCAACAACGCCGCGCCGAACTGCTCGCACCACCGCTCGACGGTCGCGCCGCTGAACGGTCGCGGCAAGTCGATGCAGGCCGCATCCTGGCGGGTCACGAGGTGCCCCAGCTCGTGCGCCATGGTGAAGATCCGCGCAGCAGGGTTGACGGCGCTCGTGTTGACGACGATGAGCGGTGCGTGGTCGTCCCACGCGGAGAAGCCCCGCACGTCGTCGCGGCCGATCTCAAGCGCGAACACGAGCACGCCTCGCTCGTCGAGCGCCTCGCGCCACGCACGCAGGGCCTCGTACTCGTCGCGCCATGCTCGCTGCTCGTCGATGGTGACCCCGAGCCACTCGCGGGCCCTGCTGGCGGAGGCCTCCGGTGAGTCCGAGGTCATCGCGAGCGGCACCTCGACCGGCTGCTCGTTCCGCAACGCCCACGACACCGCGTGCTGCACCCTGCGCGCCTGCCTCACGCGGCGACGCGCCTGCGCTCCGACGTCGCGCTCGTCGTCGCCCGGCGGGTGCCGGAAGGTCGCCGGCAGCGTGGCCTGCTCGGGCGGTCGGGGCAGGAAGAACAGCGCCCGGGGTCGCTTGAGCACCTCGGCCAGCTTGGTGACCTGCCCTCTGGTCGGCTGGGATTCACCCGCGAGCCACTCGTCGAGGACGTCCTCGGTGACCTTGAGGCGCTCGGCGATGTCGACCAGCGGTCGGCCATCCTCGGCGACGGCCCAGGCCAGGACAGCCGGGGTCACCGGCGCCGCCTGTGCTGTCATCCTCCGAGCCTCCCCTCGCGCCCCGTCAGCCAGTCTCCCGGGTGAACAGCCAGTGTCGCGCGCAGCATGCCACGGGCCTGCGTCAATCCTCGGCAGATCGGGCCGATCGTTCGGGCCTGCGCTCGATCATTCCGCGATGGCCGGCGCGCCGTCTGGCACGCTGACGAGCGTGCGAACCGAGGCCATCGCGGAGGACGTCACCGAGGCGTCGGGCGAGGCCCGGCGGGAGCGCTGGGAGCGCTTCGCCGACTGGCCGCTGACGGCCGTCGCCCTGCTGTTCCTCGCCGCCTACGCGTGGCCGATCCTCGACCCCCGGTCTGCCCGCCCCATGGCCGGGCGTCTGCGCGGCCGTGACGTGGCTGGCGTGGGCGGTCTTCGCGCTGGACTACGCCGCCCGCCTGGCACTTTCGAGGCGCCGGCTTGCGTTCGTCCTCGCGAACCTGCTCGACCTGGCCGTCGTCGTCCTGCCGCTGCTGCGCCCGCTGCGGCTGCTGCGGCTCGTGACCCTGCTGCATGTCCTGAACCGGCACGCCGGCCACTCGCTGCGCGGCCGGGTGCTCGTCTACGTCATCGGCGCCACCTCGCTGGTCATGTTCGTCGCCGCCCTGGCCCTGCTGGACGCCGAGCGCGACCATCCCGAGGGCAACGTGCGGACGTTCGGGGACGCGCTGTGGTGGGCGTTCGCCACCGTCACCACCGTGGGCTACGGGGACCGGTATCCGGTCACCGCGCCGGGTCGGGCCGTGGCGGCCGGGCTGATGCTCGCCGGAATCGCCCTGCTCGGCGTCGTCACCGCGACGTTCGCGTCGTGGCTGATCGAGCGCGTGCAGCAGGTCGAGGAAGCCTCGCAGGCCGCCACGCGCCGCGACGTCGAGGCACTCGCCGCCGAGGTGGCCGCCCTGCGCGCCGCGCTCGCCGACGGGGCCCTCGCCGACGCGCAGGCCCGAGCGGAGGACCGCGCGCCCTCGTGATCGCGACGGTTCACCAGCCGCGCTCGCGCCACTCGCCGAGGTGCGGCTCGGTCCGCAGATAGTCCGCAGGAGGTCCGAAAGC
>JBKHXE010000114.1:0-11446 GCA_046566185.1 Actinomycetes bacterium | reverse complement strand
CCGCCGTTGAGCTGCCGGTCGATGTCGCCGCGCGGCTGCGTCTTGCGGGTGCGGGAGTAGGCGAGTGCGTCGTCGCCGGCGAGCGTCTGCTCACCGGCCGGCAGGTCGAGCTTGGCGTCGCCGTCCTCCAGCGGCCGGTCGAGGGTGACGGGCACGCCGCCCAGGGCGTCCACCATCGCGACGAAGCCCGAGAAGCCGGTGACGACCTGCCCCTCCAGGTCCAGCCCGCTGACCCGCTCCAGCGCGCCGAGCATCGCGTCCGGTCCACCGCGGGCCAGCTCGCCGTTGATCTTGCCCTCGCCGCCCGTCGAGAGCGGCACCCAGGCGTCGCGGGGGATGCCGACGACACCACCCGCCCCGGCGCCGTCCAGGCCCACGACGTGCAGGCTGTCGGCGCGGGACCGGGCCGGGTCCTCGTCGGGGCGCGCGTCCGACCCGACCACCGCGACGAGGCGGGGTGAGCCGCCGAGCGACGGCTCGTCGACCCCGAGGGAGGGCCACCAGCCGCCGACGACCTGCCACATGCCGTTCGGGTCGGTGACCGCCAGGGTGACGTCGTCGCCGGCGGTGACGACGGCGACCTGGGCGCCGCGCGCCGTGCCGGTGGCGCCCTGGGCCTGGACGTCGGTGGTCACCGGGGTGCGGCCGGCCACCGCCGCGACGGCGGACTCGGTCACGGCCACGTCGTCCCGGGTGGTGTAGAGCCCTGAGATCAGCGTCGCCAGCTCGTCCGGCACGCCGTCGACCGTGACGGAGGCCGCGGTCTGCGTCGGCTGCGGCTCGTCGGTGCCCGGGGGGGTCGACGGGTCGTCGCCGCCCGAGCAGGCCGCGACGCCGAGGGTCGTGGCGAGCGCGAGCGCGGCCAGGCGAGCACGGGCCGTGGTGAGCATCCACCGAGCGTAGAGCGGGCGGCACTAGAGTCGTGCCGTGGCCGCAGCCGATCCCTACGTGGTGGTGGGGGCGGTGCTCGTCGCCGGGGTCCTGTTCGTGGCCGTCGGGATGGGCGCCAACCGCCTGCTGCGCCCGCACGTGGCCACCGCGGCGAAGGCCACCACCTACGAGTGCGGCGTCGACCCGGTCGGCGCCGGCTGGTCGCAGACCCAGATCCGGTACTACCTGTACGCCTACCTCTACGTCGTCTTCGCCGTCGACGCCGCGTTCCTCTTCCCGTGGGCGACCGTCGTCGAGGCCTACGGCTGGCCGACGCTGGCGACGATGGGCGTCTTCCTCGGCATCCTCGCGGTCGGCCTGCTGCACGCCTGGCGCAACGGGGTGCTCGCGTGGCAGTAGACCTCCCGCCGCCCACGGTCGGCCCCCTGCAGCGCGTGGCGGGCGACCCGGTGCGCGTCGTCCTCAACTGGGGACGCCGCTACAGCCTCTGGGTCTTCAACTTCGGCCTCGCCTGCTGCGCGATCGAGTTCATCGCCGCGTCGATGGCCCGGCACGACTTCATCCGCCTCGGCGTCATCCCCTTCGCGCCCGGACCCCGCCAGGCCGACCTCATGGTCGTCTCGGGCACGGTGACCGACAAGATGGCCCCGGCGATCAAGCGGCTCTACGAGCAGATGCCCGAGCCCAAGTACGTCATCTCGTTCGGGGCGTGCTCCAACTCCGGCGGCCCGTACTGGGACTCCTACTGCGTCACCAAGGGCGTCGACCAGATCATCCCCGTCGACGTGTACGTGCCCGGGTGCCCGCCGCGGCCCGAGGCGCTGCTGCAGGGCATCGTCGCGCTGCAGGACAAGATCGCCGCCGAGCACGTCGGCGAGCGGTACCGGGGCACGACGTGACCGTCGACCCCGCCGCGTCCCTCACCGGCGCCCTCGGCGTCGCGGTCGAGGCGGCCGACGCCACCGGCACGCCCTGCCTCGACGTCCCGCGGGACCGGTGGACCGACGCGCTCGCCCACGCCCGCGACGTCCTCGGCTGCGACATGCTCGACTGGCTGTCCGCCGTCGACGAGCCGGACGGCGACCCGCCGGGCGTGGACGTCGTCGCGCACGTGGTCGCCACCCGCGCCGCTCCGCTGCGGCGGCTGCTGCTGCGCACCCGCGTTCCGTCCGACGACCCGGTGCTGCCGAGCGCCACGGGGGTCTGGGCCGGCGCGGCGTGGCACGAGCGCGAGACCCACGAGATGTTCGGCGTGGAGTTCACCGGCTTCACCGACGCCGTCGGCGAGCCGCTGCGGCCGCTGCTGCTGCCGGACGGCTTCGAGGGGACGCCGCTGCGCAAGTCGTTCGTGCTGGCGGCGCGCGCCGCCAAACCGTGGCCGGGTGCCAAGGAGCCGGGCGAGAGCGGCGAGGGGCACGCGTCCCCGAGCCGCCGCAAGCTGCTGCCGCCGGGCGTCCCGGACGCCGACTGGGGACCCCGCCGCCCGGAGGCGGGCTCGTGAGCCTCGCCCTCGAGGTCACGCTGCGTGCGGTCGCCGTGCTCGCGGCGTTCCTCGTGCTGCCGCTGCTCGTCGGGCAGGCGGAGCACAAGGTCATGGCGCACGCCCAGCGCCGGCTCGGCCCGATGTACGCCGGCGGGTTCCACGGCTGGGCCCAGCTGGTCGCCGACGGTGTGAAGTTCGCGCAGAAGGAGGAGGTCGTCCCGGCGGCCGCCGACCGGGCGGTGTTCCGGCTCGCGCCCGCGGTGGCGCTGGTGCCTTACCTGGTGGCGTTGGCCGCGATCCCGCTCGCACCCGGCCTGGTCGGCGCGGACGTCGACGCCGGCCTGCTCTTCGTGCTCGCCGCGAGCGGCGTCGGCGTGCTGGGCACCGTGATGGGCGGCTGGGCGAGCGCCAACAAGTACTCCCTGCTCGGCGGGCTGCGCACCGCGGCGCAGCTGCTCGCCTACGAGCTGCCGCTGGTGCTGGCCGCCACCAGCATCGCGATGGCCGCCGGCACGTTGAGCCTGACCGGCATCGTCGAGGCCTGGAGCCCGTGGTGGCTCCTCTGGCAGGCGCCCGCCGCCGCGGTCTTCGCCGTCGCCGCGGTCGCCGAGCTGCAGCGGCCCCCGTTCGACATGCCGGTCGCCGACTCCGAGATCGTGATGGGTCCGTACACCGAGTACGGCGGCCTGCGCTTCGCGCTGTTCCTGCTCGCCGAGTACGCCGGCATCGTCGTCATGTCCCTGCTGTTCGCGGTGCTCTTCCTCGGTGGCTGGCGCGGCCCGTTCGACGAGGCGCTGGGCTGGCTGTGGACGCTGCTCAAGGCCGGTCTCGTCGCCCTCGTCGTCATCTGGATCCGCGTCGCCTGGCCCCGCCTTCGCGAGGACCAGCTGCAGCGCCTCGCCTGGGGCGTCCTCGTGCCCGTCGCCCTCGCCCAGCTCGCGCTGACCGGCGTCCTGGTGGTGGCCCTGTGACCGACCTCTGGAGGGAAAACGGGGTCTCACCGGCCTCTGAGACCCCCAAAACCCTCCAGAGGTCGCGGGGCGGCGGGCCGTTGCGGGGGCTGGCGCGCGGGCTCGCGGTGACCCTGCGGACGCTCACCCAGCGCAGCCACACCGCCGAGTACCCGGACGTGCTGCCCGACCTGCCGCCGCGGTCGCGGGGGGTCATCGCGCTGCTCGAGGAGAACTGCACCGTCTGCATGCTGTGCGCCCGCGAGTGCCCGGACTGGTGCATCTACATCGACTCGCACAAGGAGACGGTCGAGGTCGAGGGTGCGGCGCGGTCCCGGCAGCGCAACGTGCTCGACCGCTTCGCGATCGACTTCTCGCTGTGCATGTACTGCGGCATCTGCATCGAGGTGTGCCCCTTCGACGCGCTGTTCTGGAGCCCGCACTTCGAGTACAGCGAGGGTGACATCGCCGATCTCACCCACGAGAAGGAGCGCCTGCGCGAGTGGATGTGGACGGTGCCGCCGCCTCCCGCGCCGGACCCGGCCGCCCCGCCGCCCAAGGAGGTCGAGCAGGCGACCAAGCCGGTGCGGCCGACCCGCCGACCGCGGGACGTGACCGAGTGACCGCCCTGGACGCCGTCTTCGCGCTGCTCGCGCTGCTCACCGCGGCCGCCGGGCTGCTCGCGGTCACGACGCGTCAGGTGGTGCACGCCGCGCTGTGGCTGGTCGTCGCGCTCGGTGGGGTCGCCGGCGCCTACCTCGTGCTCGGGGCCGAGGTGGTCGCGCTCGTCCAGGTGCTCGTCTACGTCGGCGCGATCGTCGTCCTCGTGCTGTTCGCGCTCATGCTCACCCGCGCGCCGGTGGGACCGGACGGCGTCAACGCGCCGCTGCTGCAGCGGGTCGCCGCCGCCGTCGCCGGCGCCTCGGTCGCGGGCCTGGTCGGCGTCACGCTGCTCGCCGTCGACGGCGGCGAGCAGGTCGAGGTGGCCCGGGAGCGCGGGGAGGCCGCGGCGGTCGGCGGCGCCCTGTTCGCCGACTGGGTGCTGCCGTTCGAGCTGCTGTCGGTGCTGCTGCTCGCCGCCCTGGTCGGCGCAGTCGCGGTGTCGCGCAAGCGGTCCGGCGGGGCGCCGTGATCCACCTCGCGGGCCCGTACCTGCTCGTCGCCGTGCTCGCGGGGCTCGGCGTGTACGGCATGCTCGCGCGCCGCAACGCCGTGCTGGTGCTGGTCGGCGCCGAGCTGCTCGTCAACGCCGCCGCGCTGCTGCTCGTCACCGTCGACACCGCGACCGCCGACCCGCTGCTCACCGGCCAGGTCGCCACCCTCTTCGTCGTCACGATCGCCGCGGCCGAGGTCGGCCTGGCGCTCGCCGTCGTCCTGCTGCTGTTCCGCCGCACCCGCAGCGCCGACGTCCGAGACGCCCGCGAGCTCGGCGAGGCGGCGCGCGCGGTCCCCCGCGAGGCCGTTCGGTGAGCGCGCTCGCCGTGACGGCCGTGGTCGCGGTCGTCGCCCCGGCGCTGGCGGCCGCGCTGGGTCTGCCCGCCGGACGCCGCTCGAAGGCCGCGGCGGTCGCGTTCGGCGTCGGCGGGGCCGCGGTCGCCCTGGCCGCCGCCGTCGTGCAGGCCGCACTGACGTGGGACGGTGCGAGCGCGACCGGCATCGGACTGCTCGGCACCGCGCTGGCTGGCGACCCGGCAGCGGGCGGCCCGGCCGTGGACCTGGTGCTGCGGGCGGACGAGCTGTCCGGAGTCGTCGGCCTCGCCGTCGGCGTCGTGGCCCTCGCCGTCCAGGTCTACTCGGCGGCCTACCTGCACGGCCCCGGCACCCCCGACGCCCCGACGCGCTACGCCGCGTACGCCGCGACCGTCTCGCTGTTCACCGCCGCGATGATGCTCGTCGTCCACGCCGACGACCTGGTGCTGCTGCTCGTCGGCTGGGAGGTGATGGGCCTCGCCTCCTACCTGCTCGTCGGCCACCACAGCGAGCGCCCGGCGGCGCGGGCCGCCGCGGTCAAGGCGTTCCTCGTCACCCGGGTCGGCGACGTCGGGTTCCTGCTCGGCGTCGTCGTCCTGCTCGTCGCCGCCGGGACGTCGTCCGTCACCGACCTGCTCGCGCTCGCCGGCGACGGCGAGGTGCCGACCTCGACGTGGACCCTCGCCACCCTGCTGCTGCTCGCCGGCGTGGTGGGCAAGTCGGCGCAGTTCCCGCTGCACACCTGGCTGCCGGACGCGATGGAGGGCCCGACGCCGGTCTCGGCGCTCATCCACGCGGCGACGATGGTCGCCGCCGGCGTCGTCGTGGTCGCCAAGCTCGACGCCGTCTTCGCGGCGGCCCCGGCGACCCTCGTCGTGCTCGCCCTGGTCGCCGGAGTGACGATGCTCGGCGCCGCGCTGGCCGCCCTCGCGCAGAGCGACCTCAAGCGGCTACTCGCCTGGTCGACCGTCAGCCAGGTCGCGATCATGCTCGCCGGTCTCGCGGTCGGAACGGGCGAGGGCCGGGCGGCCGGGCTCGCGCACCTGATGTCGCACGCGGCGTTCAAGGCCCTGCTGTTCCTCGCCGCTGGCTGCGTCGCGCACCTCGTCGGCTCCAACCTGCTGCGCGACATGGGCGGCGTGCGCCGGACGGCGCCGGTGCTGGCCGTCTCGCTGGGCGTCGGGCTGGCCGCGCTCGCCGGGCTGCCGCCGCTCGCCGGCTTCTTCTCCAAGGAGGCGGTGCTCAGCTCGGTCGAGGACGTCGCGCTGCACGGCGGGGGCGGCCTCGACCAGCAGGTCGCGGCGCTGCTGATGATCGCCGGCTACGCCACGACGTTCGTCACCGGCCTGTACGCCGCCCGCGCCGCCGCCGTGGTGCTGCTCGGCGACGGCCGCGAGCCGCACCGCCTGCCGGTCGCGATGCTCTGGCCGGTCGTCGCGCTCGCGGCGCTCACGGTCGTCGGCGGCGCGCTGCTGGCGCCCGGCGGCCCGTCGCTGCTGGACGACGCGCACGTCGGCCTGGTCGCGGCGCTGGTGGGGACGGCGCTGGGCGCGGCGGGAGCGGCCGTCGGCCTGCTGGCCGCGGCCCGGCCCGGCCGCGACGTGGCCGCCGTGCTGCCGGCCCGGCTGGCCGCGGTGCTGCACGACGGCTACCGGCTGGACGACGCGCAGCATGCCCTCGTCGTCCGGCCGGTGCGCGCCCTCGCCCGCGTCGTCGTCGCCGGTGACGCCGACGTCGTCGACGCGTACGTGCGCGGCGCCGCGCAGGCCAGCCAGGGGACCGGAGGCCTGCTGCGGCGCCTGCAGACCGGCGTCGTCGCCGGCCAGCTGGGCTGGGTGGTCGCCGGCAGCGTGGCCGCCGGGCTGGTGGCGCTGGCGGTGGCGCCGTGAACGCGCTGCTCGTCGCGGTCGTCGCCCTGCCGCTGGCGGCGTCCCTCGTGCTGCTGCTCGCCGGCAGCCGCCTGCCGGACCGCGCCGCCGCCGCCGGCGCCACCGTCGTCGCCGCCGTGACGCTCGAGCTGGCGGTCTGGGCGGTGCTCGAGGCCCGCCCCTGGGAGCGCTCCGGGCCGGCCCTCGAGGTCGACGTCCCCTGGATCGCCGGGCTCGGTGTCGCGTTCCACCTGGGCCTGGACGGCGTGTCCGCGCCGCTGGTGGTGCTCACCGCCCTGCTCGGCCTGCTGGTGTGCGCCTACACGGTCGTCGTCGTCCCGCGCCCGGGTCGCGCGCCCGCCCTGCTCGGCTGCCTGCTGGCCGTCGTGGGCGGCGCGATCGCGACGTTCCTCGCGCTCGACCTCGTCGTCTTCTTCGTCGCGTTCGAGACCGTGCTCGTGCCGATGTGGTTCGTCATCGCCGTCTGGGGCGACGACACCGACGCGGCGGCCCGGCGCGACGCGGCCTACCGGTTCGTGCTGTTCACCGCGCTCGGGTCGGCGGTGATGCTGCTCGGCATCCTGCTCGTGGCCCTGCGCGCCGGCACCACCGACCTCGTCGCGCTGGCCGAGGGCGCCGGCGCCGGCCTCGACCCCGGCACCCAGATCGCCGCCGCGGCGCTGCTGCTCGTCGGCCTCGCCGTCAAGGTGCCCGGCTGGCCGCTGCACACGTGGCTGCCGCCCGCCCACACCATCGCGCCGACGGTCGGCTCGGTGCTGCTCGCCGGCGTGCTGCTGAAGATGGGCACGTACGGGATGGTGCGCGTCGCCGTCCCGGTGGTGCCGGACGGCGTCGACCGCCTCGCGCCGGCGCTCGCCGCCGTCGGCGTCGTCGGCATCGGCTGGGGCGGTCTGGCCTGCCTCGTCGAGCGCGACCTCAAGCGGCTCGTCGCGTACTCGTCGGTCGCGCACATGGGGTTCGTGCTCGTCGGCATCGCCAGCGGCACGCCGCAGGGGCTGCAGGGCGCCCTGTTCGCCAACGTCGCGCACGGCGTCATCGCCAGCCTGCTCTTCCTCGTCGTCGGCGGCATCAAGGACAGGCACCACTCCGCCGACCTCGCGCGCGTCGGCTCCGGGCTGCGCGACCGCGCCCCCCGCCTCGGCTGGCTGCTCGC
This sequence comes from Actinomycetes bacterium, assembly GCA_046566185.1. Classification (GTDB taxonomy): domain Bacteria; phylum Actinomycetota; class Actinomycetes; order Actinomycetales; family SCSIO-59966; genus SCSIO-59966. The sequence continues at coordinate 3,610 of JBKHXE010000114.1, read as the reverse complement.
CCTCGGCGCGATCGCCGGCTTCGGGCTGCCCGGCCTCGCCGGCTTCTGGGGCGAGCTGCTCGCCGTCTGGGGCGCCTGGGCCGGGCGCGACGCGCTCGGGGACGGCGCCCCGTGGGTGGCGGCGCTCGCCGCCCTCGGCGCGGCGCTGGCCGCCGCCTACCTGCTGCGGGTGCTGCGGGCCGTCTGGCACGGCCCGCCGGACGGCGGGCCCGCCGTCCCCGACGCCACCGGCACCGAGGTCGCGGTCACCGCGCCGCTCGTGGCGCTCGTCGTCGGCCTCGGCCTCATGCCGTGGCTGCTGCTGTCGCTGACGGCGCCCGCGGCGACCGCGCTGCTGGGGGGCGCGCCGTGACCCGCGGCGTGCAGGCCCTGGACTGGGCGCTGCTGTCGCCGGTCGTCGTCCTCGTGGCCGCGATGCTCGCCGTCCTCGTCGTCGACGCGGTGCTGCCCGGCCGGCGCGGGCTGCTGGACGGCGTGGGGCTGGCCGGGGTGCTCGGCGCCGGGGGAGCGCTCGCGGCCTCGGCGGCCTCGGCCGACCTGCCCGCCGCCACCCTGTGCGCCGCGACCGGCGCCTGCTCCTACGTCGTGTCGGGGCTGACCGTCGCGCTGCAGGCGGTGACGCTGCTGGCGGCGCTCGTCGTCCTGCTGCTGACCCTCGACGGGCCGGGTGCCCGGGCCCGCGCCGAGCACCACGCGCTCGTGCTGGCCGCGGTCGCCGGCGCCGTCGCGCTGGCCGGCGCGCGCGACCTGCCCACTCTGGTCGTCGCGCTGGAGACCGCGTCGCTGCCGGTCGTCGGCCTCGTCGCGCTGCGCCGCGACGCGCGGGGCGCCGAGGCGGCGCTCAAGTTGCTGCTCGTGGCGGTGGCCTCCCTCGGCGTCCTGCTGCTCGGGGTGGCCCTGCTCTACGCCGGCAGCGGCACCCTGCACCTGGCGACGCTGTCGCAGGCCGGCGCCGAGGGCCCCCGCGGCGCGCTGCTGCTGCTCGGCCTCGCGCTCGTCGTCGCCGGCGCCGCCTTCAAGCTGTCGGCGATGCCCTTCGGCTTCTGGACGCCGGACGTCTACGCCGGGTCGCCGCCCCCGGTCGCCGCGTTCCTGTCGACGGTGTCGAAGGCCGCCGCGACCGCGTTCGTCGTCGTGGTGCTCGTCGTCGGGGCGCCGCTGCTCGCCGAGGCCTGGACCACCGTGGTCGCCGCCCTCGCCCTCGTGACGATGACGGTCGGCAACCTCGTGGCGCTGCGCCAGCGCGTCGCCGTCCGGCTGCTCGCCTGGTCGACGGTCGCGCAGGCCGGCTGGGTGCTGCTGCCGCTGGCGGGGGCGACCGCCGGGCTGACGGGCGCGGCGCGCGCCGCAGTCGGCTACCTGCTCGCCTACGCCGCCGCGTCGCTGGCCGCGTTCGTCGTCGTCGTGCTCGTCGCCCGCCACCACGTGGACGGCGAGCGGCACCTGCTGGAGGACCACCGGGGCCTCGTGCGCCGGGAGCCGGTGGCGGCGGCCGCGCTGGCGTTCGCCCTGGCCTGCCTGGCCGGCCTGCCGCCGGGCGTCATGGGGCTGGTCGCCAAGGTGGTCGCCCTCGGGCCGGTCGTCGACGCCGGCGCGTGGTTCGTCGGCGTCGTCGCGGCGGTCAACGTCGCGCTCGGGCTGGCGTACTACCTGCGCTGGGGGGCCCTGCTCTTCGCGCGGCCGCCGGGTGCCGAGGGGCCGCGCGTCACCTGGGACGTCACCACCGCCGAGGGCCTGGCGCTCGGCGTCTCGGCCGGCGCGTGCGTCGTCCTGTCCGTGCTGCCGGCGCTCGTGGCGGCGCCGTTCACGGGACTGCTCGGCTGACGTCCGGCGCGCCACCGCGCCGGGAACGCGCCACCATGGGAGCGCGTTGATCCCCGCGAGACGACGTGTCACCGCGCAGGACAGGGAGGACGGAACCGCAGATGGTCGGCGGCCACCACCACTTCAACGGGCTCAAGACGGCGATGCTCTTCGGGCTGATGGGCGCCGTCGTCCTCGGGGCCAGCTGGCTGCTCTTCGGCAGCAACATGCAGGCCCTGACGATCGGCCTGCTCCTGGCCCTCGGCATGAACGCGATCGCGTACTGGAAGAGCGACACCATCGCCATCAAGGCGATGCGGGCGCGGCCGGTCAGCGAGGCGGAGCAGCCGCTGATGTACGCGATCGTCCGCGAGCTGGCGACCGCGGCGCAGCAGCCGATGCCGCGCCTGTACGTCTCGCCGACGATGGCGCCCAACGCGTTCGCGACCGGTCGCAACCCCCAGAACGCGGCCGTCTGCTGCACCGAGGGCATCCTGCAGATCCTCGACCGGCGCGAGCTGCGCGGCGTCCTCGGGCACGAGCTCATGCACGTCTACAATCGCGACATCCTCACGTCGTCCGTCGCGGCGGCGATGTCCAGCGTCATCACCTACCTCGCCTACATGGCGATGTTCTTCGGTGGCGGTGACCGCGAGGGCCGCGGCGGCAACCCGCTCGCGGCGATGCTCATGCTGTTCCTCGGCCCGCTCGCCGCGGGCATGGTGCAGATGGCGATCAGCCGCACCCGCGAGTACGACGCCGACGAGGACGGCGCGCGCCTCACCGGCGACCCGCTGGCGCTGGCGTCGGCGCTGCGCAAGCTGGAGATGGGCACGCGCCAGCTGCCGCTGCCGCCCGAGCGCGACCTGGTGAACTCCAGCCACCTGATGATCGCGAACCCGTTCCGGGGTGAGGGCGTCGCCCGGTTGTTCACCACGCACCCGCCGATGGCCGAGCGCATCGCGCGGCTCGAGGCGATGGCCGGCTACCCGAGGTGAGCCCCACCGGCCCGCTCGCGGTCGTGCTCAACGTCGTCTGGCTGGTCGTCACCGGGTTCTGGATGGCGGTCGGCTACGCCGTCGCCGGCCTGGTGGCGTTCCTGCTCGTCGTCACCGTCCCGTTCGGCGTCGCCGCCTTCCGGACGGCGAGCTACGTGCTGTGGCCCTTCGGGCGGCGGCTCGTCAAGCGGCCGGACGCCGGTATCGCCTCCGGCGTCGGCAACGTGCTGTGGCTGCTGCTCTTCGGCTGGTGGCTCGCGCTCGGGCACGTCGTCTCGGGCGTCGCGTTCTGCCTGACGGTGATCGGCATCCCGATGGGCATCGCCAGCTTCAAGCTCGTGCCGGTGTCGCTGCTGCCGCTGGGACGCGAGATCGTCCCGGCAGACCAGCCGCTGCGGGGGGCCGACGCTACAGCTGCAGGTGCAGCCGCAGCGCGTCGTCCAGCTGGGCCATGACGTCCGCGGGAACCCGCCCGAGAACCGCGCCGAGCCGATCGACGTCGATCGAGCGGACTTGCTCGGCCTGGGCCTTGGAGTCCTGCCGCAGGCCAGTCGGCCCTGCGGGCAGGAGGGCCTGGAAGGGAAAGACCCGGTCGGTGTTGCTCATCACCGGGACGACGGTGACGACTCCGCGGCCGAGCCGTGCTGCGACCGAGTTCGCCCGGTCGTTGCTGACGATCACGGCCGGACGGCGCTTGCCTGCCTCGCTGCCGCACGCCGGGTCGAGGTCCACGAGCCTGACCTCACCTCGCAGCATCGCCGGTTCCGTCGGCCGTCGTCGCGCTCCAGGCTGCCTGGTCCCCCGATGCC